>CANHTS010000034.1 GCA_947463435.1 Flavobacteriales bacterium | reverse complement strand
GCCGACTCCTCCTGCGTCGGAGCGCGGTTTTTGTTATGATATGGGATCCGCTTGGGCGGATCCGGAAATACGGTAGCGTTGAAACGAGCTGACTGACTCCTGTTGGCGTCGGTACGCGGTTTTTATTTTTGCGCTCCGCTATGATATGGGATCCGCTGAGGCGGATCCGGAGGTGTCATGTTCCGAATTCATTGGCTGGTTCCTTTTGACCTCGGCGCTGCATGTTGCTCCGCTGGTATGAAAAATCTGGTAAGGGAAAATAGGGATTAGCTGAGGCAGATCCCGAAGAGGGGGGCAGTCAAACCAGCAGGCCGGCTCCTCCTGCGTCGGAGCGCGGTTTTTGTTATGATATGGGATCCGCTTGGGCGGATCCGGAAATACGGTAGCGTTGAAACGAGCTGACTGACTCCTGTTGGCGTCGGTACGCGGTTTTTGTTCTTGCGCTCCGCTTGCTTGCAACCCCTTCGGGGATTGCAGACGCGCGTCGCACAAAAACAAAAACGCCCGGCTGAAGCCGGGCGCCTGCTGGTTTGCGGAGAGGGAGGGATTCGAACCCCCGGAGGTTTAACCCTCAACGGTTTTCAAGACCGCCGCAATCGACCACTCTGCCACCTCTCCCGAAATCGGGCTGCAAATCTAAGAATTTTATTTCAGTCGGCACAAGACTTGTTTATCGATACAGATGCCGGATGACAACTTTTTGCAATTCGCGCCATAACATGAGCCGCGTTACAGCTTCCGGCCAGCTTTCACTCTCTGCTGCGGCCTGGCGTACCAAAGCCTCGCTGACGTCGATCCGGTACAACAACGCCGAAATGCGCTCACCCCGCCGGTCGATCTGCTCCCGTACCCACGGCAATACCTGCGCGTACAAGGTGTGATAGGTTTCTTCCGCCTGCTCCGGCAAGGCCAATTCCAATCCGTACATAGCGCAGTCTTTCTGCAATTGCAAGGCACAATCGCGTAACAAATCGGAACGGTCGAAATATGGCCGCAAATCCTGCTCGTTCAGTCCGGGTATCTGTGTATTCATTTCACCTGAGTAACTTGCTCCATCAATCGGGTAACCAAGGTTTCCGTGCTGCTTTCGCTGATGCTGACGGGGATTTCTCCATCCGGGCACTTGATCTTTCCCTTGAAAACAATCCGGTCTCCTTCGCGGCTGTAGCGCCCGAACAGCTGACATGCCTGCTCGAAACGCTTTACTTCAAAAAATGCAATCGGTGCCGTAATACCCCGCGAACTGAGTTCGAACAGGCGCCGGTCGAGCATTTCACCAATCTTCAAAACGTCTTCAAAAGCTGCTTCATCCTGCACCAGACTCTGGATGAATACAGGTTTCACCTGCGCAATCGGTATGCGCCTGCGCACCTGTTCATCGACCAAGGCAATATCGATGCTGCCACCCCTGGGCAATAGCATTTGTGGTTCCTGCAGTCCGCCGATGCCGCGGGCCAGCTCCGGAACGCGATCCCGCGCGTATTGGAACCAATTCGCCACGTCCAGCAAGCCTGCGTCTTTCAATGAAGCACCGGCCATGCCCTGCAACAAGGCATAGGTGAGCAACCCTTGACCGTAGCGGCTGGCTTCGTAACTCACCGCATCGGCCGCGCATCCGCTCAGGATGAATGTGCCGGTACGGTCGCGCATGCGGTCAAAAGCGCGGATCTGCACCGGGGCGATCTCACGTTTGCCGGCCAGATTATCAACCGCCTTTCCCGAACCGCAGGCATCGATGATCAACACCTGTTTCAAAGCCGCTACCTTATTCAGCATACGGCTGAGTTCTCCGGTTCCCAGGCTTACCCGCTGCCGGAGCTGCGGATCTGTATAAGCGGCAGCATCGGCGCTGAATGCATCGGGCAGCAGGTAGCAGAATTCGCCGTCCTCGCCGCCGGTATTGATGCCGTGGCCGCTGAGATAGATGAACACAATGTCTTCAGGCTTCGCCAGGGCCGCAATGCTGTCGAAGGCCAGCTGCAGGTTCTCACGGCTGCCGGGGCGCGGTCCGGGTTGGGTGAACAAACGCACCTGCGTATTGGCCGCGCCGAAAAGCTTGTTGGCGCCTTCGGTAATACCGGCTGCGATGGCCGTTGCATCCGGTACGCTGTAGCGGAGGTTGATATCGCTGTTGCGGTAGGCACCGGTACCACAAACGATGCCAAAGAACCGCGGTGCTTTGGTGTTCGTACTTTTGCTCACCGGTGCGGTATAACGCGCTACTGCACCGCGGCTTTCCACCAAACCATCCACCGTCCAGGTTTTGACGAGGATTTCGTTTTCCTGACCCGGGAGCAGGAAAGGATGCTGCCGCAAGTCAATCTGCAAAGTGGCGCTGTCGGCTTGCGCATTGAAGCCGGCTCCGCGCGCGTCGGCACTGATTTCCTTGCCGTTGATATACACGGCCACCCGACCGATACCGCCGTCATTTTTTCGGAGATGTACAGGCAGTAATCCGTTGCGCGCCTCTCCGAATTGCAGGTCAGGATGCAGCGCTATGCGATCAAAGCCTTGTACGTCGCGCAGCTTCTGCCGTTGCACCACCTGATGCCACAGCCCGGGTTCCCAAAAGCGCGCCTTGAGACGGGCAAATTCGAGGATGCGTTCCCCGCGGATCCAGAACATGTTTTCCATGGCGCCCTGGGTGGCATCGAAGAGTCCGCTGCTGTGCAGGCTGATCCAATCGCGGCCGGCCAGCGGGAGCAGCCGCAGCAGCACATGGGCGTCGGATGCGTCGTGTAGGGCAAGAAACTGATCCATCCCGGCGAGCAAAAGGTATTGGCCGTCGCGGAACAACATGGCCGACATGAGGCCGCCTGTGTGCCGATCTGTTATTGCCGGTTCACCGCTTTTCCAATTCCAGAGCCCATAGTTGCCTTCCGCATCGGCGCTCACCAGACGATTGCCGGAAACTTCCAGGTTGATGCTGTTGCCGGGATGCATTTTTTGCTTTGCCAGGAAACCGCGCTGAAGAGAAAAAAGATGCAGCATTCCGTCGGCCGCAACACAGGCCAGGGTGTCGCCGCCCAGCGTGCGTAACTGATGAATGGTTGAAGAAAGCCGAAGCAGCTCCTTAGTATTTTTGAAACTGCGCCAGGAAGCAACGACAACGTGTCCGTCGGCATAAGCGAAAACCGGTCCGTTTGCATGCAAGGCCACAACCCGGATTCCGGAAGCGTTGCGGTAGCGCCCCAGTAATTTGCCGTCTGAAAGTCGGTGCAGATCGCAGCGGCCATCCGCGTTCCAGATAAGGAGTTTGTCGCTTTGAGGATGGCTCAGCAATTGCGCTCCCCGGCCTGTGTAGCTTTCCGATGCGATCCTCAATTTTTCGAAACTGTTTGCAGATTGAAAAACACGGTATACAGATCCGTCTGCAAGCGCGGCGTAGGCAGATATTGGCGCGAATGCGGCGCAGACACTCATTACCGGCGATTCAAATTGTATAGCTGATTCTATCTTTCCCTTGTCGGTATTCCATAGTACGAGTTTCCCGTCCCTGCCGCCGGATATCAGGTGTTTCCCGCTCTGGTCGCTCGCAATGCTCAGCACGGTGCCGGTATGGCCGGTGAGGTTTTGAACCAGTCTGCCGTTGTCCGGATCCCAGATGCGGATGCGGTGATCGGTGGAAACGGTATAAACCCAACCGCTGGCGTGGAGGCTTCCGCTCAGCAGGCTCAGCGGAGCGGGTTCACTTTCGCGGAATGCGATGCGACCTTGCGCATCGAGGGCAATGAATCTTCCGCCCAGCAAAGCCAGTAATCCGCCATTCCTTGTGGGAAGGAAGAGTTCGGCCTGATCTGCGCTGCTGTTGTAAAAACGCTGCTCCGTGGTTTGTAACAGTTGGTAAATGCTGCCATCGTTCCGGCTGAACCAGATCGCTTCGTTTGAAGGTTGCATGGTAGCATGCAGCAGACGGGTATAAGCAGATTCGGAAAGGAGTGTGGTATTGGCGTCAGGACTTACGGAACAAATGGCACCCGCGCTGAAACAGATCCAGTTGCCGGTATTGCGCCTGAAGGCAAATTGGGGAGAGAAGCGATGGCGTTCGGCGTCTGAAATCGGGAGTTGGATGAGCGGCGCTTCATCCTCATACCGTCCGTTCCGGTAGGGGAGGATAGCGGCCCGCGCATCGCGTGTGCAAAGGAAAAGCGTGCCATCTTCTGCAATTTCCAGAAGCGCAGTTTGGGCCGGCAGCTTGCCGCTGTGTTGCAGTTGTAATTGCAGTTTCTCAAGTGTCCAGATTTTCCAGCCATCCTGGGCAGAAGCCGAGAAAACACGTCCGTCGGGGAGTGAGTGCAAGGCAAGCAATGGACCTGCATGTGCATTCAGGTCTTGCAGGAGTTGACCATTGGCGGTATCCCAGGAAAGGATATGACTGTTTTCGTCGCTGCTGAGGAGCAGTTGTTGAAAGGGAAGCACGCGTGTTACCGGACTCCGATGGGCTTCCAGGCTATGGCGCAGCGGCTGCAGTTGGGCGCGGCAAGACCAGATTTTCAGTGTGCCATCGGTTGACCATGAAAGGAGCCTGTCGTTGGAAAGGAATTGCAATCCGCTGATGGCAGCCTGATGGCCATTGAAGCGCTGCAGTGCTTTACCCGTTTCGGTTTCACGGAGCAGTATGCTGTGATCCGGCGAACCGCTGGCGGCTCTGTTGCCATCATCGGAGACAGCCAGGCGCGTAGGGGCGATGGCATGGCTCAGGGGAATACCCAGGCGCAGTTCCTGTGCCGGCAACAGCCCGGCGCAGCCCATGCAAATCCACATCAACAAGCCTCGGATCATTCTTTCAAATGTATTGGAATCGCGGCAGAGATGGAAATGAGAACGGCAACCCTTGTGGTCGCCCTCGCAGAGAAATCGTTTGAAACTCCGTCGGCCCTCGTGGTATTGATGGGTGCCATGCGAGGTCGACCACGAGGGTCGACGTTTCTCGTCCATACGCGAAACCCGACCCGGCCTTGCCGGGTTTTATTTGGACAGGTGCCATGTAAGGTCGATCACGAGGGTTGAGGCAGTTCAGGGGAAGTCGAACACGAGGGTCGAAGTCACATGGACAGCGACTTGTTTGAATTACGCTTGTACTCGTTCTCGTCGAACTTTGGTCAGCCCTTCTGTATTAAAACACTTCAATCCATGCGCAATATCATGATGCGCGAAACCGCCTTAGTATACCTTTGAGGTAACGATGAGTAAGACTGCCGCCTTATTACTTTGTTGTGCGTTGTTCAGCAGCCGTTTTTTTTTCGCAAATCACCTCCCCATCCAAGACGATCCAATTGCCAGGGAAATAGTTCGCAAGGCCGAAGACAAGATGCGCGGTAAGACGCACCAGGCAGATCTAGTCATCCGCATCGTTCGGCCAAATTGGACGCGGGAGATGAAGGCCCGCATCTGGTCAAAGGGGAAAAAGAACGCGGCCATTCTCATCACCAGTCCGGCCAAGGAAAATGGCATCGTTTATCTCCGCCGTGACAAGGAAGTATGGAACTGGGTGCCTTCTATCGAGCGTGTGGTGAAACTGCCGCCTTCCATGATGAGCCAGAGCTGGATGGGTACCGACTTTACGAATGACGACCTTGTGAAGGAAGCTTCTGCAGAAGATGACTATACCCACCGACTGATCGGAGAAGATTCACTGAATAAACGCTTTTGCTACCGTATCGAGATGAAACCGAAACCAGGAACGGCCATCGTGTGGGGCAAGTTGCTGGTGTGGATCGACAAGGAATGGTACCTGCAATTGCGGACTGAATTTTACGATGAAGAAGGGCAACTGGTTAACACCATGACAGGCTCCGGGGTAAAACTCCTCGGCGGGCGCATGCTCACTTCCGTTATGGAAATGATACCTGCCGGCAAGCCCGGGCAGAAGACCATGCTCAACTATGAATCTATAAAGTTCGACCAGGAAATACCGGATGCGTTTTTTAGTCCGGAAAACATCCGCAACATCCGCTGAAAAACCGCGCTGCAATGATGCTTCTTCGCATGTCCTGGCTCAATCTCTGGCGCAACCGCCGGAGAACGCTCATCACGGCGGCTTCGGTGTATTTCGCGGTCATATTGTCGATTATCATGCGTTCGGCAACGCTCGGTGTATACGACAACATGATCCACAATTTCGTAACCTTTTCCAGCGGTTACATGCAAGTACACCTGAAAGGATATTGGGAGGAGAGCAACATCGACAATGCCATGGAGCACCGCGCATCGCTGGCGGATACCTTCGGTCGTGTCGCGGGTGTAACAGCCGTAATTCCGCGGCTGCAGTCGTTCGTGCTGGCTTCTGGTGCCGATCAGACCAAGGGAGCCATGGCAATGGGAATCATACCATCACTGGAACGCAGTGCCACCCGGTTCAGCGAAAAACTCACTGTTGGAAGCTATCCTCGGAGCGATACAGACCGGGTCGCACTCCTTGGTGAAGAACTGGCGTTGCGCCTGAAGCTAAAGCCGGGGGATACCCTGGTGCTCATCGGTCAGGGCTACAGGGCTGCTTCCGCTGCAGGCATGTTCCGCGTGGCGGGTTTGCTGCAACTGGGAAGCCCCGAACTCAATCAGCGCATGATCTTCCTTCCCCTGAAAAGGGCTCAGGAGATGTTCGGTGCAGAATCCCTCATCACTTCCCTTGCCTTACAGGTGGGCAATCCTGCGGCGCTTGAACCGGTGCACCAACGTCTGCGGCAAGTGCTTGATACAGCCAGGCTGGAAGTGAAGACCTGGAAGGAAATGTATCCGGAAATGGACCAGTTCATCACGGCAGACTCCAGCGGCCACATCATCATGAGTGGCATACTGTACCTGATGATTTCTTTCGGCCTTCTTGGAACCCTGCTGATGATGACCATGGAGCGGACCCATGAGTTCGGAATCCTGATAGCGCTTGGCCTCCGGAAATCAAAAATTGGTCTGATGCTGCTGGGCGAATCCGTTATCATTGCGCTGATGGGTTGTGCTATGGGCATGCTCAGCGGATTTGGTATAGTATGGTGGTTTCAAAGCAACCCCATCCGGCTGACAGGTCAACTGCGCGATATGTACATCTCCTACGGCATCGATCCGGTAATCGCGTTGAGCACCAGGCCAGACATATTCTATATTCAGGCGGTGGTGGTGCTGGTCATCTCTGTGGTACTTGTTTTAGCCCCTGTTTGGAAAGTGATGAGACTTAAACCGGTGGAAGCCATCAACAGCTGAATATGATTCTATCCATTGCCTGGCGTAATATCTGGAGAAACAGGGTGCGTTCACTACTGGTAATTGGCTCCATTGCACTCGGATTATGGGCGGGTGCCTTTGTGATTGCTTTCGCCTGGGGTTTGTATCAGAACAATATCTACGATGTGATTCACCGACAGTTTTCCCATGTGCAGGTGCATCACGCACAGTTCGGTCCGGATATGGATCCGCATTCACTGCTTCGGGAAAACGATACATGGACGATAGCGGCAGAAGCTCCCGGCGTGCGAAGTGCAACTACCCGCCTTGTGGTAAGCGGCATGATCAGTTCGCCGACAATGGCCACGGGTATGAAACTGTTCGGTATCCGCCCCATGGAAGAAGCGCTGCAAACAGAACTCAATCAGGTGCTGATGGAAGGATCCTATTTCCCTTCGAACCGGAAGGATCAGCTGTATATTGGGGAGAAGCTGGCACGCAAGCTGCGGGTGAAACTGAATGGCAAAGTAGTGGTAACCTTCAGCGATACCTCCAACAATATTACCGCCGCGGCGCTGCGGGTTACAGGGATTTACCGCAGCCGCAACGCTTCCCTCGACGAGCGGATCATCTACACAGAACATGGCACACTGGCCACACTCCTTGGTGTAGACGGCTGCAGCTTCCACGAGGCGGCCCTGCTGCTCGACGACAGTGCCTCACTTGCGCCCAATGTGGCGAGGCTCGCCGCTGCCTATCCCGCGGCCCTCGTCCAGACCTGGAAACAGCTTTCCCCGGAGACCGATATGATCATCAGTTCCTTTGATCTGTACATGTACATTGTGGTCGGCATCATCCTGCTCGCGCTCACTTTCGGTATCGTGAACACTATGTTGATGGCCGTACTGGAACGCGTGCGGGAAATCGGTGTGCTGAAGTCCGTAGGCATGAACAACCGCAGAATCTTTTCCATGATCATGCTGGAAACCCTATTCCTCTCGCTGCTCGGGAGCCCTCTCGGTATCGTACTGGCTTGGTTTACCATCTGGTGGACCGGAACGGTGGGCATAGATTTGGGGATGTTCAGCGCAGGCATGAGCCAGTTCGGTTTTAGCGCCATCGTGTATCCGGCGCTCGAGCCTTCGAAATACATCAACATTGCGGTTATGTCTCTGGTCACCGCGCTGCTCGCCTCGGCTTATCCTGCCTGGCGCGCATTGCAACTCAAACCCGTGGAGGCTGTCAGGAAAATATGAAATGAACCCATTTGAATCCATGAACCAAGCCAATGCAAAGCCAGCCACCGTTATCGATGCCCATGAATTGAGCAAGGTGTACAACGGACATCAGATTCCTGTCAGGGCGGTGGATAATGTACACCTCCATATCGAGGAAGGGGAATTTACGGCCATCGTAGGACCCTCCGGATCGGGCAAGAGTACACTGCTACATCTCATAGGCGGACTGGATGCGCCGACCGCTGGTTCTGTGATCCTCGCCGGTACGGATCTCACCCAGCTCAGCGAAAACGAGTTGATTGACTTCAGGCTCCACAACATCGGTTTCGTGTTTCAGGCCTACAACCTGGTGCCGGTGCTCACTGCCCGGGAAAACGTGGGCTTCGTGATGCAGCTGCAGGGAGTGCCCCGCGAGGAGCGTGAGGCGCGTGTTCGGACACTGCTGGAAGAGGTGGGCCTGGCTGACAAGGCCGAAAGCAAGCCTGGTAAACTCAGTGGCGGACAGCAGCAAAGGGTTGCCGTAGCAAGGGCATTGGCATCCAAGCCACGCATCGTGCTTGCCGATGAACCAACCGCCAACCTCGACAGCGTGAGCGCGGCCAACCTGCTCGATATCATGGCCCGTCTGAACCGCGACGAGAATATTACGTTCCTTTTCAGTACGCATGATCAGCGGGTGATCGAAAAGGCCCGCAGGGTTATTACCCTTGTGGACGGACGCGTTGTTTCCGATGAAATCAGACAATGAAGGCGATGCGGCTGTTGTACCCCTCTCTCAGCCTTCTTGCCCTCGCGGTTGCCTGCCCTGCTATCGTAAGAGGGCAAGACAGTACCATACGAAGCGGTTTGACCTTGCACGGTTATGTGAAAGGATTAAGCCAGACCACATTTCTTCGCAAGCTGCGCGAAGCCGACCATACCGGAATTCTTCATGCCCGGGTTAACCTCGCGTATGCGTGCGGTGAACATTGGCGGTTCCGGCTTGAAACAAGGCAGCGCCTCTTCGCGGGTAATCTTTTGAAGCAGCCGGGATTTACGCATTTGATCGCCATGGACTACGGTTTTTTCAGGCTTTCGGAAACCGGCAATTTTCAAGGTAATTTGTTTTGGCATGGCATCGTGGACCGAGCTGCCGTTAGCTACCGGACAGACCGGCTGGAGTTAATCGCCGGCCGGCAACGCATCAACTGGGGCATCGGTACCGTATGGAATCCAAACGATGTATTCAATGCCTTCAATTTCTTTGATTTCGACTACGAGGAAAGACCAGGTTGTGATGGCATCAGGGCCATTTACAATCTGAAGGGCAGGGGTAGCCTGGAGATGGCCGGGAGCGCAGGTTCTGAAAGGTCAGACCGCAAGGCTGCGCTGCTCTGGCGTTCTCAGATCGGGAGATACGATATACAGGCGCTGGGTGGTAAATTCGACAGCCTCGTGTTCGCGGGTGCGGGTTTTGCGGGCAACCTGGGCCAGGCCGGCTTCAAGGGCGAGTACAACCTCTATCGGGGTAATGCATCTTCGGTCAACGACCGATACACCCTGCTCGCCACGGCATCTTTGGATTATACCTTTCAGAACGGATGGTACCTGATGGGAACTTATCTATACCAAAGCCGCGGTGGAAAGGACCTGAGCGCGTTGTATAACCTCAGTTACCAGCGGCTCAGTCCGGTACACCTCATGCCGCTGAAACATAGTTTCGCCGGCCAATTGGCCAAACAGATCAATCCGGTGCTGAACGCTTCCTTCACCTCGTTGTACAGTCCCACCTCGCATCTCAGCATCTTCATGCCTTCCGCGACATGCTGGATGGCCCAGAACTGGGAGCTCACACTGCTGGCGCAGTCGCTTTTCGCGCGCAACAACAGACTGTATCAGACATTGGGAAGCACCGTGTTCCTACGTGTGCGATACAGCTTTTAAATACACAATATCGCAACGCGTTAAGGTAATTCAGGCTGCATGCGCTTAAAAAATCCGATGCACGCCCATTGAGCGCCTGTACAGCGGTGATTGCAGCTGAAGACACTTGCCGTTAAAAATCCAGCAGAAACAGACCGGTATCCGGTGATGAAAGTGTTATACCGTGCCTGCGAAAGACTTGTTCGAAGCCCGTTTCCGTTCGTTCTCGTCAAGCAGGATCTTGCGGAGGCGGATGTTCTGGGGCGTTACTTCCACGTATTCGTCCTCCTCGATGTACTCCATCGCCTCTTCCAGCGTGAATTCGATCGGCGGAGCGAGAACGGCATTGTCGTCTTTGCCCGCAGCGCGGAAGTTGGTGAGCTGCTTGGCCGCCACCACGTTCACCACCAAATCGCCGGGTTTGATCTGTTCTCCGATGATTTGTCCGGTATACACTTCCTCACCCGGATGGATGAAGAACTGACCGCGGTCTTTCAGCTTGTCCATGGAATAGGCTGTAGCTGCGCCTTTTTCCTTGCTGATGAGCACCCCGTTGATGCGACCGGGCATGGCACCTTTCCAGGGTGCGTATTCCTTGAAGCGATGCGCCATGATGGCTTCGCCCTGTGTGGCAGTGAGCATTTGGTTGCGGAGGCCCATCAGACCGCGCGAAGGAATTTCGAATTCGATGCGCACGAAATCGCCCTTGGGCATCATGCTCAACATTTCGCCCTTGCGTTGGCTTACGGCTTCAATCACTTTGCCGCTGTGGTGTTCGGGTACGTCAACCGTCAGCACTTCGATCGGTTCATGCGTTACGCCGTCGATTTCTTTCACAAGTACGCGCGGCTGACCGAGCTGTAGTTCATAGCCTTCGCGGCGCATGGTTTCCACCAATACACCGAGGTGCAGGATACCGCGGCCGAAAACCATAAAGGCATCGGCGCTGTCGGTCGGCTTCAGGCGCATCGCGAGGTTCTTTTCGGTTTCCTTTTCCAGGCGGTCGCGCAGGTGTCGGCTGGTTACGAATTTGCCTTCCTTACCGAAGAAGGGTGAGTTGTTGATGGTAAACACCATACTCATGGTAGGCTCATCGATGTTGATGGGCGGCATGGCTTCCGGATTTTCGATATCCGAAACTGTATCTCCGATATCAAAGTTCTCCAGACCGGTGATGGCGCAGATATCGCCGGCCATCACTTCAGTCACCTTGCGGCGGCCGAGGCCTTCGAAGGCAAAGAGTTCGCGGATGCGGTGCTTCTGCACGCTGCCGTCGCGTTTGATCAGGCTCACGGGCATATTTTCCTTCAACATGCCGCGGGTAACACGACCGATGGCAATACGGCCGGTATAGCTGCTGTAGTCGAGGCTGGTAATCTGCACCTGGGGCGCACCTTCGAGTGCTACCGGTGGTGGAATTTCCTTGAGGATGGTGTCGAGGAGATGGCTAACGTCTTCAGTAGGCGTTTTCCAATCAGGTCCGTACCAACCTTGCTTGCCGCTGCCGTAGATGGTCGGGAAATCGAGCTGCTCTTCGTTGGCGCCGAGGTTGAAGAAAAGGTCGAATACATCGTCGTGCGTCTTGTCGGGGTCGCAATTTGGCTTGTCTACCTTGTTGATCACCACCACGGCTTTCTTGCCGAGTTGCAGGGCTTTCTGGAGTACAAAGCGCGTCTGGGGCATAGGGCCTTCAAAGGCATCCACCAGCAGCAAAACGCCGTCGGCCATATTGAGCACGCGCTCCACTTCACCGCCGAAATCGGCGTGACCGGGCGTGTCGATGATATTGACCTTGGTATCTTTCCACTGAATGCTGACGTTCTTGGCGAGGATGGTGATACCGCGCTCGCGTTCGAGGTCGTTGTTGTCAAGGATCAGCTCGCCTGCTTCCTGGTTGTCGCGGAAAATGCGCGAATGGAGAAGCATTTTATCAACCAGAGTGGTCTTGCCATGGTCAACGTGGGCAATGATGGCGATGTTGCGTAAGTTCATCGGGTAGGTAAAAAAGTCCGCGAAATTAGCCTTTTAAATCCGCATTCCCTGTAACGACAGGGTTAAATCGGGAAAATACATTTAGGCAAGGCCTGTAGCCTATCTTTGCACGAACGCATATTTTGACCTTCGACAAATTCGACTTTACCCATGAGCTGCTCGACGGGCTCGACGCCATGGGATTCCAGACTCCAACACCGATACAGCAACAGGCCATCCCATTGATCATGGATCGCAGCGACCTGATTGCCTGTGCCCAGACCGGGACGGGCAAAACCGCAGCCTTTGTTCTTCCTGTGCTCGACGACCTGGTGCTGTACCCGAGCGATAAAACAACTACCCTTATCCTGGTTCCGACACGCGAACTGGCTTTGCAAATCGATCAATCGCTGCAAGGCTTTTCTTATTACACGCCCGTCAGCTCCACGCCGGTATACGGTGGGAGCGATGGCATGGCCTTCGAACGCGAAAAGCGGGCTTTGAAGGAAGGTGCCAATGTGATCATCGCCACGCCCGGCCGGCTCCTGGCACATCTCAACCTCGGCTATGTGGATTTTTCCCACTTGCGCTATCTCATCCTCGACGAAGCCGACCGCATGCTGAATATGGGCTTCATCTTTGATATCTACCGCATCGTTTCGTTCCTGCCCAAAGAGCGGCAGACGCTCATGTTCTCGGCCACCATGTCGCCCAAGATCCGCGAACTGGCCAAGCAATTGCTCGACAAGCCTGCCGAAATCAGCATCGCCGTTTCCAAACCTGCCGCCGGCGTAACACAGCGTATTTACAAGGTAGAAGACAGCAGCAAGAACAGGCTGGTGCAGCGCATCATGAAAGAAAAGCAGCCGGCCAGCGTGATCATCTTCACCGGCACCAAGAAAAAAGCCAAGGAACTGGAACGCGAGCTGCGGGTATTGGGACTGAAAGTCGGAGCCATCCATTCAGACCTGGAACAGAGCGAGCGCGAGGATATGCTGCGGCAGTTCCGCAACCGCAAGATGCCGGTGCTGGTGGCCACGGATATCCTTTCCCGCGGCATCGATATCGAAGACATCCAGATGGTGATCAATTACGATGTGCCCGGCGATGCGGAAGACTATATCCACCGGATTGGTCGCACGGCGCGTGCTGAATCAACCGGCGAGGCCATCACCCTGGTGAACGGACCCGACCGGCGCAAGCTGCAACGCATCGAACAACTCATCGGCGCACCCATCCATGAACTCAGTTTGCCCGAAGGCATTGAACCCGGTGTCACAGAAAAGAAACCTGGACGCGATAGGCGCGGACCTGGAGGGAAACACACTGGCAGACAAGGCAATAGCCGGAAACATTAGGGGAAATATGCTATGATTCGTTAAGGGTCTTTTTGTTGTATTTTTAAGTTTCTGCAGACGGCTTGCAGCGGCTTGGCTTACTCAACCATCCGTTTTATAAATTAAAGAATTGTTTTGTGAAACTAATTTCGTTATTCGGTCAATATACTGTGTATATTTGCCCCATGCTATGGATCCCCCTCCTTATGCTGGCTCTTCAGGTTTCCCCATCTGTGGGTGCCGCAGCAACAGTGCAACAGGTTTCAAACGAGTCCCGCACTGCAGCCTCGGTTCAAGCGATGGACAAGAGCAGTAAGGCAGCCGTTCTCTCCACCCATGCGGTGGCAGCAATGGCCGTAGGAAACCTGGAACATCCGTATCAACAGGCATCTGCCGACGACAATGCATTCTGGAGCCATCTCGGAATCAGCAGCTGGATCAGCATGGGCATTGCAGCCGCTTTGCTGATTTACGGCATTGTGCACCGCCTGTTCTTTCCCCACAGCTACACGGCATCCGGCCGCCGTCGCAACCCTTCACGGGTGTGAAGCTGCAAGATTCTTAACTGTTCCTTCTTTACCAACGCATCTTTCCGCATCGCCCACAGAGGGTCTGTGTGCGCACGCGGTGCCTTTTCCGGATTGAATAAGGGCATGGGATAATCTAATCCCGGAGTAAATCCGTACAACTGTGTCTCCATTTCCTGAAACTGCCATGGGCGATGCACCAGGTCGAGGGGTAAGTTATTGAGTTCCGGTACCCAAGTCAGGATGAACTTCGCCTCCGGGTCGTGATTGAGCGCATTTTTCACCGGATTATACACCCGCAAGGTGTGGATGCCGGTGGTGCCGGCCTGCATCTGAAACTGCGGGTAATGGATGCCGGGTTCGTAATCAAGAAATAAGCGGGCAAGGTGATAAGCGCCGGCGCGCCAGTCGTAGCCCATGTGATGGCATAAAACGGAAACCAGCATCGCACGCATCCTGAAATTGATCCAGCCCGTGGCCTGCAGGCAGCGCATCGAAGCATCTACCAGCGGTATGCCCGTTCGTCCTTCCATCCAGGCTTGCAGCGCTTCCGGATCGCTGTTCCGCTCCAGGCCGGCATAGCCTGCATTGATGTGTTCAGTTTCATACCTGCATTCGTTTTCGAATTTTTGGATGAAGTGACAACGCCATTTGAGCCGTTCCAGAAAGCTTTTCCAGGGCTGCGTTTGCTTCCGTTCCTTCGTCCGGCCGCGGGTGAACTGATGCACCTGCCGGCTGGACAGATTTCCCCAAGCCAGGTAAGGAGAAAGACGGCTGCAGGCGCGGCGGCTTTCCTGGGGTTTGGAGATCGCACGGCGGTAATCGCGGCCCCTTCCTTCAAAGAAATCTTGGAGATAGCGCCAGGCCAGTTGCTCGCCTCCGGGCTGCATGCCTTCCGTGGCGCGCAGCCAGGCATCCTGCTGTGTTTTTTGCAGGAGCAGTTGTGTAGGAAGGGGAAGCGGCGGAGTCGGGCGGTAGCCGTTGGCAATGCGCGGTGCATGCATGGTGGCAAACCAGGCAGCATCCCAGCCTTCGCGGTTGCGGATGCCGCGGTGGATGCCGTCGCGCTGGTATTCCTTCCAGGCGATGCCCTTATCCCGAAACCAGCGCTGCATCCTTTTGTCGCGGTCCCACGTGATGCGTGTACCCGACTCGGCGTAGCTGTGCACCGCGACGATCTTGTACATCGCATCCAGGGCGCTGAAAACTTCCTCCGCTTCGGCATGGAAAACAGCCACTTCCTGCCGAATGCCTTGCCAGCGCCGGTTCATGGCGGCGATCGATTGCAAACAGAATCCGTGGTGCCGCTCAGCCGCGTCGGGATGGGCGAGGAGGGAAGGCTCAAAAATCCAGATGGCAAGCCAGGGCATGCCGCCGGATTCCGCAGCTGCCAAGGCCGCATGGTCTTCCGTGCGCAGGTCGCGCTTCAGCCATACAAGTTGGATCTCCTGCCTTTCAGACGACATACCAGGGCATAACAGCCAAATACGGCCGCCGGTTCATTCGTGGCAGTTCGGGAAAATCAAGGTTTGAAGAGCGCCCGCAGTTTCGGCTCGGCCTGTTTCCACCAACCGCTGAACGATGGGGTATAACCGCTTACGCCCGGGCACATCCAGTCGCGCGCTTCCTCTTTGCCCCTGAAATGCCGGTTCATCGGATGTTCCTTGAAATGGATGGGCGCAGCGCCGGTGATGGCTTGCAGTTCGCTGAATTCGCCGCAGAACACCTGCAAATCGGGTATGATCTTGCCCAACTCAGCGGCGAACTTCAGGCAGCGCCGGCTTACCGGATATGCCTGGAAATGCGAAGGTTCGAGCAACAGAATCCGGTTCGCTTTTTCATCCGCATGCCAACGCGGGTCGAGGTTGTAATAGGTGTATACCATGACCGGTAACTCAGGATTGATAAGCGGTATCGGTGTTAGCGCGAGCTGCGTGTCGAGCGCCGGAATGCCGTGCGGCCTGAGCGCTTCAGGTATGGAAAGATCGGCCAGGCTTTCATAATCCGTATCCAGGAAAGTGCCGCGCTGGTGCGTGCCGGTATAGCGGTTGATGTTTTCCTGGTTGGCCACGTAGGACTTATTGGAAAAGCTTCCGGCCACCCATTGCCAGCTGAGCGCATTGCTGGCCCAATCGCCGTCGAGCAGGTGGTAATACATCCAGCGGGCCGACTGTTTCCAGTGGGCATGGGCGATGTTGCACGCCAATGCAGCCGTATACATGCGCTGGTGGTTGTGCATGTAACCGTCTTTGAGGAGGCTTTCGATGCCCTGGTCGATGCCTTCGATGCCCGTTTCGCCCTGCTGGATGGCGATGGGCATGCCGTGATGGCGTACTCCGGGTTGCGGATGCCGGATGTCTTCATCGATGCCTTTGCCGATGTGTTGCCAAACGCGCTGGAAATATTCACGCCAGCCAAGTTCCTGTACCAGTTTTTCCACCTGGTTCCATGACAGGCCACGCGCCAGCAGCGAATCCAACACGTCTTTGGTGCTGATCACGCCGCGGGAAAGGTAGGGCGACAAGCGCGTAACCTTTCCATCCACAAAATTGCGGCTGCGGGCATAGGCTTCGGGTTGAACGCTTTGCATGCGCTCCATGATTTCAGCCCAACGGGTGGGAAAGGTGTTGCGTGCCATCAGCGCTGCCGCCGGTTCGCCAGCCATAGCTTTGTCGCGGTTGCCCTTTTCTGACTGATGCCAGCGCAATTTGTCTTGCATAACCTGCGAATAACGCCCAAACCGGTTTATTGGTTTTCCAGTCCGTAGAGATCTTCCAACACCTCAAGCGCCTGTGCTGCCGTGTGTACCGGCTCCAGGCAAAGCTGGTCGCGGCAGAGGTAGATCGTTTCCGAAGCCTGATCTTTTGTTTCCAGAACAGGTACCAGTGAGCCGTCGCTGCTCCAGGCCAATACCATGGATGTGGGCAATTGCTTCCGCAGTGCACCTATTGTTGTTCCGGCTTGTGGGCCACACACTTCAAGCTGCACGGCGCCAAAGGCTTCCATCAGCGCCGTATTGGCCCAGCAGGTGTACCAGCCGGGGAATTTCTCCATCTGTCCGCGCACCGCGTCGAGCATGCGGTAGCCCTTGGTAATCCGCCCAGCATCGGTGAATACATAGCCGAGCTTGACCATGGCCTGGGCGATGATGGCGTTGGGAGAGGAGATGACG
>CANHTS010000033.1 GCA_947463435.1 Flavobacteriales bacterium | reverse complement strand
TGCTGTTCCTCGCAGGCCAGATTACCGGTTTTGCCGAGGTGGACTACAACGTATTCTTCTCGAGCAGCACAACACCTATCCTCTACTTCGGTGTGGCAGGCGGTGCAGCTACTACTGGCAACTGGCCGGGTGTACTCGGTACTGCAGCTGCCAATCTGAATACCGGATCCGCACCGATCGGCGCAACGCGCAACAACATATTTGTTAATCCCCGTTTTGCCGACCGTGCTGCCAACGACTACCGCGCATTGTCCTGGCGTTGTCAGAACAGTATGCCCACGGTTACCGGAAGAGACAAGAATAATAACCCCAGAAATCCAATTTCCTCTGATCGCGGCAGCCGTGAAAACTTCACTGACTTGCAGGCCACTTCTGTAACCTGGAATGCCGGAAGCAACCCTTGCTCTAATTTTAGCGAGCGGCCTACCATCAGTATCCGCAACAATTACTCTGATACTGCTTTTAATTTCAACGTAAGTTATAGGGTGAACAATGGACCAAAAGTAACGGAACGCTTCACTGGACGTATTCTCGCTGGTCAAAACGGCAATTACACCTTCCAGACCCCTGTACGCCTGGTGCCCGGAGCTGTTCGTCTGCAGGTCTTCATCGATATTCCAGACGATAACCGCGCCAACGACACCCAGGTGTTTAACATGAATGTGCGCCCGGCTCCCTCCGGTGGTTCGCTCACCCTCACCGAAGGCCTCAACGACCCACGCCGCAACCTGGAAGTGACAATTGAAAACCAAAGTGTGAAATACACTTTCTCTGCTCCGCGCATGTACACCAACGCAGACTATGGCACCGGCAACCGTTGGACAGCCGCGCCTTTTGCACGTTCCGTTGGCGGCCGCAGTGTGCCCGGATATATTTCACTGAGCCAGACTCCCTCCTCCTCTGCGAACGGTGAAATCACTTTCACCCCCACCAGCCTGAGCGATGAAGACTCAACGTTCATTGTCGGTGTAATGATCCGCGACGAACAGAATGGCTGCGATACCACCATCCAGCGCCGCGTATTTATCCAGCCGCTCGGACGTCCGGCCTTTACCATTCCGGCAGTAAACTGCCTTGGAGATGCCACCTTCTTCGAAAACAAATCAACCGTAAAAAGCGGTGCCCTTGATTACATCTGGTACTTCGGCGACGGCGATACCTCTATCGCTTCCAATCCGGTGCATAGCTATGCGCGCACCGGCACCTTCAACGTGCGCCTGATTACTATCACCAATCCTTATGGTTTCACCAACGAAATCACCGTGCCGGTAACCATCAACGCTGTGCCGGTTGTTGACTTCAGCAAACAGAATGTGTGCGACGGCAACCTGGCAAACTTCACCAACCGCACTTCTCCCCTCACACCGACCAGCTACGAATGGAACTTCGGCGATGGCACACCCGTGCGCACCACTTCCAACGCTGTACATACATACCGCAATGTCGGCGCATACGTGGTAACACTGAAAGCCACCTTGAACGGCTGCTCCAAAACCGAAAGCAAGAACTTCTATGTATTCCCGAAACCGGTTGCCGGCTTCAACCAGGCCAGCGGAGATTGCCAGAACCAGCTTTTCACTTTCAACAACACTTCGCGCATCAGCAGCGGTATCATTGGCTTTTTCTGGGACTTTGACGACAACGGCGCCATCGGCACACTGCGCGACGAAACCCATCAGTTCTCTACTCCCGGCATTCACAACGTAAAAATGAAAGCCATCAGCGAGTTCGGTTGTGTCGATTCCAACACACGCATCATTGTGGCTAAACCTTCGCCCAGCGCTTCATTCATCAATACCCCCACCTGCAGCATCACACCGACAACTTTCACCAACACAACTCCCCGCGTGACCGGCACAAATGCCAGTTATCGATGGGATTTTGGCGACGGCAGCAATAGCACGGTGATGAGTCCGGTAAAACCTTGGACCACCCTCGGACCGAAGAACGTTAAAATGCGTGTCGAGCTGGACAATGGCTGCTCAGACGAGGTTAGCCGTATGCTCAGCGTAGGCATCCAGCCCACTGCCGACTTCAATACCAATGATGTATGCGCAGGTCAGCAAATGGTATTCGTGAACCGCAGCACCTGGCCCCAGGGCGATATCCGCTACCTCTGGAACTTCGCAGACGGCAATACCAGCAACGACGCAGCGCCGCGCTACACCTACCAGGGCGTAACCAATACCCGCGTATTCAATGTAACCTTGTATGCCTTTATTGAAGGAGGCTGCGCCGATTCCATCACCAAGCAAGTAACTATGAACGAAGGTCCGCGCACCTGCGATTTCGATGCTGACATCAATTACAGCAAAGGCTTCCGCGGTGTAGACTTCACACCCCGTTCCAGCACCGGCTCCGGTGCACAACCAGGCGTTACTTACACCTGGCTGTACGACCGTGAAGGCCAGAGCAGCGGCGCCGCAGGCTTTAACAACTTCCAGGAAGACGGTGTATACCGCATCACCATGCGTGCCCGTAATGCCAATGGCTGTGAATGTGTTGCTGTAAAGTCGGTAACCATCAACCGCCGCAATGTGGAAGAAACGCAGGGTCTGAATGCACAGATCAGCGTATATCCGAATCCCAACCGTGGTGAATTCGCCTTAGAGGTAGCACCGGGTGGACAATCCGACCTCGAAATCGGACTGTATAATATCCTTGGAACTAAAGTCGCTGATATCCCGACACGGGGTCTCAAGAGCGGAATTTTCAATGTGCAGGCAACGAACATGAGCAGCGGAATCTACTTCGTGAAGATTACTGCAGCCGGTGAAACTGCTACCCGCAAGGTGCATATTCAGCACTAATCGTTCCGGGTGTTTGTTGGTTGTAGGGGCGCTCTTCGGGGCGCCCCTCTATTTTTGTGCCATGGAAGCAGTATTGAGGGAAGAGATTGAGAACCGGATTTGCCGGCTTACGCTCCATCGCCCTGAAAAACGCAATGCCCTGAATCCGGCCCTGGTGGCTGGACTTACAGAACGCATCGCCTATCACATGCGCGATTCCGGTACGCGTGTTATCGTACTGGAGGGCGCCGGCGAAGCCTTTTGTGCAGGCGCCGACCTCGCCTATTTGCAGGAAATCAGGCACAACAGCCGGGAAGAAAATATCGCCGACTCCATGCGATTAAAGGCCTTGTACCAATTGATACTCAGCGGACCCAAACCTGTCATTGCCGCGGTGCATGGCCCGGCCCTGGCCGGAGGCTGCGGCCTGGCGAATGCCTGTGATTTTTGCTTTGCCACACCGGCCGCCAGCTTTGGCTATACGGAAACCAAAATCGGATTCATCCCGGCCCTGGTTTCGGTGTTCCTGCAGCGCAAAATCAACGGACAACAAGCGCGGGAGTTGTTGCTAAGCGGCAGAATTTTGAACGCCAACGAAGCCCGGGAGCTCGGCATGGTATCGCGCATCTTCGAGGCCGAAAACTTCATGGATGAGGTGTTGAAATTTGCCGGCAAACTGGCCGCGCAGAATTCAGGAGATGCCATTGCGCTTACCAAAAAGCTTTTGTGGGAGAGCTCAGGGTTGTCGATGGATGAAGGCATGAATCTGGCCGCCGCCATGAATGCCGAAGCCAGAAGTTCGGCCGACTGCATCCGCGGAATTGATGCATTTTTGAACAAGGAAAAGATAAGCTGGTGATGATCGATACCCATTCCCATATTTACCATAAAGAATTCGACGCCGACCTGGATGCGGTGATAGAACGCGCCAAAGCAGCCGGCGTGAGCCATGTTTTGTTGCCCAATATCGACCTCGATTCGGTGGAACGCATGCACAAACTCGCTGAATTGTACCCCGGCTATTGCCTGCCGATGATGGGTTTGCATCCCTGTGATGTGGATGCGGGCTGGAAGCAGGAACTCGATACGCTGGGCGAACTCCTGCACCGCGGCGGCTACATCGCAGTAGGCGAAGTCGGTTTGGACAAGCATTGGGATCTCACTTTTTACGATGCCCAATGCGATGCCCTGGCGGTACAGTTTGGCTGGGCCCTGGAACTGAATCTCCCGGTTTCCATCCACAGCCGCAAAGCCACCGACGAAGCCATGAAAATTGCAGAACCTTTCATGGCCAAGGGAATGAAAGCGGTGCTGCACTGTTTCGGCGGAAGTGCGCAGCAGGCAGAACGCGCCATCGACATGGGCTTTGCGCTGGGCGTCGGCGGTGTGATTACATACCACAACAGCAACCTCGCAGAGATTCTCAGCGCTTGTACACCTGAAGCGCTCGTATTGGAAACCGATGCGCCCTTCCTTTCACCTGTGCCTTATCGCGGTAAGCGCAATGAGCCAGCCTATCTCAAGGAGATTAATGCAAGGCTGGCGGCAGCACTGGGCATAGAACCGGAGGTTTGTGCGGCGCAAACCAGCACCAACGCGCGGAGAATATTCGGCCTGTAAATAGCCGACGCTGGCAAGCTTCAAATCCGGATTCTCTGCTTACCTTTGCACCCTTATTAGGAGAGATGCCGGAGCGGTCGAACGGGCATGCCTGGAAAGCATGTATACGGGAAACTGTATCGGGGGTTCGAATCCCCCTCTCTCCGCGACTACTAACAGAAAACCCGCGTCAACTTTGTGTTAGCGCGGGTTTTGTTTTTGGGGAGTGCCGAGCTGGGAGGCTTTTTGAATTGCGCTTATGTGAATTTCACCCTATCGTTTCGGGCGATATAAGCGCTGGATTTCTGATTCGTTCTTGGTTGCTTTATAGCTGATTTCGTAGGACTTTGTGGGACACAGACGCCTCGAAAGATGGCAACGCGGTGAAACCCTTCTCGCCGGCTATCCAAGGCAGCGCCAATGTCCCACGGCGCCGCAGGTGTCCCACTGGGGGTTACACGGTTTCTCAGTGCTGCGGCAACTTCGTGAGACTCCGTAGGACCTGGTGGGACACAGGCGCCCCGAACGACAGCAGCGAGTTAAATAAACCTGGCGCCGGCTATCCAAGGCAGCGCCAATGTCCCACGGTGGCGCAGGTGTCCCACTGGGGGTTACACGGTTTCTCAGTGCTGCGGCAACTTCGTGAGACTCCGTGGGACCTCGTGGGACATGGGCGCCACGCAAGATAGCAACGCAGTGAATACCCTTGCCAAACTCAATCTACGGCGGCGCAAATGTCCCACGGTGGCGCAGGTGTCCCACTGCGCTCTACACGGTTTCTCTGTGGCAAACCCGTTTTAAGGGCTCGCGGTGCGGCATCTTATGGCTGTAATCATATGAGGGCAGCCACGAGGGCAGCCGTTTCGTACCTTTGCCAAACGATGAACTGGTTGCACCCTTGGTTTTTGGTTGCACTTGGCAGCCTTTTGATACCTGTCATTGTTCATCTTTTTCATCTCCGCCGATACAAAAAATTGCCCTTTACCAATGTGCGCATGCTGAAGTCGTTGACTTCTCGTGTGCAACAGGAAAAGAAATTATTGCACCGTCTGGTGCTGGCTGCCAGACTGCTGGCTTTGGCAGCGCTGATTTTTGCTTTTGCCGGACCCTTTCCTGCCGGAAAGCAACAGGCTGCAGGGACAGGCTCCGAAGCGATTTGCATTTTCTTCGACAACAGTTACAGCATGGAAGCGGGAGAAGGGAAAGTACCTGCCCTTGAACAGGCCCGCAGCGCCATCCATGCCATCGTAAAATCACATCCGAAAACTGCGCGTTTCTGCTTGTTGACTGCTGCCGATCAACGCGAAGGTGGATTTACCGGATCGGAGAGTTTTCTGGCACAGGTAGACGGTGTGCGCGTTAATCCGGGCTCACCCGACCTTGCCCGCATCATACGCACGCAAAACGCCTTATTGGCCGAAGAACCGGCACAAAAGAAATACGCGTATGTGGTGAGCGATTTCCGCACCGGAATGGCCAGAAAAGCGGAGCCTTACGATAGTACCATTACAGCGCGCTGGTCAAGAATTCCTGTCAGCGCCCGGCCAAATATCAGCATCGACAGTGTTTGGCTGGAAGCACCTTTGATTGCAGGCAGCACCGGAGGCAAGATCAGCTTCCATGCCGGCAACCACAGCGAACAGGCGCTCAGCGGCATTCCCTTCCGCTTGATGCGCGATGGGCGCGTATTGCAAACCATAAGCCTGGATCTCCCCGCCCGTGGCATCTCCAAAGGAACTTTCAGCTTTTCCGCAGGCGACGGGGGCCAGATTCCGCTGAGTATTCAAACGGAAGACGAAGGCTTTCCCTTCGACAACCGCTTCTTTATCAGCCTGCCCCTGATGCCACCTGTAGCGGTTCGCATCAACGGCGATCGCAGCAATGGCTTTCTCAATGCGATGTTGCGCAGCAGCCGTGTTTTCAATGTGAATACAAGCGAGGAAACGCCCGGTCTGAGTATCACCTCCGGCTCAGGGGCTATCAGCGAAAGCGATGCTGATGCCATGCTCAAGATGGCAACCGAAGGCGCAGGCGTGGTGATCATCCCATCTGCGACGGCCCTGCCTGAACGCATGAACGGCGGATTGCAAAAGCTCGGTTTTCCACCGCTGACAGAGCGTATTTCCGTGGTGCGGGAGCTCGACAAACCCGAATTTAATCACCCCTTCTTCAAAGGCGTTTACAGCAAAAATCCGGAGGAAGCCCAGGCAGGCGCTGTGACCTTATGGTTCAGCACGGGCGGTAATTCGGGCGACGCGGAAATACTGCAGCGCTACCGCGATGGCAACCCTGCTGTCTTGTACCGCAAACATGGCCGTGGGCATTTGGTGCTGTTTACCATGCCCTGGGAAGAATCATCGCGCGATTACCTGCGCTCACCTGCGCCCTTGGCCATCATCGCCAACACTGCCATACACCAGAGCCGCGCGCTTCCTTTATATTTACCTGCGGGCAGCGGCTTGTGGACTGAAATTCCGGAACGTTGGCAGGAAGGCCGCAATTATTCCCTGCAGGCCGGAAACCAGGCATGGATAGCCGAGAGCGGACCGGCCGAAGCCACAACGCGCATTTATGCCGGCAGACAACCCGAAGCGGCCGGGCTTTATGCCATCATAAACCCTGAAAAGCAACTTGTCGGACATCTGGCCCTCAACCACCGGAGCACGGAATCTGACAGCCGGATACCCGACGAAAACACCCTCAGCGCCCTGGCTGCAGCTGCCGGAGCTGAATTGAACCCAGGCAAAGGTTCGTTTTTGCAATGGTCAGACAGCAATCCGGCGCGCAAATGGTCGCGCTTGCTGCTTGCTATTTGTATACTTGCCTTGCTATTAGAAACCATCCTGTTTATCAGCAAACGAAAACCCAGCCCCACGACCCAACATGCATGACCTCGTCCTCCAGCGTTGCCTGATCGCCGATCCATTGTCCAATTTTCACCGGCAGCAAGTCGATATCGGCGTCCGGGATGGATTTATTTCAGCCATCGGACAGGATCTTACCGGAAAGGAAGTTTGGGACGCTGCGGGTTGTCTTGTTTCACCGGGTTGGGTTGACCTCTATTCAGTTTGTCAGGATCCGGGCGAGGAATGGACGGAAGACCTTCATAGCCTTGCAGCAGCCGGACGCGACGGAGGTTATACCGCCCTTTGCACTTTATCGGGTAAAGATCCGCGACCGGACCATGCTGCAGTAATTCAGCATGTTCGCCGCCATCCGGCCAACGATATCCTGCCGATATGGCCGATCGCAGCGGCTACAGCCGGTATGAAGGGTGAAGACATGGCCGAGCTGTACGATCTTCGCCAGGCCGGCGCCATTGCCTTCAGCGACGGTACAACGCCTTTCCGCGATGCAGGCGTGCTGATGCGGGTGTTGGAATATGCTGCACAATGGAATTTTCCGGTTTTTGCTTTCCCACTCAATAAATCACTCGCCGGTAAAGGCAGCGTAAATGAAGGGAATACCAGTGTTCAAACCGGCTTGCGGTCCATGCCTGCTTTGGCTGAAGAAACGGCAGTGGCTGAGATCATCCGCGTGGCAGAATACCTGCAGTGCCCGGTGCATATTTCTCGTATCAGCGCCGCCGGAAGTGTAGCCTTGATTAGGGAAGCTAAGGCGCGCGGAGCCCGGATATCATGCGATGTGGCAGCGATGCTACTCGCTTACGACGACCGTGAAATCACCTCATTCGATACCAACTGGAAAGTAATGCCTCCCTTGCGAAGCCAAACGGATCGCATGGCGCTTTGTGCCGGAGTTGCAGATGGCACCATCGACGCGGTGGTGAGCAACCACCATGCCCGCAATACAGAACAGAAGCAGGTGGAATGGGATTACGCTTCCTTTGGAGCCATCGGTTTACAAACGAGCGCCCATTGTTTGAAAGCAGCCGGTATTGATCCTTTCGACTGGGCGCAGGTTTTATCGCATGGTCCACGCAAGGCACTGGGCCTGGAAACCCATATCCTGGAGCCCGGGCATGAAGCCACGCTGAGTATTTACAACCCTGATCTGGGCTGGGAATACAGCAAAGCCTTCAACCACAGCAAAAGCGAAAATAGCCCTTTACTCGGCCAGCAGCTTACAGGACGCGCGGTAGCCAGCGTTCAATGCGGCCGCTGGCTCCTGCATCCCGCACCATAAAACTGCCCTGATTTATCCTCATCAACTTCATTTGCACCTGAAGTTGACTCATCCGACGATTTTTTTGCAGCATTCAGCGCCCGATTTATAGATTTGAAAGCGATGCAATTCTTTCAAAGACCCGCCGTTCGTTTCGGCCTCATTTGTTCCCTGATTTCCCTTGTTGTCTGGCTCGCCATGTACTTAACCGGCAACATCGAACGGGTATTCAGCGGTTTGTATGTAACCGGATTGATGGTAATCAGCATTGTGTTGCTGGTGATCTCTAATCTCGAAGAGCGCAAGGCCTTTCAGGGACATTATAACTTTGTCGAAGCCCTGAAGAGCGGATTGATTTTTCTGGCCATCGGCTGGGTGATACAGGTTGGTTTCAACCAGGTGATGGCCCGTGCCGTTGACCCTGAGCTGCCCCAGATTCAGAAAGAAATCTTAATCAGCACCACCGAAGAGCGCCTGGCAAACTGGAATATGCCGCAAGTTGACATTGACAAGGTTATTGACGAGATGCAGAAGTCTGATCCTTGGGAGGCGTTAAGCCTGACATCCACGGTAAAAGGATTGGCAACTTATTCCGTTGTGGCTTTGATCATTGCTTCGCTGGTCGCCATTTTCACCCGCTCAAAAAAGAAAGACCCGCTGCTGGAAGATTTCGGGAATTCATGAGCGTTTTTAGGGCCTGCGCAGGATGAGGATTACCTCATTCAGTCTATCGGTTCCCTTGAAATAATCATGGCTCAGCGAATCGATGCGGAAGCCCAAAATCAGCGGTGAAGGTTCGGTGACCTGACAGGTGAGCTCTTTGCGCGCAGAGCGGTAATACCAGGTGCCGAATTGCGGCACCGGCACCAGATAAGTCCCCGGAGCACAGGAATCTTTCCCCTCCTGGTAGCGATAGTCCTTGGTAGCATTGTTGTCAAATATCACTTCATCATCCAACTGACAAGGTGCATTGAGCATTTCTGTTCCGGCGTATTGCAGCGAAACGACGCGCCACACTTTCCTGCCTCCGTCGGTAAGCCGGTAAATGGTATCCGGGAGAATATTCACAGCTGCTGTGAAAGTTGCTTTATCACCTGTCTTGCTTGCTGCCTGCAAATCCACTTTCAGTTCGCCGGCTCTTCTGGCCCGAAGCAGCGGCGGGTCAAAGCTGATCCAATCGGCGAGGGAATCGGCTGTCCAGTTAACATTCACTGCATATTTGCTTTCATTCAGCAAACGAATGGTATCGCCTTCCCGATAGGAAAGCCGTTCAAAACTGAAGGCGGCCGTGGGCAACACCTTGTCTTCCTGTTTTTTGCAGCTGTTCATACCCGGCAAGAGCGCAACAAAGAGCATGGCCACGGAAACAACCCGGATTCTTTTCATAACGCTAAGATAAGATTCTGTACATGCAGAGCAAACAAGGCTGATTTATCGCAAAGCCCTATCTTTGCCCTCCACTCTCTTAAAGTTCAGTTTAGAAGCGAATGATCGGAATATCCCTGTTAGCCATTCTGGCCTATGTCCTGGGTAGCATGCCCAGCGCTGTATGGGTCGGGAAAGCCTACTTCGGTGTTGATGTGCGGGAATACGGCAGCGGCAATGCCGGCGCAACCAATACTTTCCGCGTTTTGGGAAAAAAAGCCGGTGCGGCAGTGTTGTTTCTCGATGTGTTGAAAGGATTTACTGCTGCCTGTCTGGTTCGCTACCTGAGCGATTATCACCCGGGCACAGCGCGGTATATCAACTTGCAGCTCCTGTTCGGAATCTGTGCTTTACTTGGGCATTTATTCCCCGTTTTCGCCAATTTTAAAGGAGGAAAGGGAATCGCAACCCTATTCGGCATGCTCATCGCGATCCATTATTTGAGTGCCTTGGCCTGCCTTGGCATCTTCCTCCTGATCCTCTTCAGCACGCGCTATGTATCGCTGAGCAGCATTTCAGCTGCCATCATGTTTCCGGTGCTGCTGATTTATTTCTTCAATCGTGACGAGCCGCTGTTCATCGCCTTTGGCATTTGTGTGGCTTTGCTGGTACTTTTGACACACCAAAAGAACATCAAAAGGCTGCTGAACGGCAATGAAAACAAAGCCAAAATTCTTCCGCGCCACCGCCGGATTTCCTGAGGCCGGCAATCCTGAAACCGACCAGGAAAGCGAGGTACTGACCCTTGATGGTAACGACCGTACCCATGCCATCGTCATCTTCAACGACGAAGTAAATACATTCAACTGGGTAATCCGCTGTCTGGTTGAACTGTGCGGGCACGACCGCTACCAGGCTGAACAATGTGCCTGGATCATCCACACACGCGGTAAATACGCCGTCAAGCACGGCAACTACGATACCCTCGCACCGATTTGCCAGGCCCTCTGCGACCGCGGCCTTTCCGCCTCCCTGATCGAAAATCTATGAACAAAGTAGTCCATAACGCAACCGATGCCCTGCACGATGTACAAGACGGCATGACCCTGATGCTCGGCGGATTTGGCCTCTGCGGCATCCCCGAAAACTGCATCGTCGCACTGGTGCATAAAGGAGTGAAAAATCTCACCTGTATTTCCAATAATGCCGGGGTGGACGACTTTGGAATCGGCCTCATGCTGCAGCGCCGCCAGGTGAAAAAGATGATCAGCTCTTACGTTGGCGAAAACGAAGAATTCGAACGCCAGATGCTCAGCGGTGAACTGGAAGTGGAACTCATTCCCCAGGGCACACTTGCCGAACGTTGCCGTGCAGCCGGGGCAGGTATTCCCGCCTTCTTTACCCCTGCCGGTGTCGGAACCGAAGTTGCCGAAGGAAAGGAAACACGGGTTTTCAATGGAAAAACTTACCTGCTCGAGCATGCCTTCGATGCAGATTTTGCCTTGGTAAAAGCATGGAAAGGTGACCGGCATGGCAACCTGATTTTCCGGAAGACATCGCGCAACTTCAACCCGATGATGGCCATGGCAGGGAAAATCACCATCGCCGAAGTGGAAGAGCTGGTCGATGCCGGCGAACTCGACCCCGATCAAATCCACGTACCCGGCATCTTCGTACAACGCATTTTTCAGGGAACGGATTACGAAAAGCGCATCGAACAGCGGACGGTGCGCAAGCGCAATTCCTGATGCGTTTCCGCATTCGTATCACATGGCTGGCAGCCTGTCTGGCCGTTCCCGCCTTTCTGAACGCCCAAAACCACAGACCTGAGAGCGATAGCCTCGGAACCGGTCATTTCCGCGGCTTGTATGCCGTGAATAGCAACGTAATTTGGGCAAGCGGATCCAAAGGAAGCGTTTACCGCAGCGTCAACAATGGTAATTCATGGAAACAGGGCTCTCCCGCATCTTTTCCGACCCGCGACTTCAGAGACATACATGCCTGGAGCCGCCGCAGGGCTGTAGTTATGAGCAGTGGCGACAGCGCCGTCATCCTGGCCACCCGCAATGGCGGTAAAAGCTGGACTTTGGTGTATGAGAACAATACTCCGGGTATTTTTCTGGATGGGATGGACTTTAATGGCACAAAAGGCGCCTGCCTTGGAGACCCGATGCCCAACAGCCTGGAACGCGGTAAAACCGCATTTCTGGTACTGCTAAGCGACAACCGGGGTATGCGCTGGAAAGAAATCTGGACCAGCGGGAATGGCATCCTTCAGCCCGGTGAAGCGGCGTTTGCTGCCAGTGGTACTTCCATCGACTATCGCAAAGGTTCAAAACACGATACTGTGGTATGGGTGAGCGGCGGAGGCATGCATCCGCGTTTGTTCCGCTCAACCCGATTGGGCGCCGATGTGCTCATGAGCGACAGCAATCAAATCGTGCAACTGCCTTCGAAAGGCGGAGAAGGTTGGGGCGCTTACACCATGACCCTGGCCGGCAATTATGGCGTAATTCTCGGCGGTCATTACAAGTTTTTCAGGCAGGGAGATTCAACGGCCGCATGGTTGAATCCGTCAACAGGTCGCTTTGAGTTGGCAGACAGCTTCCCGAATGGATACCGCAGCGGTTCATGCTACGATCCGAATACGGGATACTTTTATTGTACCGGCACCAACGGCACCAATATCAGCCGGAACCACGGCCGCACATGGGAACCTTTCAGCGCCGTGGGTGGAAATGCGGTTGTGGTGAGCGGGAGGATGCTGGTGTTGACCGGCAACCGCGGGAAGATGTATCGCTTCAGGTTGCGCTGAGGGGTTGAAATCGGAGCCGAAAAAAGCCCATAACCAGGCTCAATTCAAAGTGTTATCGCATTGATTGTAAGCTTATTGCCGTAGGTCACTTGCTACCGAGTGTACGGAAGTTTGCACCTGCACTTTCTCTGGTAAGAAATGGCGGTTTTTGGGATTCTCAGGCTACAAGTTAATCCCTTGTTATTCAGCCATTTGGCACTCCCACTTGGAATCGGGCAGGCGGTTAAAATGGCCCTTGAAGAATCAAGGTGCAAGATTCCGTACACTCGGTTAAAAAGCCTTGCTGCAGCGCGGGATGCAGCCCTCCGGCTGAAATCAGAGCCAAGTAAACATCCTCTTAGCCTTGACAATCACCACAACGTACCTGCCTCATTAGCCCGCCTGCTCTACTTCCTAAACCTCATCAACCAACTTCACACTACCCAACCGCCTATTTGCCATAAACAAAGAACGCCGCCCCGTTTCCGGAGCGGCGTTCAACTTAAACCCTTTGCAGGGCTGTGATACTATTATTCGATTACCACCTTACCGGTGCTGTAACCTTCGGCAGTGCGAACAGTTACGAGGTACATACCGGCTTTCAGACCCTGGGGTTTGAAAGATACGGTGTTTTCGCCGCTGCGGAACATGCCGTTGGCGATGGTCTGAACCTGACGACCATTCATGTCGCTCAGGGTAACCACTGCGCTGGCAGCATTGCGGAGTTTGAAGTCGATAGCGATGTCTTTGCCGTTGGTAGCGGGGTTCGGGTAGGGCATACCTACGGAAACACCGCTGCGGGTCAGTTCATCGTTGCTGTAGTTGTTGGTGCTGAGTTTGAACAGTACACGGGGAGCGTAAGTGAAACTCTGTTGCTGGGTATTGGTCCATGAACCGCCGTAGTAACTGTTATTCAGCTGGGAAAGCTGACCAGTGTAAAGGGCGTAACGGATCTGGGTATTCACCATGAAACCGTTGTTCAGGATGCGCTGACCGAATGCATCGGTAGATTGACTTTCAACATAAGCGCTCTGATCCTGAACCAGCTGGAATTCAAACTGGTTGAAGCGACGGATTACGTTGGGGTTGCTGCGGCAGTCGAGGGTATCGAACGGAGGAGCCTTGCTGTAAGACTTATCACCAGGCACGTAAGAGATGCTCACACCGGCCCAGTTACCGCCGGCATTGGCACCGGTCACAGTGCGGCCTGCTGCGAATTCGTAAATACCGAAGCGGCTTGCGATGGTATCCTCAATACCGAGTTGTTTGGTATGGGTCTGGATGGTAGTACCCTGGATGCGGTTATTGGGACGGTTGTAAGCCACAGTGCCGAGCGCAGTGTTCTGGTAAATCAACACGTCGGTTGAACCGGCAAATGAAGTGATACGGAGGGTATCCTTGAGGCTTGCATCCGGATTCCAGCGGGTGTACATGTAAAGCACTGCGATAGAGTCAACGGTATAGGTATTCCAGCGGCTCAGTTTGAAAGGATTGCTTTCATAGATGAGGCTGCGGGGATCCATCATGATACCCACAGAATGCCATCCTACTTCGCCGAGGCCGTTCGAATATTGAACCAGCACTGAAGAATCAGGGAAAAGGGTAGAACGGAAATAGGTAGTCTGAGCATTCAGCTGATCGATGGCCGCGCAAGGATCGAACCAGTCGGAGCGGTTCTCGCGCAGGCTCTGATGCTTCAGATTGCCTTTTACGAAGGCCGGACTCAACTGATAAGACCTGTCGTCACGCAGGGCCTGTGCGCTGGCGCTGCCCACTGCAGCTACCATTGCAATCATGAGTAAGGTACGTTTCATTCTCTTTGGTTTGAAGGTACAAGTATACAGAAAAGTTGCCAATACAGGGCTGATTTGCCGCAGTTATGCGGCCTGCAGATACCATTATTTACACTGCCCTGTTCATATATCTCCCGCCCGAGGACGAACAAGTAGTTCCTCTACTACGGAATGTGTATTGATAGCCCAGGCGCTCCAAATCGCAGCGGCCACATCTTCGGCCTGCATGAAACGCGTTTCCGGCAACTCTGTACCCGACCAGGAATCGGTTAAAGTTGCGCCCGGAAGTACGGCTGTCACCGCAATACGACTGCCCAGGGTTTCAGCACGCAACACCTTGCTCATGCCCAATAAAGCGAACTTCGAAATGCAATAGCTTCCTCCGTTTACATACGGCATGATACTGGCCGTGGAGCAGATATTGAAAATATGCGCGCGCTGCGACTTCCGCAGCTCCGGCATCACCGCCCGGGTGAGGTGATAGGCACCGGCTACATTCACGGCCATCAGGGTTTCAAACACGCCGTCGGCTTCCTCCCCTACAGCGCCGGGCAGAAAGATACCGGCATTGTTCACCAGGATATCCAATCCGCCAAGACGTTGAACGGCGAGTAAGGCAAAAGCTTGTACATCTTCCTTATTCCCCATGTCGGCGACAAAACCATGTGCATCGATTCCGTAATCTTGGCGCAACAAGGTCTGAAAGCCATCCACACGCGCCTGATCTTTCCCGCAAAACGCCACTGCGCAACCCTCTTCGGCGAAGCGAATGGCAAGTGCGCGGCCGATTCCTCGGGTCGCTCCGCTGATCAATACCTTGTACATGCCGGCAAAAATGCAGCATGGCTTTATATTTACAACCTGAATGCGGATCGTTTACGACCTGGGTAAGTATATGCTGTTCATGCGCAATATGTTCTCGAAGCCCGAGCGCTTCTCCGTATATGTGCGCAGAACCCTGGATGAAATGACCAGCATCGGTGTGGGCTCCCTGCCGATTGTTGCCATCATTTCCTTCTTCGTTGGTGCTGTTACTACGGTTCAGACCGCGTATCAGCTTGTTTCATCGCTTATTGCTCCCAGCGTAATCGGCACCGTAGTGTCCGATTCCACCTTCCTTGAACTCGCTCCCACCATTACCTGCCTCGTATTGGCGGGCAAAGTTGGCTCGCATATCGCCAGCGAAATCGGAACCATGAAAGTGAGCGAACAGGTGGATGCCCTGGAAGTGATGGGAATTAATTCCATCGGGTATCTCGCACTTCCTAAGATCATAGCCGGACTCATCATGATTCCGGTATTGATTATTATGGCCAATTTCCTGTCCATTTCCGGTGGCATCATCGCCGGGAAATACAGCGGCATCCTCACGCCTACCGAGTTTATCATCGGTGCACGCGACACCTTCAAAGCCTATACCGTCTTCATCAGCATGACGAAGGCCGTAACCTTTGCCTTCCTCATTACTTCCATCAGCAGCTTTGAAGGTTATTACACCAGTGGTGGCGCGCTGGAAGTAGGCGAATCCAGCACCCGGGCCGTAGTGCGCAGTTGTGTGGCCATCCTCGTGTTTGACTTCCTCATTGCCAAGGTACTCCTATGATCGAACTGCAAAAAGTGAATAAAAGCTTCGGTGAGAAGCAGGTGCTGTTCGATGTGGACGCTGTCTTCCATAAAGGCAAAACCAACCTGGTTATTGGCGCCAGCGGCGGCGGTAAGAGCGTCATGCTGAAATGTATGGTCGGTTTGGTCACCCCCGAATCCGGAAAAATTCTCTACGACAACCGCGACTTCCTCCAACTCGATTACCAAGACGTACGCGCAATACGCCGCGAAATCGGCATGCTGTTCCAAGGTACAGCGCTCTTCGATTCGCTGAATGTAGAAGACAATGTGGGCTTCCCGCTGCGCATGTTCTCACCCATGAGCGAAGAAGAAAGGCGCGAACGTGTAAACTTCTGTCTGAAGCGTGTTAACCTGGAAAACTCGAATAATAAATACCCCAGCGAACTGAGCGGTGGCATGAAAAAACGTGTTGGTATCGCCCGGGCCATCGCCCTGGATATCAAATACTTATTCTGCGACGAACCAAATTCCGGCCTCGACCCGATTACTTCCCGCGTTATCGACGACCTCCTGCACGATATCACCCACGAGTTCAATATCACGACCATCATCAACAGCCACGATATGAAGACGGTATACGATATCGGGGAAAACATCATCTTCATGCACCAGGGACGTGCTTTCTGGGAGGGCAGCAAAGAAGAGATAGCCGTTGCGCGCAAAGAATTGCCTGAACTCGACCACTTCATCCACGCCAGTTTCATCGAATGAGAAAGCTGATTTTCTTCCTGCTGCCTGCCGCATTGTTGTCCTTGGGTTCCTGCTGCCAGGATCCGGCCCCCACGCGGATTATTTATACGGGAGTAGACATCCTGCGCGACACCATCGAAGCCCCGGGCAGTTCTTATATCAGCTTTACAGTGCCCATAGCCGCTACGCGACGCGAAGAAGATGGCAAGAAGAAGCCGGGTGTCTGTTACACCAAAATCCTGGGTTTCGAGTTTATCAATCCCTTCGATACGGCCCGTTTCAAGGCCATGCTTAACAAGCCGCTCCAATTGAAAGGCGGCGCTGTCATTCCGGCCTACAGGAACCTCCTGAAACTCAATCCTCCGGGTTTTGATATCATTTACCAGTATTTCAACCTATCGGGTAATTATCCGGAACGCATCATCCTGCATGCCGATTCCAGCCTGATCAAATGGCCCACGGGCAATGTCCGCTTCATTTTTGAAGGAAGCACCGTCAGAAACGAAACATTCTCAGACTCAGCGGATATTTTTGTCCGCTAGTTATGAAGA
>CANHTS010000032.1 GCA_947463435.1 Flavobacteriales bacterium | reverse complement strand
GGTCACCAAGGCCGGGTTCAGGTTGTTATTGGCCTCGAGTGTGCATTGGACGAAGACGAAAATGCTGTCGCGCGGACCGATTTCGTAGTCTGTCACAACCGGCGTATTCCTTCCGTTGATGTTCAGCCGGAAAGGCGAAGTGCTGCCACCGGCCAGGCGGATACTGGTTTTCAGCGGCTGGTTGTGCGGGTTCACCACCTGGAAGATCTTCGTCACCGACAAAGGATAAACGGTTCCGGGCAGGCGCGTGAAGACAGTATCGAAGCGCATGGTGTCTTCGCTCAGGCGCAGCCCTTCTCCCCCATCGTAAAAAGATTCTTTCTTACAGGCGCCCATCGCCGAGAGCAGCAGAAGGATAAACAGGATACCGGCGCGAAACTTCACGTTACAAAGCTAAGGTACAGGCGGATAACGGCACGCCCCGCCAACTATTGCTTCCTTTGTACTGTTTTACCTGATTCAGACGCGGATCAGGTGTACTTCCCTGCCTAAATTTGATGCATAGTAAGACCCTCCGAAAGGAACTAATTCCATGAGCAAGGCATTTAAACTAATTTCTCCCTTCAAGCCCACCGGCGACCAGCCCAAGGCCATTGAGCGCCTGGTGGAAGGCATCGAACAAGGTCAGCGTTTTCAAACCCTGCTCGGTGTAACCGGATCAGGCAAGACCTTTACGGTAGCGAATGTGATTGAAAAGGTACAGAAACCGGTGCTGGTATTGAGTCACAACAAAACCCTGGTGGCCCAGTTGTACAGCGAGTTCTGTCAGTTCTTCCCCGAAAACGCGGTGGAGTATTTCGTGAGCTATTACGATTATTACCAGCCGGAAGCCTATATCCCCCAGAGCAATACCTATATAGAAAAAGACCTCAGCATCAACGATGAAATCGAAATGCTGCGGTTGAAGACCACCTCTTCGCTCCTGTCCGGGCGCCGGGATATCATTGTCGTGGCGACGGTTTCCTGTATTTACGGCGCCGGCAATCCGGACGATTTTGAAAAGAGCACAATCCGCATCCATACCGGGCAGACTGTCAGCCGCAACACCTTTCTGTACGCCCTGGTATCGAGCTTGTACAGCAGGACAACCGCCGAATTCAAGCGCGGCACTTTCCGTGTGAAGGGCGATCAGGTCGATATCTTCCTGGCTTACAATGATTACGCGATACGCGTGGTCTTTTTCGGGAACGATATTGAGGAAATCTACTCCTTCGATCCGGCCAGTGGCAGCCGTTTGGAGCGGATGGACGAAGTGGCCATCTATCCCGCCAATCTGTACGTTTCACCCCGCGATCGCCTGAAAGACATCATCCATCTGATCCAGGACGATATGGTGGCGCAGGTGGAATATTTCAAGGAACAGGGCCGTTTTCTGGAAGCGAAACGCATCGAGGAGCGGGTAACTTTCGACCTGGAAATGATCCGTGAGCTCGGCTATTGCAACGGTATCGAAAACTACAGCCGTTATTTCGACCAGCGCGAACCCGGTACGCGGCCCTTCTGCCTGCTCGATTATTTCCCCAAAGACTTCCTGCTCGTGGTAGACGAAAGCCATGTGAGCTTGCCACAGGTGCGTGCCATGTATGCGGGAGACCGCAGCCGCAAGGTGAACCTGGTGGAATACGGATTCCGTTTGCCTGCTGCGCTTGACAACCGGCCCTTGCAGTTCGACGAATTCTACAACCTTATTCCGCAGGCCATTTACGTCAGCGCTACGCCCACGGATTTTGAAATCAGGGAAAGCGAAGGCGTGGTGGTGGAACAGCTCATCCGCCCGACCGGCCTGCTCGATCCGGTGATTGAAGTACGGCCCAGCGGCAACCAGGTGGATGATTTGCTGGAGGAAATTGATGACCGCATCAAAATGGGCGACCGCGTGCTGGTGACGACGCTCACGAAGCGCATGGCCGAGGAATTATCGAAATACATGTTGCGGGTGGGAATACGCTGCTCCTATATCCACAGCGAGGTGAAGACGCTGGACCGCGTGGATATCCTCCGCGATTTGCGCCTCGGTACGATCGATGTATTGATTGGTGTGAACCTGCTGCGCGAAGGCCTCGATTTGCCCGAAGTGAGCCTGGTTGCCATCATGGACGCCGACAAGGAAGGCTTCCTGCGGAATGTCACCAGCCTGGTGCAGACGATAGGGCGTGCGGCGCGGAACGAACGCGGCAAGGTGATCATGTACGCCGACCGGATGACGGAGAGTATGTCGAAAACCATTGCCGAAACCGAAAGGCGGCGCGCACGGCAGATTGAATACAACACCGCACATGGCATCATACCGCGCACCGTAACGAAGAGCAGGGAAGAAATCCTGCAGCAGACCAGTGTGGCCGACATGAAGAAGGTGAGTGAAGAAAACGCCTACATCGAGCCGGAAACGCCGTCCCTGGTGCAGGATCCTGTGATGAAGTACATGGATAAGCCCTCGCTGCAGAAGGCGATCGACCGGACCGAGAAGGAAATGCTCCGCGCAGCCAAGGAAATGGATTTTGTGGAAGCCGCCCGCCTGCGCGACGAATGGGACCAGATGAAAGAGAAGCTGAAAACCCTGTGATGCGCAGTTGGTTGCTCGGCACCGTGTTGTCCATGGCTGGCAGTTTGAAAGCCCAGCCGGCTTTTCCGGTTCACCAACGGGCCGACAGCTTCATGCGCGACAGCGGCATCGGCTTCGACGGGCATCGCAACCGCTGCGTATGGGTGTATTGCGGCAAGCGTTCCTCCTTCTTCAAAACAGATACGATACGGATCATCAAGCTCTGCGGCGGCATGATCGGCAACTGTTACGAAAACCTCACCCTGCACAATTGGGACGGCAGCGGGTGGCGGGTGGAAAACGGTGGCAGCCGCAGGCCGCGCAACATACCCGCCGGCTGGACAGCCGATGCCGATACGCTGCGGATCACGGTACGGCGCAGGGAATACCGCTTGCGCCGCGTCCGTTCAGACGCTTACAATGCCATGTACTTCGTACGCGAGAAATTGTAGACAAGAATTCAGGCTCCGCTTCAGCGCAAGACTGTTTGCGCCAGGCAACAGCAAGCCTCCTCAGCGCATCAGGTGTACGACGCCGTGGTATTCCACATCATCGCCGTTCACGATCCGCGCATTCACCTGCCACACATAGACGCCAACGGGCTGCATTTTGCCGTTCACGCGGCCATCCCAGCCCTGGTCGGGGTCGGTGGTTTCGAACATCTTCGCGCCCCAGCGATCGTAGATGCGGAGCAGGTAATGTTCGCGTTGGATATTGGCGTATTCAGGCTTGAAGACATCGTTGCGGGTATCGTTGTTCGGCGTGAAGGCCGTGGGCACGAACAGGCTGCCGTTGGAGTGCACGAATACGGCATTGGGGAGGGTGAAAGTATCGATACAACCTTCGTCGCTCACACTGATGAGGCGCACATCGTACCAGCCGGTATCGGGTGCTTTGAACATCGGTTCGAAGCGCCGGCTGCTGGCGATGGAGCGTCCGTATTTCATCACATCCCAATAGTAATCGATCGCTCCGCTGGTCAGGTTCTTGGTGAAGAAATCGCTCCGGGGCAGGTAGACGCGGTCGGGCGTAACCTGGAAGAGGCTGTAAGGCGCCCGCAGAACGGTGATATACTGGTATTTTGTGGTTTGCGATTCGCCACCCGGGCCGGCGCCCATGAGTGTCACGGTGTACGTTCCCCCGTATTGATAGGTATGTTTGGGATCGCGGTCGGTGCTGCGGTTGCCATCGCCAAAGAACCAGATGAAGCGATCGGCGTGCTGTGTATTGTTGGTGAACTGGACGGTCAGCGGTCCGCAACCGGAGTCTCTGTCTACCGTGAAATCGGGATCGGGAAGATAAGGATCGATGCGCACATCGGCCCAGGCGGTATCTGCGCAACCCGGGTTCCTGGCCACGTGCATCACCCGATACCAGCCTGAATCGCTGAAGGTATGATACGGATCACGCAAGGTGCTGGTTCTGGGGTTACCCGGATCTTTAAAGTCCCAATACCAGGTAAGCGGCAAGGAAGAAGTACTTCTCGACAAGAAGGAAATGGTTGAATTGGGCAGTTTCCCTTTCGGAGGGGTGAAATCGATCCGTGCTTCGGGTGTTTCGCCTACCGTGATGCGGCCACTGGAGAAGAAGGAATCACGGCAACCGTTGGCGTCAAAGGCCGTCATTTTATAGCGGTAAACACCTGGTCTGAGATATTGATGGAAGGGTTCTTTTACAGATGAGCCGATTCCATCCCCAAAATCCCAAACAAAGTTCACGGCTCCGCGGGTTGTATTTTTAAAGAATACTTCACCAGGGATACAGCGTATGAATGAGGTATCCGGCACGCTGATGGACAGGCGCTGCGGAAGAGAAACGACCCGAACGAAAGAATCTACACAACCACGGTTGGATGTTACATGCAGTTCGACGTTGTAGCTTGTATCCCGGTAGGGTGAGGCGGGGAACAAATGGCGCGGATCGCGCATGCTGCTTACACTGCCTTCATCAAAATCCCAGCGTTGGGTGGCTGCATTGATCGATTCATTTTTGAAGTCGAAGTAACCCGCATCGCAAGGGTTTACGCGTTCGGATTTGAAATAGGCTTCGCTGGGCCGGTACACCGGAATCGACACACCTACTGAATCGGTACAATCGAGCGAATAGGTGGTGAGCAGCACGCGGTAGCTCGTATCTCGTGAGCCCCGGTTATAGAAGGTATGGCTGGCATTGGTCGTTTTGGCGGTGAAGCCATTGCCAAAATCCCAGAAATAGGAACGCGTATTTTGCGAGCGGTTGATGAAGCGGACGCTCAACGGCGAACAACCTTTATCGACATCCAGGGTAAAATCGGGCACCGGGTAAGGCAATACGGTCATTTTCCCGGTTATTGTATCGCGGCAACCTGACGCGCTCATGGCTTCGAGCCATATCATGTAGGTGGTATCGCGCGATGGAATGGGGTTTTTGGGGAAGAATACGCCGGGATTGGGTGCGGAGGTAGTTGTTCCCTGGCCCAGGTTCCAGCGGAAGCGATAGGCGTTGAGTGACTGGTTGTAGAATTGTATTCTGTCGGGGAAGCAGAAGGTATCTTTATTGCTGGCATAGGATGCCACCGGATCACCTTTGACTATGATTTGCTGATGTGCTGTATCTCCGCGACATCCATATGGAGATGCAACCATTAGGCTGACATTGTATAAGGAATCAAAAATGGGTCGTTGCGGAAATGAATACTGGAAGCTCCTGTTCAGGCTTTGGGTAACCCCATCGATACGCCATTCGTTGCGGTTGTTGTTAAACGACTGGTTCGTGAAGTTTACAGCCAATGGACCGCAGCCTTGCGCTTTGTCCGGGAAGAAGTAGGCATACGCATCGGGGCGCAAGGTTATGCTACGGTAGGTTGTATCGCGGCAGCCATGTTCACTGATGCCAACCAAGCCGACGCGGTAAACGGTATCGCGTAGATATTTTTCTGTGAAAGTGAACGAAGGGTTCACAACGAACGTCGTGTCCCGGTTGGTGAACAACCAGGTGAACTTCATGATAGCTATAGATCCGGTATCGTTGGGAACGGAAGAATTGGAGAAATTAACAGCAAGTGGTCTGCAACCGCTGTTCTTGTTCATGGAAAAGCGTACAGAGGGTTTCGGATAGACCTTCACTGCCCGGGTAAGACTATCGAGACAACCGTGTTCGGATATGGCGATAAGCTTTACGAAGTGGGTGGTATCTTTTGTAGCACTGGGGCGCAGGCGCACGGCGGTATCCCTGGCCCTGCTGGTCAAACCTTTTTCGAAGTTCCAACGAAACTTCATGATCCAGATGGTACCTGTATCGTTGGGCGTTGAGAAATTCTGGGTTGCAATGCGCAGGGGTCCGCAACCTTCGTAGCGATCGAGCACAAAACGGGCGGTGGGGTTCGGGTAGACGGTCAGCGTTTTGGTAACAGAATCGCGGCAACCCCATTGGTTTACTGCATACATTTTGATTGTATGCATGGTATCGCGCCAACGACCGGCTCGGAAATGCATGGAAGTATCCTGGGCCATGCTGGTTCTGCCGCTGCTAAAATCCCAGCGGAAGGCCATATCACGCAGGGTACCGGTACTTCCGCCGTGTATGGAGCTATTGGTAAATAAGGTCGTATGCGGACCACAGCCATCGGGTTTATCGATGATAAAATTAGCCGTAGGTTGGACATAGACTTCTACGGGTTTGAGCGCCGTATCACGGCAGCCGCCGGCCGAAACAATGGCGATCAGACGCACCTGATAGGTCTTGGCTGAATCAAAAACCTTGCGGGTGGAATTGAGCGTGTTTTGGGCGAGGGAAGTACCATCGCCAAAGCTCCATTGAAACTGGTTGGCTCCACCGGAGCTGTTGTTGGTAATGGTAAAGGTATCCTTCCGGCATCGCCCAAGTGGAGGCACGCTGAAGTCTGCCTTGGGTTTGCCAATTACAGTGATGGTTTGTTTGACGGAATCGGTGCCGCAGGTATCGGTGGAATAAAGGGTTACCGTATAGGTTCCCGGGGTATTGTAGGTGATGGCGGCGGGCGTCCGCGCTGTCGAGGTCCGGCCATCGCCGAAATTCCAGCGGTAACTGTAACCTTTGGAGAATATTTCACCGGTAGTGTTGGTGAGGCGGACAGTATGCGGGGCGCAGCCTGTGTTTCTATCTATTGTATAACTCGGTCTGGCTCGGGCGTAGACGCGGATGTTGAAGGTATCGGTGGTGAATCCGCACTTGTTAGTGGCGGTCAGGATGACCCGATACGGTGTTGTATTGCCGTTAGAGAAGGTATGTGTAGGACTGGCCGCGTTACTTGTTCGGTCGGCAGGTTTTGCATAAGGGTCGTTGAAGTTCCAAAGAAAGGACATCTGGTCACCGGTCGAAGTATTCCGGAAATTCACGGTGAAGGGCTGACAGCCATTGGCAGCATCGACCGTAAAACTGGCTTTGGGTTCCTTGATGATGGTAAGCCGGTATTTACCGGTGTCGATACCGCAACCGTTGCTATCGATGAGCAGGATATTGTACTGACCAAGTTTGCTGTATTTCTTCTTGATGGATCCTTTGGTGGTAATCCATCCTGAATTGGTTCCATCACCCCAGATCCATTTGAATTTTTTATTGTCGGGAATCAGGCAATAGCGATCGAGGCTGTTGTTATTGAAGATAAAATCCTGCGTGGTATCGCAGTTATTTGGGTTGGAAACTGAGATGATGGCACTGTCTTTTGCGGAAGCCTGGATCGGGTTCCAGGTGGTAAAACTGCTTCCACAGCTGTTCTTGGCTGTTAGTTGAACGATGCCATCACAGAGATACTTTTTGTATGTATGGAATAAGGTATCTTTATATTTCGTCGAAGGCCATTCATAGGATTTTCCATCACCCATTTGCCAGGTAAAAACGGTATTCGGGCTGGAAAAGGAGGAGTTGTTGATGAACCGTATGCGAATGGGAATACAACCCTGGTTGGTACCGGTTGGCGGACCTACCACACCGGCAACGGGTTGGCGTTCATTACTAACCATGCCCTTGACGGTGTCGACGCATGAGCCATTATCGTACGCAACCTTCAACTGAAAAACACCAAGGCTATCGTATTTATGATAAATCTTTTGCGTTTTGAGTAATCTGGTACCGGTATTATTCGCTTTGCCGTCGCCCCACATGATGATGTAATTGCGCAGGGTGTCTTCGGGTTCAACCCAAAGACCGAAAGTATCGGGTGTTTTCGCGCCAGAGATGCAATTGTACCAGGATGGACTAAAGGAGTAGGCGCTGTTCTGGCCTTTGACTTTTCTTGCTATGCCACTGATACCGAGGATATAACTCTGGGAGGCTGTATCGAAGCAATTGTTTACGGTATCGTGACCAATCAGCATCAGTGAATAGGTGCCTGGTGTATCTAGGGAGGAGATGACTCCGGAAGTGCCTACCACGGTGCGGCGCAGCCGATTGTTGATGAAATACCGGTATTTGGTTCTGGAGGCGGCGGAGCCGGTGCTGGTATTGGTAAAGGTGATGGCCCTGGGGAAACCACAGGTACGGCTGACGGTGTAGGAAAAACCTACTTTCAGGTTACTGCTCCCGCATTGGGCGCACAATTCACTACCACTCCACAATCCTAATATAATCAGGACCGAACTAATCCATTTTGTTAGATTTTGTTCAATTTGTTTCATGCAGCACATCCCCCAATTCAAATATAGGATGAATAGGTTATGCACACAACCCGGTAACAAAAGATAAACTACTGTAAATCAACGCATAATATTTTATCAATGGCTAAATTCGCGCCTTTTGGCATCAGATTAGTGCGTAATTCTCACAATAAAAACTGATTTTGGTCAATAAAAAGATCGTAGCACGGAGCTTATTTGTCTAACTTATTTGCCAATTGTCCGCACGCAGCGTCAATATCCTTGCCCCTGCTCCTGCGAACGTTGACTATCAAGCGTTTGCGTTCCAGCCCCTGGGCGAAATCCTGAAGACCGGAATGGGAACTCGGACGGAAATCGGCCATGGATATGGGATTGTACTCTATCAGGTTGATTTTGGAAGGAAAACGGCGGGCAAAGGCAGCCAACTCCTCCATTTCCTTTACTGTATCGTTTACACCTTCCATCACGGTGTACTCCAGGGTTGGTCTGTTGCCTGTTTTGTCGTAGAAATATGACATTGCTTCGGCCAGCAGGTCCAATCCATTGCTCTCATTGATGGGCATGAGCGCGGTTCTCGCTGCGTCGTTTGCAGCGTGCAAAGAGAGCGCCAGCTGCACCCCGGTATTGTCGTCGGCGAGGCGTTTGATCATTTTTGCGATTCCAGCGGTGGAAATGGTGATGCGCTGCGGCGACATGCCGAGGCCTTGTGGTGAAGTAAGCAATTCAACACTGCGCATCACTTCCTGGTAATTGAGCAGTGGTTCGCCCATTCCCATGTAGACGATATTGGAAAGCCCCTTGCCGGTGTGTTCCCTGGCCAATTGGTCGAGCATACGCACCTGGTCTACGATTTCGGCCGCTTCCAGATTGCGCTGCCGATCCAGGTAACCTGTTGCACAGAACTTGCAGTTCAGGCTGCATCCAACCTGAGAAGAAACGCAAGCGGTATTTCTTCCACCGGAGGGAATCATCACCCCTTCCACCTGGTTGCCATCGTGCTGCCGGAAGGCTGTTTTGATAGTTCCATCGCGGCTGATCTGCTGAGCAGATATTTGGATGGGCTTTATTTCAAATGCATCAGCCAGCTGTTGACGCAAAGCCAGAGGCAGGTCAGTCATCTCAGCGAATTCGAGTGCGCCTTTCTGCCAAAGCCAGGCATAGATCTGTCTGGCCCTATAAGCAGGAACTCCGGCCTCCAGGGCCCAGGCATTCAATGCTTCCGGGGTTAATTTCCGAATATCCTTCTTCATCGCTGTCTGAGTATATGTGCTTTCACACGCAACGGCCAGGCGCTGTTCCAAAGATACTTTATCCACTGCCATTGCCGCCACAACTTTGGTGCATCGGGTTGGGCTGCGATATGGTGCGCCATTACGGTACAGAGCACGGTATAAAAATCGTCTGCAAACGGTTTCCCGCTATTTTGGTACCAGTTATGGAGCGCTTCAACGCAGGTGGCCAGATCGTTCAGTTTTCCGGGAGGCAGTGCAACAGGAATTGCGGCCAGTTCCTGGTGGGCGAAATCGTCTTTGGCTGCGTAGAATTTGTCCCACAGTTGCATTCGGAGATCGTTGGCGAACCTTGCTTCTTCTTCCCTGCCGGCGGCGTTGGGGTTATAGTTGTACTTCACGGTTACGCCGCGCATGGAGGCAAAAATGTAGCGTTCTGAAGCGCGGGTATAGAAATCATAATCTTCCGCGCGCTGTAACGAAGTATCAAAACGCAGGCCTTCATCAAAAACGCGGCGGCGGAACATGATGGTGGGGCTGTTGACCGGGTTTCGGAACATAAAAGCGAAACGGATCTGGTTGGGTTCTCGGAAGACAGGCGAAACGGGTCGGCCATCACCATAAACCATATCCGTACCGAGGAAATCGATTTCCGGATGTTTGCGGAAGTGGTGCAATTGGGCAGACAAGCGGCCGGGCAGGGATATATCATCGTCGTCTGCCCAGGCGATAAATTTCCCTTCAGCAGCTGCAAGACCGGTGTTTCGTGCGGCGCTGCGGCCCAAGTTATGTTCGTGGCGGATCAGCTTGACCCGTTTATCGGCGCTAAACAAGGTTCCGCGCAAGGGATCGCTGCAGCCATCGTCTATTACTATGAGTTCCAGCAAGCGATGCGACTGCCGTAGTATAGAATCTATAGCCAGGCGCAAGGCGGCCGGATCTGGTTCAAAGACCGGCATGATAACTGAAACCAGTGCGCGCGAAGGGTTCAAGGCAGGGCTTTATCCTCCTTGAATTTCTGCTTTTGGTCGCGCAAGTATTGACTACCGAAGTAGACACCGACAAGCACGATAATACCCAAAATGAAGCCGGCGACTGCGCCTATCCCGCCCATAAATACCGGCCTTCCGGTAACGCTCGACAGGGGGGAACGCGCGTCGTCGACTATAGAGATCAGGGGTTTTCGCTTTTCGTATTCAAATTTAGCCAGGTTAAAGGCTGCCATGGCTTCAGCGTACTGCGCACTAAGCAGTTCGATATTGCGTGTATAGTTGAGCTCAGGCACCATGGCACGGGTCATAACGGTTCCGAAGCTCGCGTCGCGCAAGTTTGCCAGACCGTATTCCTGACCAGACAGAGCTGCTCTGAGACTGTCTACTTTTCTGCGGCTGAAGGTGAGCAGCGAAACTGCTTTTTCCATCCGTTTTTCAATATAGAAAGCGCTAATCTGGCTGATGTGCTCGGCTGCAAAAACGCGGGCAAACTCTTCGTTCCAGAAGGTAAAGCGGTGTTCGATCAGCCCCGATTCCTTTACTTTGGCTGTGATATTCGGACGGAGGGTCAAAGCCAACTGACGCAACAGGAAGTCGAAATCGGGACGTTTACCGTAGAGGTAGGTTGAATCCAGAACAAAATCCTTGTATTTGGGGTCGGAGCGCAGTTGCTTACCTTTACCTGTAAGTTCCAGGTAATAATTGCCCAGGCTTTGCCATTTGCCGTTGATCATGGTTGAGCCAAGGAGGGTTTTTTCGAACAACTTGCTACTGAGGGCGATTTCCACCATCACTGCTTTGTTGTTCGCCTTTCCTTGTCCTTGTAACATGGTGAGGATACCGCCACCTGCTGCGCCTTGTACATCCCCCATGATCTCATCTTCCAACATGAAGGTATTGATGGCTGTAAACTGTGTTGGCTTGCTGTTTTCCTTGCGGAAAAGGAAAGCTCCAAAAAGCAGGCCCACTGCAAGCGGCAGCCACCAGCGTTTACGAACAAAGCGCCATACCTTCTTTGCGATTTCAGCTATCGCGAAGACGTTAATCGGTTTCGGTTGTTCTTGTGCCTCCATGCCTAGATGCTCAGATTAGAATCGCGTTGCAATGCGGTACATACCGATAATACTGAACAGGGCCGTAGTGCGCACGATCAGCTTATTGAGGATTTCGTCGAGGTTAACACGTTGCCTTGTACGACCACCGGCAATACCCGGCTGACTTTCTTTGGCAGGTACGTTGACAATGGCTCCTTTGGAGAGCTTGGGATAAGTTTTAAAGAGGACGAAGTTTCTGCTTTGTGAAACCCTGCCGTTCTTATGTATTACAGTCACCTTCCTGCGGAGGGCATTCTCGGTAAATCCGCCCGCGATATTCCGAATGTAGTAACCGGCGCGTTTTCCGGATACATAATAGGAGGCAAGGCGGTCGTTGTTGGGCGTATTGATTTCACCGGTCAGAATAACCAGTTCTTCCGCATAGGGGATATCGATGATATCCCCGTTCTTGAGGGTATAGTTGTAATCTGATCGTTTTCGCATGAGGGCTTTCCGCATGTCGATTACCACGTTCATATACTTTTCTTCCTGGCCTTTTCTTTTGAAGGTGGCACCGGGCGAATAGGCTTCAGGGCGCAGACCACCGGCACGTTTCACAACGGAGGATATGCGTTCGCCGTTCCCCATGAGGGTATACTGACCGGGGAACATGACTGCGCCGTTCAGGGTAACTACCTGATTGGGCACATATTCCGGATTGGAGCGCACGAATACCTGGTCGAAGGGAACAAGTTTGAATTTGTCAGACTCGCGGTCTGCAATCAAATCGACAGGCACGGAAGATGTAAACACGAGTGTTTTGGTTGGAATCCAGTAAACAGGCTCGATGGGTGCACTGTGGCGCACGATTTCGATTTTCGCGTTGGCGGCGGCATAGGTGAAACCACCGGCTATATAAATAAGGTCCTTCAGACTCAGGTCGTCCGAATAATCGTAATCGCCAGGTTTGCGCACCTCACCGGAGATTGAAACCTTTAGTTTATCGCGCATTTCAAGTTTGTTAAAAATGCGGAGTATATCGCGGGGCTGCAGGAGTAAATCTTCTTCAGATCCCGGATTTTCCATGATTTCACGCAGGTTGAGCGACTTGGTAGTCTGGATCAGGTAGATCGGGTCGACACGGATCAGCAGGGCTCGTTCCATGAATGCGCCTTCGAGGAGACCGCCGCCCAGGTAAACCATGTCTGAGATGCGCACATTTTCGGTGTAATCGATGGTCACGGGTTTCCGCACAGCGCCTTCAATTTTACAAGTGAAGAAGTCTTGGTATTCCTTTCTGGAGTAAATTTTCACCAGATCGCTGGGTTGGAGTATCGGATCTTTTTCAGATCCGGGGTAACTGAACGCTTCCTGTGGGGAGAAGGAGATGAGTTTCTTGTTATAGTTCTCATCGGTGCGCACGATAAAACCTTTGCTGCGTTCAGCTTCTTCCGTAAAGCCCCCCCCCATGAACAGGAGCTGGCTCATGCGTAAACCGTCGACATATTCTATTTCCAGCGGTTTGCGCACTTCACCACCCAAGGTTACGGAGAACGAATCCAGCAGTTCTCGGCGGGAGTAGATGTTCACGATATCTCGTTCTTCCAGCACCATATCCTCTTCCGCTCCGGGGTTGGCAAGTACATTTTTCGGGGAGAAGGCAAGGAAGGAGCGGGTCAGATCTGCATTGGTGCGGATCAGGTACGCCTTTTCCGCATATGCAGTCGACATCAGCCCGTTGCTCAACTTGAGCACTTTGCTGATTCTGTCGCCCTTCCGGATTTTGTATTCTCCCGGAATATTCACGCCACCCATCACTTTCACCAGATAATTCTTGTCGTCGCGGATGGTTCTGAAAACCACTTCATCACCATGGCGGAGATCGAAATCTTTTCCAGTTTTCGCGAGAGAATCATAATTGACGCTGATGCGTTCAAAATACTGGTTGTCAACGATGCGGGTAACCATCACATCGCGGGTATAGGTAACGGGCATGATACCGCCGGCGAAGCGGATCAGGTCGCTCAGTTTTTCTACCCCTTTCAGTTCATAGATTCCTGCTTTCTGGATTCCTCCGCTGATCTGGACAATTTTCTGCGCCGGTCCCACAACGATGGCATCCTGATTCTGCAAATACAATTCACGGCCATCGGTCAGGTATTTATAAACGTCGAGCGAGTCGATGATCATGCCGCTGCGTTTGATGTAGATGCTGCGGACGGTACCAATATTGGTCGGACCGCCGGTTGCTGCGAGAATATTGAAAGCTGAATTCAGTGCTGTTACGTTTACGGCACCGGGATTAAACACCTCTCCGAGCAGGTTTACGGTGATATTGCGGGGTTTGGTTACTGTTACCAGATAACTGGTACTGCCACCTGCACCGATGCGGCTTCCGATGATTTCGCGGGCTTGTTTCAGGGTGAGGCCTTTGACGAAGATTTTCTGGTAGCCGCTGATGTCGATGGAGCCCGATTCCCCGACAACGTACGATCCGCTCCAGTATCGGAAACCCCAGACCTCAATATGCACCATATCGCCGGTACCCAGCACATAACCATCCGGCACATTGAGGTTTGAGCCTGCTTCAATCAGGCGCGACGGCCCTGTTCTAAAGTATTGCTGGCCATATACCGCTGCTTCCGGGAAATCGCGTGAGACGGCGCGGGCCGCGCTCAGTTCTTCCAGGAGGAGCAGGCGTTCTTTTTCATAGATGATTCTCAGGTTCTCGTTCTTAATCCCGATCAGCTCTTTGTCAAGGGTTGTGAGGGAGTCTTTTCGTTTCAGCTCTGCGAGTTCTTTTTCGATTTTCCCTTTGCGTGCCTGGATTTCCAGTTTCTGCACTTCGCGTTCTGCCTGACGAATCTTCAGCACATCCGGATCTTCTGGTTTTCCGGCGGCGGTGTCTTTCTTTGCATTGTTCGACTGCAAAATCTGGAGGCTTCGGTTTACCTTGGGGGTATCTACCGGCAGCATGAGATTGCCCATACCACCCATTCCGCCCATTCCGGGCATCATGAATTGGGCTGATAACAATTTGCTGCCTGAAACCAACAACAGCAGTAAGGCTGTTCTGATCGGTATATACATCATTTGACGAGATTCATTAAGTAGGTGCCATAACCACTTTTCAGCAGTGGCCGGGCGAGTTGCATTAGTTGTTCTTTTCCGATGAAGCCCATGCGCCATGCGACTTCTTCGATGCACCCGATTTTGAGACCCTGGCGTTCTTCTATAACTTGAACGAACTGAGAGGCTTGCATAAGGGATGCGAAGGTACCGGTATCGAGCCAGGCTGTACCGCGACTTAACACAGCCACGTGCAGGTTTCCCGCTTCGAGGTATACCTTATTGATATCTGTGATTTCCAGTTCACCACGCGGTGAGGGTTTCAGGTTGCGTGCGATCTCCACTACTTTGTTATCATAGAAATATAGACCCGGAACTGCATAATTGGACTTTGGTCCTGCAGGTTTTTCCTCGATGGAGATGGCTTTCATTTCGGTATCGAACTCCACCACACCGTAGCGTTCGGGATCGCTCACGTGGTAGGCAAAAATCATTCCGCCTTCCGGATCGTTATTGCGTTGAAGCAATTGCTGGAGGTCTGCCCCGAAGAAGATATTATCTCCCAAAATCAGACAAACTTTGTCGCTACCAATGAAATCTGCCCCGAGGATAAAGGCCTGTGCAAGTCCTTCGGGCCTCGGTTGTTCCACATATTCGAAGCGGCAGCCAAGGGAAGCCCCATCTCCGAGGAGGCGGCGAAAACCCGGCAAGTCTTGCGGCGTGCTGATGATGAGAATTTCCCTGATTCCTGCCATCATCAGGACAGACAAGGGGTAATAGATCATCGGCTTGTCGTAAACAGGCATCAGCTGCTTGCTGGTGGCGAGCGTTATGGGATGCAGGCGTGTACCTGAACCTCCTGCCAATACGATCCCTTTCATTGAAGGTTCAAATATAGCCTACATGAGGCGGCTGCCAAGGCCCAATCACGATAAAGGCAGACAGTAAGCAGACAAAAGTCGGGGTTAGGGCTTCAGGGCATAAACCCGGAGGTAGTCCACTTCCATGGAATAAATGGGCATATTAGCAGGAAGATATTGCAAGAATTTATCGTGAAATGATTGATTCAAAACCACGTACATATCCGCATTCAGATAGCTTGCCAGGTCTGCGTTCAAGCGTATCTGACCTATGAGATAGCCATTGAAATAAAAACGAATACGGTCAGGTTCCCAGAGGCATGCATAGCGGTAATATTCTTGGTGAATATTATTCGGAAGCCGTAAGAATCTTATTTGCTGAGACTTGGTTCCACCTTCGATAGTACCGTAATGCAAGGACATTGAGGTTCGGTTTATGGATTTACCATTTCGCTTTCCATACATTTCAAATATATCTATCTCAGGTGGCCAGCCATTTACGGGGGTAAGCCAAAAAGCCGGCCATGAAGCGGGTGCTTCGGGTATTCTGGCTGAGATTTCAAAGTAACCAAAGCGGCAGGAAAATCCGGGTTCAGAGGTTATTAAACCCACCTGGTAGGGCACGATGGTATCCACCCCATTGACTTGCATTTTCAATGGTGCCCTGATACCGTCGAGATGGAGGACTCCCTGTTCAACACGCACTGCGGAGTCGCCATACCATTGATGCGGGTTACCGGGATGAATGCGACCCCAAGGCATACCAATCCGCCAATGCGAGCGGTCGAGTTGTTGAAAATCGTCTGCGAACAAGAGACGACTGCTGTCTGCGAACCGAAGATTTTTCCCTCTTTTCAGTTTACCCGGAGCGATGATCCGCAGGGCCGCCATATGGAATCTGCATGCGGCATTAACCGGCGAAGTGTGCATACGCATCCACTTGTTAAAGCGGATTACTCCTTGCCTGACTGCGCTGTCTCTCGGGTCACCCGCGCTGGCATCCCTAACACAAAACAGGCCAATAGTGAGCAGTAAAAGCCTGAACACAGGGGCAAAATAGCGTAATTTGCAGGATAGATGTCGTTTCGCTCAGGATTTATCAGCATCATCGGATTGCCCAATGCCGGCAAAAGCACCTTATATAATCGGTTGGTGGGGGAAAAACTCAGCGTTGTGAATCCGAAAGCACAAACTACCAGGCATCGCATTCTGGGCATTGTTAACAAAGAGAATGCCCAGCTGATCTTCAGCGACACACCCGGGATGGTGCGCAAGGTGAGTAACCGGATGCATGAACAAATGGTTGGGTTCATCTATGAAAGCCTGGAAGATGCTGATGTGATGGTATATCTCGCCAATCCGGGTGAAAAAGAGATTCCGGACAATATCGCGCGCCGGGTAGCGGCAAGTAAAGCGAAGTTGATTATCGCGCTCAACAAAATCGACCTGTCAAAACAAGATGAAATTGAATCGGAAATCAAACACTGGCGCGGACAACCGGGCGTGCATACCGTTATACCCCTGAGTGCATTGCATGGGTTTAATATAACCGCCCTGGAAAAAGAAATCATTGATTTGCTACCCGAACATCCGGCGTATTTCCCGGAAGATCAACTTACAGATAAAACGGAACGTTTCTTCAGTGCGGAAATTATACGCGGTCAGGCTCTTACCCATTACAGCAAGGAGATTCCATATTCTATCGAAGTGGTAGTTACTGATTTCAAAGACCATCCTACTATTTTGAGAATCAGGGCAGAGATCTTTTGTGAACGCGAATCCCAAAAAGCTATCCTGATTGGCGAAAATGGCCGTGCACTCAAACGAACAGGGACAGCTGCGCGGAAGGAGTTGGAGGGCTTTTTCGGGAAAAAGGTGTTTTTAGAGACGCACGTGAAGGTGCGGGAGGATTGGCGTGACAACGATCGGATGCTCCGGCAGTTTGGGTACCGCCCAGATTAGTCTGAAGCCTCCACTATGTATGGAAGATTCCATGCCTTACTGACGAACAATGCGAACATTTGTTCAAGTTTTTGAAAACCACTGTAGCGCCGGTTGGTGAGGTAGCAGAACTCGCCGACGTAGTTCCGCATGTACCTTTTCCATACGTAGTGGTGAATG
>CANHTS010000031.1 GCA_947463435.1 Flavobacteriales bacterium | reverse complement strand
TTTATCCGTGTAAAAAAGAACAAAGCCGCCCACCAGGCGAGCATGTTTACCGCCTTTGTATTATCGGCCCTGTTTCTGATCAGTTATGTGGTCTATCATACCACGATGCCTTCTACACCTTACGGAGGTGATGGTTTCATGAAGGGTCTGTATTTCTTCATCCTGATAACCCATATCGTCCTGGCTGCCCTGATCCTTCCGATGGTACTCTACACCATGTACTACAGCACGACAGGCAACTTTGTAAAGCACAAGAAAATCGCACGTATCACCTGGCCGCTTTGGCTGTATGTGGCCGTAACCGGTGTTGTGGTGTATCTGATGATTTCGCCGTACTATACCTTTGCATCATGAAACGCCTGTTCGCTACCACCCTGCTCGCCCTATTCCTGAGTTTGCATGCCGTTCCGATGCAGGCGCAGTGCCCAATGTGCAAAACCAGTCTGGAAAGCAACCGTAAGCAGGCAGGTTTGAATAAAACCTATGGCCGCGGAATCAACAACGGCATCCTTTATCTGCTTGCCGCGCCTTATCTCCTGGTTGGCACTGTGGGCTATTTCTGGTGGAAAAACCAGAAAGCAAAGAAAGCCCGTGCCTGAACGCAGCAAGTTTAGCGCCTTCATTCAAGGCCGTTGCCCGGTTTGCAAAGAAGGCCGGGTTTTCCTTTTCCCCTGGTACAATTACCGCCGGTTCGCTGTCACTTCGCAGGAATGCCTGATTTGCGGTTGCCGTCATGAACCGGAAACCGGATTTTACTTCGGTGCCATGTATTTCAGTTATGCCCTGGCCGCCGGAACAGGCGCTGTTGGTGGCATGATGCTCGTTGGTGCAGGATACGATGTAAACCTCGTAACCTTGGCCATTCCGTTGCTCATTGCCCTGATGTTGCCCATCGCCCTGCGCACCAGCCGCCTGCTCATGCTGTACTGGATCAAACCGACGATGTACAAAGATATCGTCGCACGCGAACGCGCAGCCTGGGAGGAAATCAAAAACAAACGAAAATAAATACTGTCTGTCCCTGCCAGCGGGGGCTGCAGTCCATCCCACAGCCCCCCGGCAAGTAACCATTATTCGCCGGCCTGCACGGGTAAGCCTTCGCCACCGGCCAGCTTCTGCTTGATGGCTTTTTCGATTTCTTCCGAAAGCTCGTGGTTGTCTTCCAGCAATTCCTTCACAGCGTCGCGGCCCTGACCCAACTTGGTATTGCCGTAACTGAACCATGAACCACTTTTCTGCACGATACCACCTTCCACGGCTAAATCCAGGATTTCACCGCAGCGGCTGATTCCCTTGCCATACATAATATCGAATTCAACCACGCGGAACGGAGGCGCCACTTTATTCTTCACAACCTTCACCTTGGTGCGGTTACCGATTACGGCATCGCCGTCTTTTATTTGGCCTATACGCCTGATATCCAAACGTATTGAAGCGTAAAACTTCAATGCATTACCACCGGTCGTCGTCTCCGGATTGCCAAACATGACACCAATTTTTTCACGAAGCTGGTTAATAAATACGCAAATACACCCTGTTTTACTGATGGTACCTGTCAGCTTACGCAAGGCTTGGCTCATCAGGCGCGCCTGGAGTCCCACTTTGCTGTCGCCCATATCGCCTTCGATTTCAGCGCGCGGAACCAGTGCAGCCACCGAGTCGATCACCACCACATCGATGGCGCCGGAGCGGATCAGGTTATCAGCGATTTCCAGGGCCTGTTCTCCGTCGTCGGGCTGGGAGATGAGCAGGTTTGTAGTATCGATACCCAGCTTTTCGGCATAGAACTTATCAAACGCATGTTCTGCGTCGATGAAAGCACAAATGCCGCCTTTTTTCTGCGCTTCGGCAATAGTGTGCAGGGCTACGGTGGTTTTACCCGACGATTCCGGACCGTAAATCTCTATGATCCTTCCACGCGGAAAACCGCCTACACCCAGCGCAAGGTCCAGACCAAGTGAACCGGTAGAGACCGTATCCACCTGGACGGTGCGGGTTTCATCCATCTTCATTACCACGCCCTTGCCGTAGGTCTTCTCCAGACGGTCTATCGTGAGCTTGAGGGCTTTCAGTTTTTCTTGTGCGTCACTCATTTTGGTTAATTTTTTATCAATACGTTTTTGCCAAATTTAACAAAGTCACATTTACCCGCAACTTTCAAAGGTTCAACTTATGCACATTTTCAAGCTGCGTAAAAATTTCAGCAACAAATCTACTGCCTTGCACTAATATTGAAGCGATTTGACCTAAAGATACACATTTATATACGTTTAATACACTTTTATGGAAAACAAACAACCTATCCATGTATGGGCGGAAGACGATCGCCCGAGGGAAAAACTTATGCTCAAAGGCCGCGCAGCGTTGAGCGATGCTGAACTGATTGCCATCCTAATCGGCCATGGCACACGGCGTTACAGCGCTGTAGATGTTGGCCGCAACCTGCTGGCCAGCGCCGGGAACGACTTGCAGCGGCTGGGCAGGATGAGCATTTCGGAGATGTGCAAAATCGAAGGCATCGGAAAAGCCAAGGCCGTAAGCATCGCTGCCGCCATTGAACTGGGCATGCGTAAAAAGGCAGCAGGGCTAACCGAAGTGCGCATCAGCAACAGCCAAACGGCGTACCAGCGCTTGTTACCGGTTTTCGAAGACCTGGTGTATGAGCAGTTCTGGATCCTCACCCTCAGCAACAGCAATCATGTAATTGCAGCGCACCGTGTAGGAGAAGGCGGTTTAACCGGCACGGTGGCCGACCCGCGCCGCATTTTCAAGCAGGTACTCGACGACAGGGCTGCCGGCTTCATTGCCGCACACAACCATCCATCGGGAAATCTGAAGCCAAGCGATGCAGACATCCGCCTAACCAAAAGACTACGCGAATCTGCGGCCATTATGGATGTGTCGATGCTCGACCACCTGATCATTGCCCATACCGGTTATTTCAGCTTTGCCGATGAAGGCCTGCTGGGTGCAGATTAGTCATGGAACAGCACAAACGAGAAAAGCCCCCTTTCGGAGGCTTTTCTTTTATCCGCTTTACGCGAATGCCTTAAGACAGGGCTGCAACGTGACGCTGCAGACTGCTCTTCAGGTTGGATGCCTTGTTCTTGTGGATGACATTCCGCTTGGCGAGTTTGTCGAGCAGACTAAAAGCCTGTGACAACATACCTTGTGCTTCAGACTTGGAAGCAGACTTGCGGATATTTTTCACCACTGTGCGGGTGCTCTTGTGCTGGTAACGGTTCAGGTCGCGACGGGCTTCGTTCGCGCGGATTCGTTTGATGGCTGATGGATGATTGGCCATGGTCTTTTCTAAAAGGACTGCAAAGATAAGGCTATTTCCTGCCAAGGCAAGCCCTTGAATGAAAAATGCTGCAAAAGTCTTCAGTAGCTTCCTCTAGCCCCCTGCCCTGCAGCTATCTTTGCGGCGTACCATGCAAAACGAAGAACTGTTCCGCAAAGTGGTGTCCCATGCCAAAGAGTATGGTTTTGTATTCCCTTCCAGCGAAATCTACGATGGCCTGAGCGCCGTATACGACTATGGCCAGAACGGCATTGAACTGAAACGCAATATCCGCGAATACTGGTGGAAAAGCATGGTGCAGCTTCACCAGAACATCGCCGGAATCGATTCAGCTATCTTCATGCACCCGAAAATCTGGAAAGCCAGCGGGCATGTCGATGGTTTTAATGATCCGATGATCGATAACAAAGACAGCAAGAAACGCTACCGCGCCGATGTCTTACTGGAAGACCATCAGGAAAAGCTGCGCGAAAAAATCCAAAAAGAAGTAGACAAAGCAGCCAAGCGTTTCGGCGATTCGTTCGACGAGGCTATGTTCCGCCAAACCAATCCGAAGCTGGCTGAAATGAGCGCTGCCATCGACCATATCGACCAGACACTGAAAGGAGCCCTTGAAAGCGGCGAACTCGATCGCATACGCCAGCTCATTGAAGAACTCGGCATCGTGTGCCCGATCAGTGGCACGCGCAACTGGACCGAAGTGCGTCAGTTTAACCTGATGTATTCCACCCAGATGAGCGCAATAGAAAACGGTGAAGACAATCTCTATCTGCGTCCGGAAACAGCCCAGGGCATCTTTGTAAATTTTCTGAACGTGCAGAAAACCGGCCGGATGAAAATCCCTTTCGGCATTGCACAGACCGGTAAAGCCTTCCGCAATGAAATCGTCGCCCGGCAGTTCATTATCCGCATGAAGGAATTTGAACAAATGGAAATGCAGTATTTCTGCCGCCCCGGCACCGAGTTGGAATGGTATACCTATTGGAAGGAAAGCCGCATGCGCTGGCACCTCGCCCTCGGTACCGATCCGGCGAAATACCGCTACCACGACCACCTCAAGCTCGCGCACTATGCCAATGCTGCTGTAGACATCGAGTTTGAATTCCCCTTTGGTTTCAAAGAAGTGGAAGGGATCCACAGCCGGACCGATTTCGATTTGGGCAGGCATGAACAGTTCAGCGGAAAAAAGCTGCGTTACTTCGACCCTGAAACCAACGAAAGTTATGTGCCCTATGTGGTGGAAACGAGCATTGGTCTGGATCGCATGTTCCTCGTCACCCTCTGCAATGCCTACCGCGAAGAACAAGTAGAAGGCGATGTGCGCACGGTGCTGAACTTCCATCCCGCCCTGGCTCCTGTCAAAGCCGCCATCCTTCCCCTCACCAAAAAAGATGGCCTACCCGAACTGGCAGAGAAAATCTTTGAAGAACTGAAGTGGGACCACCATGTCTATTACGAAGAGAAAGATACCATCGGCAAACGCTACCGCAGGATGGACGCCATCGGCACACCTTTCTGCATCACGGTAGACCATGAAAGCCTTGAAAACGGTGATGTAACGCTCCGCCACCGCGACACCATGCTCCAGGAACGCGTGAAGATTGCAGCGCTGCCCGAATTGATCGGCAAAGCCTGCTCCATGCGTTCGCTGCTCGAGGCGTCGAAAGACTAAAGCAAGCGCTTTATCTTGGCGTTTCTACCGTCCGCACCCAGATATCGTTGATACCGGGTACGCCTTCCAGCTTGATGCGGTTGGCTTCTTCCTGATTCAGAGTATAGCGGATGTACACGTAGTAGTACTTGTTAGGCGGATAATACATGCGCTTGGTGGAAATACCCTGCGCAGCCAGCTCGCGGATGCGGCGGTCTGCATTTTCAGCTGAACTGAAGGTTCCAACCACCACATAATAACCCGGCTTTGGCCAACCTTCTGGAACCGTGCCCGGCTTGGCAGCAGGCGGTGCAGGAGGCGGAACCGGCGTTGGCGCAATGCGCGTGGTATCGCGGCTTCGCTGCGGAACAGGCGCCGGCTTTACCGGGCCGCTCAGTGTTTCCGGTTTTTCAGGCTTAGGCACCAACGGTTTTACTTCAACCGGATCCACTTTCGCGACATCGGGCTCACGAACCGCAGTCTGATTGCCAAAACTGAAAGAGGTGAACACTTCATGGCTGGCGCCAAGCTGCGTATTCAAACGCGCCAAAGGAGTGGCAAATGCGTAACCAAGCCGCACGGAATTGTAGAGGTTCACGCCGAGGTTGAAACCACCCAGGCGATTGTCTGTATACGTTACACCGGCCCAGACAGATTCATCAATCATCACACTGGCATTGGCCTGCAGGCGCAAATGATCCAGATCGTAAAGCGAAGCCACCATGGAGGGCATGAGCACAATACGGCCATCGCCGCTGAGCGGAATGCTGTGACGGGCCATAAAATTGGTAACGGTCTGCAGATTGTAATCTGCGCGATAACGGAAGTAGTTGTAATCGAATCGCGGGTTGACAAGCCGGCTGCCAGCCAAACCGGCCATGAACGCACCGCGCTGATAGAGCACCGCTCCACGCAGGTCAATCCGATTAGACCGGGTACCGAGTTGCAGTGCGTCGATCAGCGGATCGTCGGGGTCGGTGTAGATGGCGTTGAGCAGGTCGAAACGCTGATTCAGCAATCCGAGTCCGGCTGCGAAATGCAGGCGGGCCTTGTCTGTGAGCTTCGCCGTGTAGGCATAGCCCACATTCCAGGTTTGCAGCTGAGAAAAGCCGACCTTTTCCTGGGCGAACTGCACGGCGAAGCCAATATTCTTATCCGCCACAGGCAAAGCCAGATTGATGGCCAGGTTTTCAGGCGAGCCGGGTACCGCTGCATACATGCGGTTATAGAACAAACTCAGGCTGCTGCGTCGCTGGGTATTGATGGCAGCGAGGTTCACGATGGAAGGATCGTTAAAGTATTGGTCGTACCGAAAGGTTGACTGTGCCGCGATTTCACCCGCCAGGAGGCAAGCCATCGCAAGTGCAGGAAGCGGAAAGCGCATGGATGTTTTCATCGGATGATTTGCAGATAGCCTTTAAAGGGTTCGTTTTCGTTCGGACAGGAAATATGGTATAGATAGACACCTTCGGGCAGCGGGGATCCGGCGAAAGTGCCGGCCCAGTCGTTGGCGTAATTGTCACTGCTGAAGACCAAACGTCCACGGTTGTCGAACACACGAATGGAGCAGGTTTCAAACAAAGGAATCTCAGACAAGTCCCAGGTCTCATTCTTACGATCGCCGTTGGGTGTGATGATATTCGGAATCTTCACCTGCGTTGGTTCGAATACTTCAATGCGGATGCGGTCAAAATCGCGGCAACCGTTCGAATCAACGCCCGTAACCGTGTATTCGGTAGTTTCCAGCGGGCGGGCCACGGGATTGGCGATATTCGGATTGCTAAGCCCCGCAGCCGGTGTCCAGCTGTACGTTTTAGCTCCCGTTGCACGCAAAGGCACGAAACGTCCGCGACTCACTGCCGTATCATCGCCTGTGAGCACCTGCGGCTGGTTGAACATGAAACCGATGTACACATCCTGTGCGAAGCAGTCAGGTCCGTTGAAAACCTGAACCACCTGCGGGCCCATACGCGTGATTGGCCTCACGCGATTGGTGGAGCCGTTTTGCACCCAGCGCACCGAAGTGCCGCCGTCCGCCCTCACCCAAAGTGTGTCGCCCGGGCAGAATGGATTGGTTCCTTTTTCAATCACAAACTTCACCGTCGGTGAAGCAGCCAACACAACTTGCTTGCGGGAAGAATCCGCACAACCATCTGCATTGACAATCAGGTAGCGCACGCTGTAAGTGCCGGGACCGGCGTATTGATGCGAAATGGAATCACCGTTGGCGTTAGTGCCGTCGCCAAAACTCCATTCCCTTCGGGTGAGCGGGGTTGACGAGATACTGCCGGAATCCTGGAAAAAGGTTTTGTCAGGATGGCAGGGAGCATCGAAACGGAATGCCGCGCTGATCGGTTCGTACACGGTATACACCTGTGTAATGCTGTCTTTACATCCCTGGTCGGTTTCGAGGTAGAGCTGCACAGACATGGTTCCACCGCTGCTGTATTGTTTGTTTAGGTTGGTGAAATAGGAACGTGTTCCATCGCCCCAGCTAAACCATCCATCCAGGCGCTGCCCCTGGAAGTTGAGGCTGTTGTTGATGAAGCGGAACTGGTTGCCGCGGAAACACTGCATGCTGTCGTTGCCCGCCACAGAAGGATCCAGGTAAAAGCGCGCCCTGGGCGGAGCATATGAAACGACCGGCTTGCGCACCGAATCAAGGCAACCGTTGAGGGTTTGCTGCTCGTATTTCACGGAATAGTTGCCGGAAAGACTGAAAAGGTGCGTGAAGTTGCGGGTACTTGCGAAGAAGGTATTGCCGATAGACCAGCGGTAGGCAACAATAGAGTCGCCGCCCGGAGCAGATAGTCCGGTAAACTGCGCTGTATCCCCCAGGCACATGCGGCTGAAGGTGAAATCGGGTTTGGGAAGCGCCCAGACTGACACTTGCCTGGATTGTGTATCCATACAACCTGCGGCCGAAGTTACAGTGAGAAGCACGGTGTAGATGCCTTCCGATGCAAAGGTGTAATTGAAATTCTTGCGGCTGTCTGTTGCGCCATTGCCGAGATCCCAGCTGCGGGTGCGTACGGTATCGCCGCCGGTTACAGTTGTCTGATCTGCAAAACTGATCGCACGGCCGAAGCAGGCATTGGGCGCAGTGAACGCAGCTGTCGGTGCATTAAGGAGGCTGTGCCGAATGATCAGTGTATCCGATAACCCATTGCTGTTGCTAACAATGAGCCGCACGTTAAACGGTCCCGGTCCGGCATAGACCCAGCCAGGGTTCTGCAGTTGTGAAGAGTCTGCCGTGCTGGATGGATCGCCGAAATCCCAGCGGTAACCGGTAATGCTCCCGGTGTAGGAAAAGGAAGAATCGAGCATTTGGACCGGATTGCCGGCACAGCGGCCACGGATACCAAAACGAGCGATGGGCTTACGGGAACCCAGCGTATTGAAACCGCCAGTGCTGTTGGCCAGGCAGAAAAAGCCCATCGAATCGGCCGGAACAGTGGAAGCAATGCTGCCTGTGCGGTTAGCCGTACCGGAGCCTCCGCAGTTCCTCCAGCCCAAGCCGGGCTTGAGGAAAGCAACCCGCAAACGCGAGAATTCAAATACTTCGTCGTCGGTCTTATCGGTGTCGTAACTCAAAACAGCGCGGAGGTTCGATGCTACAGCCGGTCCCGACTTGCGGAGCTCCCAGTAATGGACATCGCTGATATTGCGGATGCCGGATGGAAGCGCAGCCGCGGGCGGCGTTACGCCGAAAAGCCGCACACCGTAGGCCGTAACAGCGGATGAACTCTGGTCAAGTTCCAGCGTGAAGGGGCGGTAATCGCTCTTGTTTCCAATCGGATAGAAGAGCAATGCCGCACTGGTATTGGTGTTCTGGCGGAACAAACGGCCATCCACATAGCTACCCTTGCTGCCACCAACAACCCTGCATCCATCGAGCAGGGTAAAGGTTACCATCGGACTGCTCGCATCGATGCGGCCATTGTCGAGCTGCAGAGTATCTGAAATCTGGAGACGTGTTCCTATCAGGTTCAGGGAAATGCCCGCGGCATTCATTTGCAGACTGCGTATCTGGGCGGTACCAAACTGAAAGTTCAGCGTCATGCCGATGCGCACGGTTTCGTTGTACACACCGTCGGCCAGGAAGATATTGTCGGTGGCAATGGCAACCGAAAGGGCGCTTGTAATGGTTCGCTTAGGCCCCGTGCTGCCGGAAACAAAACTCGCCTGCTGACCGTTCCAGGCATCGTTGCCATTGACCGGATCAACGAAGAAAGTAGCTGCGCGGGTCTCCGATACTCCGAAACTCCACAGCGCCAGTAGGGAAACCAGTGCAGCGATGCGCCTTTTCCCCCTGCCGTAAATGCTTCTCCTCATGTGCTTGGATATGCACAATATTAGGGCAAACAGCGGCATAGCACCAAGGTTTACACTGCCTGATAGCGGTCATGAATTGCACAACGTGTGCGTAAAACGACCAAATAAAGGTTTTCCTGGAAGGAAAGTGTTTGATTTTTTACACGAATCCGGATACAATCCGGCAGACACACGGACGGGTCAGCCTGCTTCGGCTTCCACCGCTATCACCTCGGGTACCATGCGCTTGAGCAGGTTTTCAATTCCCGCCTTCAAGGTCATGGTACTGCTCGGGCAACCGCTGCAGCTTCCCTTGAGGGTTACCGTTACGACGCCTTCGTCGAAGCTCTTGAAGTCGATCGCGCCGCCGTCCATCTCCACAGCCGGACGCACATGATCTTCGAGCAGCTGGCGGATACGGCGTTCAATTTCGGTTTCTTCTTCCGGCGTCAGCTCTTTGCGTGCATCCACAATCTCCTTGCCTGCTTCCAGCCATTCCTGGAAAAAGTTGCGCAAATCCGGCACCAGATCGAACCATTCATAATCCCCATTCTTTGTGATGCTCACAAAATTGTTCATGATAAAAACGCCCTTCACAAAAGGCAGTTCAAAAAGCGCCTTGGCCAGGGGCGAATTGCCGGTGGTTTCAGCTGTGCGGTAATCGGCACTGTCGTTGGGCAGCAGCATCCGGTTGGCCACGAACTTCATGCTTTCGGGGTTTGGCGTTGCTTCTGCGTATATGGTAATGACTTCGTTGAGGGACTTTTCGCTCATATCGGCTCCTATTTAGAATCAGTCTACAAAGTAACAGAAAAAATCGCGGATGGTTTGCTGCAATAGCTGCAAGTGGGTAAATCTGCAGGCGCTTTCACTGCGCCAGTTCCCGCACCTTTTCGATGTCCGCCTGCCGCCCGCTCAGGAAAAGTATATCACCCGGGCGCAATACCTCGGCCGGATCAGGCTTTTCAATCATCGCATCGCCGCGCGAAATACCCAGGATCCGTACACCGTATTTTTCGTTGAAGGGAATGGTACTTAGCGAACGCCCGCACCAGCGACAACCGCCTCCCCCCAGACGCACACAACCTATGTTTGGATTGGCCTGCTGCCCGGCAACCCTGCGCACACGCACTTTCTCTGACTGAAAAAGTTCGTAATTATCGGAGCGGATCCTGCCGATCAACTGATCCACCTCGTGATCCGGTACCAGGAAATTGTCCAGCACCTTGGCGAAGATTTCAATCGAGGTTTCAAATTCCTCCGGGATTACTTCATCCGCTCCCAAGGCCTTTAGTTCAGGTATCTCCTTTACATAACGCGTGCGAACGATCAGATAGGCCGAAGGCGCCAGGTCGCGCACCTCGCGCACGATGTTCGCAGTCGAACGAGGGTCTGAAATGGCAATCACCACCGAACGCGCCTCGTGTATCTGCACGCTTTCCAGGATATGGACATGGGTGGCGTCGCCATATACAATAGGCACTTTATGGCCCTTAGCCCTTTTCACCAACTCGGCATCCAGTTCAATGACCACATAGGGTATGCCGCTGTAGCGTGCCGCCCGCGACAGGTTTTTGCCATTCATGCCGTAACCGATGATAACCAAATGGCCCTGCAACGCTTCCGGATGGGTTGTTTCCTTCTCCACCGCCGTCCATACTTCCCGGTGCCAACCCATGCGCCCCAACTGGCCCAGTACCTTGCGGGTAAGCGGCTCTGCGCCCATGATCATAAAAGGCGTCAAGACCATGGAAAGAATGGATACCGAGAGAAAATATTGGTTGGTTGCTTCGCTCAGCAAGCCGTGGGCTATGCCGGTCTTGGATAAAATGAAGGCAAATTCCCCCACCTGAAACAAGACCATACCGGTGAGCATGACGGTGCGGGCCGGATAGCCGAGAATGGCCATGGCCGCGCCAGCGATAAAGCTTTTGATTAAAACCACCGCCAACAAAAGCAGCAGGATATCGTCAAGGTGGGTAAGGAAAAATTCCATATCCAGCAGCATTCCGACCGATACAAAGAAGAAACTGGTGAACAACTCGCGGAAGGGCAGGATGATACTGGTGGCCTGATGGCTGTATTCGGATTCGGAGATGATGAGTCCGGCAAGGAACGCACCCAACGCCAGTGAGAGCCCGGCTTCTGAAGTAAGCGCAGCTACGGCAAAGCAGAGGGTGAAGGTGACAAGGAGGAAGAGTTCCTTGCTGCGGGTTTTGGCCACTGCATGAAAAAGGCGCGGCACGAGATAACGCGCGCTCAGTAAGGTGACGAGCAATACGAGTGCCGTCTTCAGCACCAAACCACCGGCAGCACTCCAGACGCTGCCTCCATCACCGGCCATGATGGGCGTGAACAGCATCATGGGTACCACGATGATATCCTGGAAAATCAGCACCGACAGGGCGTTCCGACCGTGCGGCATATTGAGCTCATTCCGGTCTTGCAGCATTTTCAGTACAATCGCGGTACTGGAAAGGGAAAAAAGGAACCCGGCAAAAACAGCTTCGTTCCAATGTGTATCGCCGAGGGCATGGTAGATGGCAGCGGCAACGGACACGGTAAGGCCGACCTGCAATCCGCCGCCAATCAGCACCGTCCGCTTCATATCCGCGATCTGTCGAAGCGATAACTCCATGCCGATCACGAACAGCAAGAGAATTACGCCCACTTCTGACAGTAACTCCACCTGTTCCACCGCCTTAACCAGACTCAGCCCGTAAGGACCGATGATCGCGCCTGTCACCAGAAACCCGATGATGGAAGGAAGCCGGAGCCTTTGCAGGGCCAAAACGATGAAAACTGAAAAACTGAGCAAGATCAGGATATCGTTCAGCAGCGGCAGGTGCATGGCGAGTAGAGTAAACATTGGGCTATTCAGCATAAAAAAGTGACAGGGTCGGATGGGGCCTGATGCATCCGGATATTGCAAAGAAAGGGCCTGCGCAGCAGCTTCCCCAAGCCTGAAAACCAATTCTGACCCGATCCTGATACCCCGAAATGGCATCCATGGCATGATTTTGGCGGCTAATTTTGTTCTTTATGCGTTGGTTCAAAGGGATACTTGCAAGCTTCGCCCTGGTTGCATTTGCACCGGCACCGCAAGAAGGCGTGCATCTGATTACCGGCACCTGGGAAATCACCAAAGCCGAACCCAACGCCGAACTCTTCACCCGAGGCCTGATGCTGCATCAAGTGTATTTCGGCAGCCTCGGGGCAGGCAGCTTTTCCCTCAAAAAGAAAAATGCCGATGCAGAATCAAAATTTGTCTTTCACATGGTGCGCGCTGCCGATTCGATTTCTGAGCTATGCATCGTTCACAGTGCCGGAAACGGCGGCTTCGGGCAAATCGTTTTCCGCGTTGCAGCGCTGACCAAACGCATCCTCACGTTGAAATTTGAGTTCAAAGACTCCGCACGATTGTTCCCCGTACCAGCGCTCATGCACTTCGAACGCATTGCAGGGCCACCGGAAAATATGGAATAATGCCCAGGCGGGACCGACAACATCGGCCTTCGATTTGTCCAAGCGCCGCCATCTGGCTATTTTGCGGGCATGCGAAACGGTTTTCTCAAACTATCGGTTCTGTCGCTTTCCCTGACCCTGCTGCTGGCTATTCCTGCCTGCAAGAAGGGAAAAGACTGTTGTGGTCCGCCGAATGGTGAGGCCACCGAAACCGTTGCCATCATTCAAACCTCCTTCGGAGACATGTATGTTTGGCTGAACCGCCAGACGCCGCAACACCGCGACAATTTCCTCAAACTTGCCCGGGAAGGCTTTTTCAATGGAAGCACTTTCCACCGTGTGGTTCCCGGCTTTGTAATCCAGGGTGGAGACCCGAATTCGAAAGACAGCATTGCGACGAACGACGGCAGCGGCGGACCGGGATATACCATTCCAGCGGAGTTTGTTGACAGTCTCAAGCATGTGTACGGTGCTGTGGGTGCGGCCCGCGACAACAATCCGCAGAAAGCGTCGAACGGTTCCCAGTATTATATCGTCGTAGATCCGAATGGGGAGCCCGGATTGAATACCCAATACACCGTATTCGGACGTGTTTTTTCCGGGATGGATGTGGCAGTGAACATTTCCAAACAGCCGCGCGATGCGCGCGACCGGCCCCGCATGAATATCCCGATGCAGGTGAAGGTGGAGGAAATGAGCGTGAGCAGGCTGAAGGCAGACTTTGGCTTTACGCCCGACCCTTATCGCTGAGCATTCGGCGGAAAGGCCCGGCTGTTGCCGCCGTTTTGCCTAATTTTGCCAACCATGCAGCCCGATACCACGCCCGAATACTACGCCCATCCAACCGCAGTTGTAGACGAAGGTTGCGAAATAGGCGCAGGCACCAAAATCTGGCATTTCACCCATATCATGCCCAACTGCCGCATCGGCCGGAAATGCAATTTCGGCCAGAACGTGGTGGTGAGCCCCGGCGTAATCCTCGGCAACAACGTAAAGGTGCAGAACAATGTGAGCATTTATACCGGCGTAACCTGCGACGACGATGTGTTCCTCGGGCCGAGCTGTGTGTTCACCAATGTTACCAATCCGCGCAGCGCAGTGAACCGCCGCGACCAATATGCGAAAACGCATGTAGGTCAGGGAGCCAGCATCGGCGCCAATGCCACCATCGTTTGCGGCCATGATATCGGCAAATTCGCATTCATCGGTGCCGGAGCCGTGGTAACCAAGAACGTGCCCGATTACGCCCTGGTGATCGGCAACCCCGCACGCCAGGCCGGTTGGATGAGCGAATACGGTCACAAACTCAGCTTCAACGCCGAGGGACTTGCCCACTGCCCGGAAAGCGGTCAGCAGTATCAATTGCGCGATGGATTGGTAAGCCGAATTGCCTGAGCCATGCAACACGTACTTGTAACCGGAGGCATGGGTTTCATCGGATCGCATACCGTGGTATGCCTGATGGAAGCCGGCTTCGAACCCGTCATTTTTGACAACCTCTGCAATTCAGATACGAAGGTATTGGAAGGCATTGCCCGCATCGCCGGACGCAGTCCCATTTTCATACAAGGTGATGTGACGGATTCTGCGCAGCTCGACAGCGTGTTTGAAGCCTATCCCATCCGCTCGGCGATCCACTTTGCTGCACTCAAAGCGGTTGGCGAATCGGTGAGCCAGCCACTGCGCTACTACCGGAATAACATCGGGGGGCTGCTCGAACTGCTGGCCGCCATGCAGCGCCATAGCGTTCAAAACATCGTATTCTCTTCTTCCGCAACCGTTTATGGCGAAGCCGAGAAGATGCCGGTCACCGAAGACACGCCGCTGCCACCGGCCCTTTCGCCCTATGGCAGCACGAAGCAAATGGGCGAGCGCATCCTGCAGGACGATCCCTATTTCCAGACCGTTTGCCTGCGCTATTTCAATCCCATCGGAGCACATCCCAGCGGTTTGATTGGTGAATTGCCGCTCGGTATTCCCAATAACCTCGCACCTTACGTAACCCAGGCCGCCGCAGGGTTGCGCGAGGCCCTGACGGTTTTCGGAGACGATTATCCCACCCCCGATGGCACGGCAGTGCGCGATTACCTGCACGTGATGGACCTTGCGGAGGCGCATGTCGCTGCGTTGCGCTTCCTGGATGAAGCCACTGAACGTTCGGCATTTGAAGTATTCAATCTCGGCACCGGGCGGGCCGTTTCCGTAAAAGAACTGCTTCATGCCTTTGAACGGGTGAATGGTATTCCAGTTCCGCATCGCATCGGAGCCCGCAGGCAGGGCGATGTAACAGAGCTCTGGGCCAACCCTTCCCTGGCTGAACAACGTTTGGGTTGGAAAGCCGAACGCAGCCTGGACGATATGTTGCGCGACGCCTGGAACTGGCAGCTCAGGCTGGTCAACCAATAAAAATTATCCTTCAATCAGATTTGCCTGCTTGCATACCAGCCGCATAAGGCCGTAATTCGGCTGCTATGTTAGCTGCGTGGCGGATGGAAATCCGCGATTACATGGCCCATTACGACCGCTTCACGCAATGGAATATCAGCCATTGGTGGGCCGTTCTGATCAGCTTGGTCTGCATCATCGCCATACCCCTGCTGTCGAAGAAATACCTCAGCCGCCCGGCGCAGTATTTTACCGGTGCAGCCATCGGAGGCATCATCGCCGGAAGCTGGGTAGCCTGGACTTTGCTCGAACTGGCCGCCGGAACCTTCGACATCAAGCAGCACCTGCCTTTGCAGCTTTGCCGCTTTTCCAACCTCGCCATTGTACTGGTGCTCATCTGGCGCAAGCAATGGTGGTATGAATTGCTCTATTTCTGGGCCCTGGCTGCCATGCTACAGGCTACGCTTACACCCGACCTGCAGCACGATTATCCGCATTTCATGTTCTTCCGATTCTGGGTTGGGCATCCGGGCATGATCCTCGCCATCGTTTATGCCACAGTGGTTTATGGTATGCGCCCTCAGGCGAAGCATATCCTCAAAGCCCTGGCCGGCTTGAACGTATTCCTCATAGTGGCGGCCTGTGCAAACTACCTGCTGGACACCAATTACCTCTTCATCTGCGCCAAGCCAAGCACGCCGTCCATCCTCGACCATCTCGGACCCTGGCCCTGGTATATCGTTGGAGCAGAACTGGTGGCCCTGGCCAACTTCGCCCTGGCCTATATCCCCTGGCTGATCATCGACCGCAGGCGCAGGCTGGCCGAAGCTGCTGCCTGAGCCATGCTGAAACGCCTGGCCTGGTTTGTGTTCAAAAGTCCGCAGCGGCGCATGGTGGGTTGGAAAACCCTCTTCACCGACCTGCGTGGCTTGGCCGAAGCCGCGTTGAACTTCCTTTCACCAGGCAAACCGCAGGCACTGGTTATCTGTACCGGCAACTTCAACCGCAGCCGTCACCTGCTCGAAATCCTCATCCCTTCACTGCTGCGCGCCGACGCCGGGCGCGGTTGGATTGCACTGTCTGTAGCCGATTGCGGCAGCACCGATATACCCGAACTAGAGCAAGAAATCCGACGCCATTGGCCCGGCACCCTGTACTTCAGCCACATGGAAGAGGCCTTCGCCCGGGCCCGTGTGTTCAATCGTGCCGTGCGGCAAACCAAAGAGCCGCTTGTGATGCTCTGCGATGCGGATATGGAAGTTCCTGATGACCTTCAACGACACATCGGGCGTTATGTGAATGCACACCTGGCCTGGTTTCCGGTATGCAGAACCATGCTGGCACCGGCTCCTTCCACAGACTGGAAATACCTCAGCGCGGGAACCGGTATCTGCGTGATGCGGCGCAGCCATTTTGTGGCCCTGGGCGGACTGAATGAAGCTTATACGCAATGGGGCCACGAAGACTGGGATTTCTTCTTCCGCTGCTACCGCACCGGCATCATGCCCCTGCGCAACCGTGTGTACGGGTTGGTGCACCATTATCATCCAAGCCTGAAGCCCGACGACTTCAAGCCGATGTTTTGAGCCGGAAACCCAACTTTGGAAGGATATTTGCGTTTATAGATACGATGATAAGGCCCCTCTTCCTCTTCTTGATATTGTTTTCAATGCACGCTGCAAAACCCTTGGTGGCTCAGGAGAACAAAGAGCTTCTGGCAAGGCAGTATTTCGGGGAACAGGATTATGATAAGGCGGCCGAATTGTATGAGAAACTCGCTGGTTCCGATCCTGCATCGCTTTACCTCTACGACCAGTATCTGCAATGCCTGATGGCGCTGAACCGCTGGGAAGAAGCTGACAAATGGGTGCGGAAAAGGAACCGCCGTTTTCCGGATAACTGGCATTATCGTGTCGACATCGGTTACTTGCTGGGAAAACAAGGCAAAGAACCCGAAGCAGTGGCCTGGTATGAAGGTTTACAGCGGGAAGCGAGTCGCGGCAGCATGATCCAGGCCGAACAACTGGCAGGAGCCTTTTACCGCCGCAACTTATTCGCTGCTTCGGCTGCTGCTTATGAAATGGCCCGCGCCAAAAGCGGTGACCCGCGGGCTTTTTCATCGTTGCTTTCGGAATTGTATATCCTGACCGGGCAGCGTGAAAAAGCCCTGGATGAGCAAATCACCATGCTTGAGACAGGTGAGTTGGGTGTGGAAGAAACCAAGGCCGAGTTGGCCATCTGGATAGACGAAAGCGATTACCCCATGTTGCGCGATCTGCTGCTGCGGCGTTCACAGCGCAACCCGGACAATCCTGCCAATTACGACTTGCTGATCTGGGCCTTGGTACAGATGCGCGAATGGAATGCGGCGCTGGCCCAGGCCAAAGCGATGGACCGCCGCACGCGCAGTCAGGGAGATTACCTTTTCAGTCTGGCCGGCACCCTAAGCGAAAACGGTGAATACCAGGCTGCCGCTGAATCGTATGCACAGATCGTCAATACCTGGCCCGGTGGCGCCTATTATGAACAGGCGCGGCATTCGAGGCTGGTCAACCGCTACAAAGCCCTGGAGAAGGCGCCTGAAACCACCCTTGAAGCCTGGCAGGCGCTGGCAACGGAATTCCGCAGCGACCTTGCGCAATTGGGTCATAGCCAACACGGCACACAGAGCATGCAATTGCTCAGCAGCCTGTACATCCGCAAGTTGCATGAGCCCTTGCAGGCCGTAGAGTTTCTGCGCACCGCCGTGAATGCCGCAG
>CANHTS010000030.1 GCA_947463435.1 Flavobacteriales bacterium | reverse complement strand
TACCATCTTCGCTGCCGGTTTTGAAGTCGATCTTGATTTTCTGGGTTTTCAACTTTTCAAAGTCAGCATCTGCAAGAAAACCGGCTTTCACCATCTGGCCAAGCACCACATTCCGGCGAACCATAGAGCGTTCAGGATTTCGTTTCGGATGGTAAGCCGATGGAGCCTGCAGCATTCCTACCAGCACAGCCGCTTCTTCTACCTTCAGTTCTTTCGGTGTTTTATTGAAAAATTCCCTCGCCGCTGCCTTTATCCCAAAAGAATGGCCTGAAAAAGGAACGGTATTGAGATACATGGTGAGAATCTCTTCCTTGGTATATCTCCTTTCAAGCCTGATGGCGATGATCCATTCCTGCATCTTCTGGATGAGGCGCGTGAGTTTCCAACGGGGTTTTTCGCTGAAAAGGTTCTTTGCCAGCTGCTGGGTGATGGTACTGGCACCGCCGGCTTTCCCCAGAAAAACGATCGCCCGGGTTAATCCACGCAAGTCGATACCGGAATGCGCATAAAACCTGACGTCTTCCGTGGCTATGAGGGCTTCGCGCAACGCCGGCGCGAGGTCATCATATTCAACGTTGGTACGGTTCTGTCGGTAGTATTTGCCAATTACTACCCCGTCTTCTGAATAGATTTCACTGGCCAGGGCGCTGTTTGGATTCTCAAGCTCAGTGATATCAGGCAACGAGCCGAACAAGCCAAAGTTCAGCAGCAGGAAGAAGAATATGACGAAACCGATGCCGGCTCCATACCATTTCCAGAATTTTGGGATGAACCAGTCTGATTTGCCTTTAGCCATGTATGTGTGCGATATTATTTGTAATTCCGACCGAACAGTTTACGGTATACTTCTACTTTGCCCGAGCTCAAGAGGGCTGCATAATTGCGCTGACTGATCAGACAACAGAACACTTCGGGCGACCCGGCGGTTTGCTGCCAGGTGTTGTCGCCTGAAGTCTGACTCAGGTAAGCGCGCATATCTTCCATGGTTTTAAAACCTTTAACGGGGATGGTGTAAAAATCTCCTGCCACAGCGGGGCGGCCTGTTTCCAAAGCCTTGGAAGCGTGGTTGCGGCTGTTGTGATCAGACAAAGCGGCACGTATCCGGTTCATATCGCCGCCGCGGTTTACGATAAGGAGAAAGAACAAGTCGTCCTTACTATCCCATATAAAGGTAGTATCTGCAGCTTCGGTTGAAGACTCACTTGTATTCTGGCGGCTTTCCCACAGGCTCACAATGTCTGCTGCAGCAACCGCAATCGGGGTTCCTGAATAATCTGAAGTAATGGCACGGAGCAAAACGATGGCTTTGTCCAGATCGCCCATATAACCGAGCGTCAAAGCATACAGGTAGTCGAATTGACCTTGCAGGCTGTTGCCGCTATACGTTTTATCTGCCAATGCCCGCAGCCGCAACACTTCCTGGTAGTTGCCTGCACGGAATGCGTCGTACATACTGCGGTAGAGCGCTTCAACCTTATCTGCATCGCCTTCTGAAACCGGTTTGCTACCGGTGGAATCCTGCTGCTCCTGTTGCCTGAGCACAGCAACATAGGTGCTGGAAGGGAACTTCTCAGCCAGCAGTTTTTCGTACTTGGCCGCTTCTGCTTTGTCGTCGTTCATTCGGGCACATTTGACCGTATTGAAAAGCACCTGAGGCTCGAGGCTATGATTGGTAAATCGATTGAGGAAAGCGCGGTACATCTCGTTTGCCTGTTTGCAATCCTGCAGCTTTTCACGGTACACATTCCCGGCGCCAACCATGGCCTGGGCAATCTTTTCCTTTGCATCGGTCTTACCCTTTTCTGAGAAAGGTATGCCGGTATAATAGCGTCTGCGGTCGGGCGGAATGCCGGGAGGAAGCACTTCAGCAGATTGGCCTGTGTCTATGCCGGAACCGCCGCCGTCGGGATTGCCGCTTTCTGCCATGGTACGCTTGTTCTTCAAACGCCAGTAGTCTCTGTTTTCCCGTTGTCCCCAGATTCGAATAAATTCATTGTACCCCCTTGCGCGCAATGCTGCATTATAGAATGGAAAAGCAGCTGCGCCACCGGCCATTGGGTCGCCCTGTGCACCACCCGGAGGCGGTGGGGGAGGTGCGGGCTGATTCTGCTGTTGTTGCTGGCGTTCGCGGTCAAGCGCTACCAAACGGTCAACCGTGCGCTCTAACAAGGCCGGGTCTGCGGCAAGACGCAACAAGCTGTCCTGTTCGCGGATGGTCGCCAAATGACGCACCAATTCACCCAACATCTGGCTTTTTGCCGCAATCTGGTTGTAACTGGCATTTTCGCGGGGCAGCACACCAACGGCACTGTCGTAATACAATCCGGATTTTTCAAACCGTTGGGTACTGAAGTAATAGTCGGCCAGCGCAAGGTAAGTACCTGCCATCTGGTCTTTATTGCCCTTGCTGTTGCGGAGTGACAAGTTATAGTATTCTACTGCTTTTGTCCAGTTGCGGTCGCGGGCTTCGGTTTCGCCCAAACGGAAATAAATCTGATCGAGGTAGTCGAAGTTCTTGTCGTCTTTCAGCATCTGCTTCAGCAGGGCCCTTGCCTGTCTGAGATCCCCTTTCTGACCGGCATTGATACACAATACCTGATTGATCTGCGCATTGAACGCCATCTCATAAGGAGGGTTCATCTTGATTACGCGGGCATAATGCGCAGCCGCTTCGTCGTTTTTGCCAGCCCTTTGCTCAACCTGGGCGAGAATAAACCAAAGCCTGGCTTTGCGCGTGCGGTTGCGTGTTGCAGCAATCAGACGCTTGAGCGGTTCGACAGCGGAAGGATAGCGCTCTTTGCGGATGTATATGGCTGCCTTGGCTTCATCTAACGCGTAGCGCAGGGATGCCGGAAACTCTTTGTCGCTGCTCAGCGAACTGACCAAACCTTCCGCATCGTCAAGCTTGTTCATCATATACAGGCAACGAAAAACGCCGATCTGACTGGCGGCCTTAACATCCTTGTCCTTGAAACGGGAATAAACGAACTGAAATAAGTCTTTTGCGGCAATGAAGTCGCCCCGAAGGAAATACGACTCGCCCATCAGCATGTAGGCATCGTCGACCCATTTGCTTTTTGGGTGCTTGTCTACCAGATTGCTGGTTTTTTTGAGCACCTCGTCCATCGTGCCACCGTTGTTCAGCAGGGCCGCTTCGTCGCCGTAGTTGTAGATTTCCAGGACCTTGTCGAAGCGGTCGGTGAAGCGATCGCGCAAATCATTTTCAGTAAGCCGCACCTTTTCGCGTGCGTTGAAATAGGTGTTGTAGTGCGCTACGGTATTGTGCCATTGCCTGGCCGTCCAGGATTCACTGTTCTTGCAAGACGCTATGGCCAGTAAAAGTAAAAGAGGCAACAGCCTTCGGGAGGATAACATGAGTGGTTGAACCAAAATCTCTAACTTCGTACGCCTGTAATAATTGCCCACAGAAGGGAAAATGTCCTCAAAAAAACAGAAAATACTCAAGAAATTAAAGAACAAGTATCGGCTGGTGTTGCTCAACGATGGCTCGCTGCAAGATGTGTTCTCTATCCGGCTTACGCCGATGAACGTGGTTATGCTGCTCAGTTCGTCGCTTCTGCTGTTCACTTTGGTGATTTTTTTGCTCATCGCCTTCACCCCTTTGCGCCAACTGGTGCCGGGTTACGGCAAAGTGAGCGATAACGCCGCCATCATCGAACTCACCCAGCAGATTGACGAGCTGACGAGGCTGCAGGAACAAAACCAGCAGAAGCAAGAAGCACTGCAGAAAATTCTTGGCGAAGACGAACGAAACCTCGATTCGTCAGGGATGAAAAGACCTGTGCTGAGAAAATAGTACAGTTCTGCCCGCTATGGGATAACTTTGCGTTTCAACCCAATCTGCTGAAGCATGTTTCAAAAAGGAAAGGAAAAAATGGATTCGGTTTCGCCGAACATCCTAAATATCATTGGACCGGGTACATCGGTTCAAGGTGACCTTGTTTCTGAAGGCGATATCCGCATCGACGGCAATATCACCGGCAATATTCAGGCGCGTTCAAGGCTGGTTATCGGCGAATCTTCGGTTATCACCGGTAATATACAGGCTCGTCACGCCACAGTGTCCGGACTGGTAAAAGGAAATATCGCGGTGCTCGAAACGCTGTTGCTGAAACCCGGAGCGCGCATAGAAGGGGATATCACAGCCGATAAATTGGTAATTGAAAGCGGTGCTCAATTCAACGGCAACTGCAACATGTCCTCCGCCAAGCGCGAAGGAGCCCCGGGCGTAACCAAGACCAATAAACCCCTTGCCGGAGAAAAAGCAGCCGGCGCGGAATAATTTCCTGCAATTCGCGGGTATGGGCATGCAGATGCTGATCACAATATTGGCCCTTGTTCTCGCCGGTCGCTGGATCGACCGCCGTTACCCTCCTGATTTCCCGCTTTATACCCTGCTTTTCGCCCTGCTGGGTGTGGCAGGATCCATGTACTCCTTTATTAGTAAGGTGAAATGAAAGCAGGCTCCTTTTTTATCCGGCTTACTTTCCTGGCTATCTCTATGGCCGCTGCCATCGGTGTGTCAACCATCTATCTGAAACTGGTACCGCAGGCGCACTGGTTTCTTGCGGTTGTCTTTCTGTGGGGAATAACCCTGCTGACTTACCGGTTGAACATGGCTTTTGTCAGTAAACCGGCCCAGCATATCCGCGCACTGATGCTGGGTAACCTGGTCCGTATGTTCTTGTCTCTCTTGTTCGTGGGTGGCGTCATCTGGAAAACCGGTCAGAAAGACATCGTGTTCATCGCAATATTCTTTCTCGGATATTTCATTTTTACCTTTTTTGAAATTTTGGCCGTTCTGCCTAACTTGCGCCCCGATTCAAAAGAAACGCCTGCAGCAGAAGATGGCCGAAAAACTTAGGGTTCCCGCAATTCAGACTATCACAAAAAAACTCACTACCGGAGCTTTTTACGCGTTTTTCGCATGCTTGAGCCTCGGAAATAATCTTCGTGCCAGCGATACAATGGTGGCTAATCCGGCTGCCGCTCCTGCGCATGCAGAAGAAAAGTCGTCTTTTAATGCAGGCGAAATGATCATGCATCACATATCCGATGCGCATGAGATCCATTTCTTTACCCTGAACGAAGGAGCGGCAGACGAGAAGCACTACGCGCTTTACCTGCCTGTTATTATCAAAGGAGAAGAAGGAATCAGCATCTTCAGTTCTTCTCACTTCTATCACAACAAGAAAGAGGCAACAGCAGCCGGCAAACATGTTCACTACGGTGCGCATAACGGCTATGCCTTGTTCCACGAAAAAATCTACACGGCCCCCAATGGAGAATTGATTTTCGATGAGCACGGTCATCCGACCAATGCACAGCCGCTTGACCTCTCCATTACCAAAAGCGTTGCGGGCCTGTTCATTACAGCCTTCATAGTCCTCTGGATGTTCATCAGCGTGGCTTCTGCCTATAAGAAGCGCCGCGGCATGGCTCCTAAAGGATTGCAGTCGTTTGTTGAGCCCCTTATCCTGTTCATACGTGACGAAGTAGCTGTTCCCAGCATCGGTGCGAAAAAGGCAGACCGGTTCATGCCTTTTCTGCTGAGTTCTTTCTTCTTCATCTGGGTGGCCAATATGCTTGGACTGATGCCTTTCCTCGGTGGTTTCAATATCATGGGAACACTTGGTGTGACCATCGTACTGGCTGCGATTGTATTCATCATCACCACTATCAACGGAAATGGCAACTATTGGTCACATATCCTGTGGCCCCATGGCGTGCCTACACCGATCAAGTTTATTCTTGTTCCGATTGAAATTCTCGGTATCTTCATCAAGCCGGCGGTATTGATGATTCGTCTTACAGCGAACATTACAGCCGGCCACATCATCATCCTTTCCTTCGTAAGTCTGATCTTTATTTTTGGACAGCAGAGCGCCGGAGCGGGTTACGGTGTAGGTGTAGGTTCACTGGTTTTCATGATCTTCATGAACGTAATCGAGCTGCTGGTAGCCTTCCTGCAAGCTTATGTATTCACCCTGCTGGCAGCCATTTACTTTGGCAGTGCCGTGGAAGAGGCCCATCATTAAACCTAAAAAACCATAACTCACATATCAACAACATGGAATTGTTAACCATCCTTCTTGAAGCAGCTGCCGCAGCCGGTTGGGCTGGAATCGGCGCTGGAATCGCAGCTATCGGCGCCGGTATCGGTATTGGCCGTATTGGTGGCTCCGCACTGGAGAGCATTGCCCGTCAGCCTGAGGCTACCGGCGACATTCGCGCAAACATGATCGTGGCCGCGGCCCTGATCGAGGGCGTTGCCCTGTTTGCTGTGATCGTGTGCCTCCTCGTAGTGCTTGGTTAAGACTGTCACCGGAGCCGGCTTCGGCCGGCTCCGATTTTTTGACAACTAAGAAAAAAAAACGAAATGCTATCCGCCGGATTAGGAACCATTATATGGACCAGCGTAGCTTTCCTGGCTGTGGTGTTCCTGCTGGGCAAACTTGCCTGGGGGCCCATCCTCAAAATGATCAGGGAGCGCGAAGAGTCTATCGAAGCGGCCTTGCAAAGTGCAGAAAAAGCACGCAGCGAAATGGCCGAGCTCAAGAATCAGAATGAAGCCCTGCTGGCGGAAGCCCGCCAGGAGCGCGAGCGGATTCTCAAAGAAGCACGCGAGATGAAAGATAAAATCATCGGAGAAGCCAAATCGGCTGCCGATGATGAAGCCCGCAAGCTGATTGAGAAGGCTCAGACCGAAATCGAAAGACAAAAGAACGCAGCAATCAGCGAACTGAAGAATCAGGTGGCCGGTTTCTCTCTCGAAATCGCCGCTAAACTCGTTGGTCGCCGCATGGAAGACAACGCAGAGCAGCGCGCCATTATCGAAGAACACCTGCGCAACCTCAGCAACGGAGAGCAAGGAGCTGCCAGCTAATCGCGCATGTCTGAATTCAGAATAGCCAAACGATACGCCGATGCGCTTTTCCTGAAAGCGCAGGAAAACGGTGCCGCTGCGGCCATCGCAGACGATATGCGCAGTGCCCTGAGCCTTTGCAAGGAAAACCGCGAATTCTCAGCCTTCCTCGCAAGCCCCGTAATCCCAACGCATGCCAAGTCTGGCGCGTTCGCTAAAATCTTCGCAGGTTTCAACGAACTGAGCAAAGGACTTTTGCAAATGCTCCTCGACCGTAGAAGGGAAGAACTCCTGGCCCAGGTAGCTGAAGCCTTTGTGCAGGTGTGGGATAAATCATGTGGCCGCGTGAATGCCCGCGTCATCAGCGCCGCACCCCTCGGCAACGCTGCACGTGAACAGGTTTCCCGCTTCGTGCAAAAGCAAACAGGTGCCAAAGAGGTCGTTTTACAGACCGAAGAGAATACGGAAATCGTTGGAGGTCTTGTTATTCGTTTCGAAGACAAGATTTTCGATACTTCCATCCAAACCCAAATTCAAAAACTTAAGAAAGAACTTAACATCGCATAACAATGGCACAGATCAGACCAGACGAGGTTTCAGCCATACTGAAAGAACAGATTGCCGGGTTCAACGCAGCCGCCAGTCTTGAAGAAGTAGGCACCGTGCTCCAGGTGGGCGACGGTATTGCACGTATCTATGGACTTTCCAGCGTACAGAGCGGTGAACTCGTTGAGTTTGCCAATGGCGTTCGCGCCGTGGTGCTCAACCTGGAAGAAGATAACGTAGGTGCCGTATTGCTCGGCAGCAGCACAGAAATTAAAGAAGGCGATACGGTGCGCCGTACCCGCAAGATTGCTTCTGTTCCTGTTGGCTTCGGCATGCTTGGCCGCGTTGTGAATACACTCGGTGAACCGGTTGATGGCAAAGGGCCGATCAGCGGTGAAACCTTCGAAATGCCCCTGGAGCGCAAAGCTCCCGGCGTTCTGTACCGCGAGCCCGTTAAAGAGCCGCTGCAGACCGGTATCAAGGCTATCGATGCGATGATTCCGATCGGTCGCGGTCAGCGCGAACTGATTATCGGTGACCGCCAGACAGGTAAGACTGCCGTGGCCATCGATACCATCATCAACCAGCGCCAGAACTTCGAAGCAGGTAAGCCTGTATATTGCATCTATGTGGCTTGTGGTCAGAAAGAATCTACTGTAAAGCAGGTGGTGAAGTCGCTCGAAGAGAACGGCGCCATGGCTTACACCGTAGTAGTTTCAGCTCCTGCCAGCGCTGCTGCTCCGCTTCAGTTCTTTGCGCCCATGACCGGCGCCGCTATTGGTGAATTCTTCCGCGACCAGGGCCATGCAGGCCTGGTAGTATTCGACGACCTGTCAAAACAGGCTGTGGCTTACCGTGAAGTATCACTGCTGCTCCGCCGCCCACCGGGACGTGAAGCTTATCCCGGCGACGTATTCTATCTGCACAGCCGCTTGCTTGAGCGCGCCTGCAAACTGAACGCGAGCGACGAGATCACCCGCCAGATGAACGACCTTCCCGAAAACCTGCGCGACAAGGTGAAAGGCGGAGGATCGCTCACTGCACTCCCCATCATTGAAACTCAGGCCGGCGACGTGTCTGCTTATATCCCGACCAACGTAATCTCTATCACCGACGGTCAGATCTTCCTCGAATCCAACTTGTTTAACTCTGGTGTGCGCCCTGCAATTAACGTGGGTATCTCTGTAAGCCGTGTAGGTGGTAACGCGCAGATCAAGTCGATGAAGAAGGTTGCAGGTACGCTGAAACTTGACCAGGCTCAGTACCGCGAACTCGAGGCTTTTGCCAAGTTCGGATCTGACCTCGATGCTGCTACCAAAGCCGTTCTCGATAAGGGCTCACGCAACGTGGAAGTATTGAAACAAGGTCAGTATTCACCGGTATCGGTAGAAAAGCAGGTAGCTATTCTGTACTGCGGTACGAATGGTCTGCTGCGCAGCATTCCGGTAAGCAAGGTGCGTGAATTTGAAGCGCGTTACCTCGAATACCTGGATGCCAAGCACCGTGATACGCTCGACCTGATCAAAGCAGGTAAAATCGACGAACAGATTACTTCTGTGCTCGAAGCTGCTTGCAAAGAGATTGCGAAAGATTTCCAGAACGCCTGATTCCTGAACACCGATGGCTAACCTCAAAGAGATCAGAAGCAGGATTTCGTCCACCATCTCCACCCAGCAGATCACCAAAGCTATGAAACTGGTGTCTGCCACCAAGCTGCGCAAGGCAACAGACGGAATCGTTCGTATGCGTCCCTATGCCGCCAAGCTGAAAGAAGTGATGGCGAACCTGGAAGACTCGGTGGAAGATGAAAGCCTCGCGCGTTTCTTCAAAGACCGCGATCCCCGCACGGTTTTGCTTGTGATTATTACCAGCGATCGCGGTCTATGCGGTGCATTTAATACCAATGTAATCCGTCGCACCCGCGCCCTGCTCGAAGGCAAATACGCCGCACAGATGGCTGCCGGAAAAGTGGCTATCCTTCCCATCGGAAAAAAAGGATACGAGTTCTTCCGCCGCTATCCGGTTACTTTCGACAATCGGTTTATGGGTCTGTTCGGTCAGCTGAGCTCAGAAAATGTATTTGCAGCCGGTGATGATATTCTGAAGTCTTTCCTGGATGGACAATACGATCGCGTTGAACTGGTTTACAACCATTTTAAGAATGCAGCTACACAGCTCATCACGAACGAAGTATTCCTTCCCGTCGACATGCAGCAGAACAAGGCAAAAGGTGCCCGTAAGAACGATTACCTGTTCGAACCCGATAAAGTTGCCATTCTCGAGGAGTTGATTCCCCGCAGCCTGAAAACACATCTCTACCGCGCGTTGCTGGATTCCAATGCGGCAGAACACGGAGCGCGGATGGTTGCAATGGATAAGGCCACAGAAAACGCCGGCGAACTGTTGAAATCGCTTCGCTTGCAATACAACCAGGCACGTCAGGCTGCCATTACCCGAGAGATCTCTGAAATCGTGGGTGGTGCCGCTGCTTTGCAAGGTTGATATTTGACCAAAGTAATCCTTACGAACAGGGACGGAATCATTAGATTCGTCCCTGTTTTTATTTATGGGCAGCAAAGACAAGAAACCAAAGAAACACAAACGGGAAGAGGCCACGCCGGCAGAGTCAGAATCCATCCTGTTTCTATTTTCCAATACCGCTGAATTAAAAGACGCCGGTCTCGATGAAGAGCTGGTAACGCATATTGAAAAGCGCACTGCAGATGCAGAAAACAGCTATTCTGTGCACCTGCCCGGCAGCTCCATGTTTTTCGAATACTGCGGAAGTAAAAGCGGTTACACCGAATTGGAACGCCTCCGCAAAGCAGCTGCAGCAGTACAACAACAAATACAGCAACGCAAACTGCGCACGCTCCGCCTTTGCGATTTGCAAAAGAACGAAGATTACGCGGCCTCAGTTTATGAAGGCCTGCGCCTCGCCGCCTACCGATTCCAACGGCATAAAACCGGGAAAACTGAAACCGTTTACCCGGAAGAAATACTTGTCGATTCCAAACAGCTCGACGGTAAAACGCTGCAAGCTCTTGATATGACTGTGGAAGCCACCATGATCGCACGCGACCTGGTGAACGAACCCTCCAGCCATCTCGATGCGGCAGCACTCGGTGAAGCGTTTGCTAAACTCGGCGCAGAGTATGGTTTTGATGTCGATATCTGGAATAAATCCAAAATCACCTCGCAGAAATTCTACGGCTTACTCGCGGTAAATAAAGGTTCACAAAAGCCACCCGTGTTTGCTATCATGGAATACAAACCAGCCGGTGCAGTGAATAAGAAACCCATAGTACTGGTAGGTAAAGGCGTCGTGTTTGACACCGGGGGTCTCAGCCTCAAGCCTACCCCGCAAAGCATGGATTACATGAAGTGCGATATGGCCGGAGCTGCGGTGGTGGGCGCGGTGATGAGCGGCGCAGCCGGATTGAAAATGCCGCTGTACATCGTCGGTCTGGTTCCGATTACCGACAACCGGCCCGGTGAAGACGCCATTTGCCCCGGCGATATCATTTCAACCCATAAAGGCCTCAGCGTGGAAGTGCTCAATACAGATGCAGAAGGACGGCTCATTCTGGCCGATGCACTGAGTTATGCCTCGCGTTACAATCCCGAACTGGTGTTCGATTTTGCTACCTTGACAGGTGCTGCTGCCAGGGCTCTTGGTAGCTACGGCAGCGCGATGATGGGCAATGCTTCGGATGAAATCAAAGGCACCCTGCGCGACTGCGGCGAGGCAACCTACGAGCGTCTGGCCGAACTGCCATTATGGGAAGAATACGCCGATGAAATGAAAGGCGATATCAGCGATCTGAAGAATCTCGGAAAAGGAGAGGGGGGCGCACAAAGTGCAGCCATGTTCCTGCGCAGTTTCACCGATTACCCTTGGTTGCATCTCGATATTGCCGGAACAGCTTTTACACACACTGCTTCCGGTTACACATCCAAAGGTGGAACCGGTGTTGGCGTGCGCCTGATGCTTGAATATCTGAAAAGGAGGGCTCAACATGGAAAATGAACGCATACGCGTTGGGATAACGCAGGGCGACCCGAATGGCGTTGGCCTGGAGATTATTCAAAAGGCTTTCGCCGATGAAACGCTCTTGAAGCATTTCATTCCCGTGTTGTACGCATCGGCCAAAAGTTATATCTACACCAAGAAACAACTCGCTTCGAAAGGAATCGAGGCTCCGGCATTCCATCAGATTGCCACTCCGGAAGAAGCAAAAGCTGGACGACTGAATCTGATTCCAACCGGTTCGGCAGATTTTGCGGTCGAATTCGGCAAGCCTTCTGCTGCAGCAGGAGCGGAGGCCTTGGCTTCGCTCCAGGCTTGTGTGGATGCCGCCGTCAAAGGTCAGATTGGCATGATCCTCACCTCGCCGCTCGATAAAGCTACAGTGGCTGAAAACCTGCCCGGCTTTGATGGTCACACCGGATTCATTGCCAAAGCGCTGGGATCGGATAACTATGCCATGATGCTCATTGCAGATGATTTGCGCATCGCTTTGGTAACGGAACATGTTCCGGTGCAAGATGTAAGCAAGGTGCTGAGCAGGGAGAAGATCGCCGCGCGCATCCGCACGGTGCACAGTGCCTTGCAGCGCGATTTTCGCATTGCCCAACCGCGGATTGCCTTGCTCGGCCTGAACCCACATGCAGGCGACAGCGGTTTGCTGGGCAGCGAGGAAATCGAACGCATCAAACCGGAAACCGAAGCAGCACGCAAAGACGGAATGCTCGTGTACGGACCTTATTCAGCCGATTCGTTCTTCGGTTCCGGACAGGCGGCGCAGTTTGATGCCATCCTGGCCATGTACCACGATCAGGGACTGATTCCGTTTAAGTCTGCCGCTTTCTATGAAGGCGTGAATTATACGGCCGGATTGCCGGTGGTACGCACTTCGCCCGATCACGGCACAGCCTATGCGCTTGCCGGGAAGGGTGAAGCTTCCGCTTTATCGTTCATGAATGCTTTGTTCGACGGCTTGAACATTGTGGGAAGCCGCGCCATTTATGACCACGGCAAATCCAGCTTCCTGCCTTTTGCCGAGATGAAGCGCGAACGATTCCGGATCGACTTCTGATTCTTGTGAATAAACGAAGAAATTGTCCTCAGAATTAACTAATTTCGCGGTTCGTTTTGAGAAACGAGAGTGACCTGGAAGAATTTGAGATACCGTTCGTCAAGTTAAAAGACGGACTGCATCACTATGCATTCAACCTCGACGCTGCGTTCTTTGAGACCCTGGGATTTTCGCTGGCAGGGCCCGGCAATGTGAAAGCCAATCTAACATTCGACAAGAAACAGCATTTGTTTCAGTTGGATATGGAGGTGGACGGAGCTGTTGCCGTATCCTGTGATCGTTGCCTGGAGGCGCTTTCCTATCCTGTGAAAGCCGCCCATCGGGTGATGGTGAAACAGCGTGTTCCCGGTGAACGTGAAACAATGGGCGCTCTGGTGGAAGTTGATGACGACTTGCTCGAAATAGCGCACACAGAGATATCCATCAATGTGGCACCTTTGTTTTTCGACCTGGTGGTTCTCACGTTGCCGATTATCCGCAACTGCGACGAACTGCCTGAAAAACCCTGCAATCAGGACATGCTGAAGCGCTTGGCTGAGCTCGCTGCCCCGGATGCAAACGATAACCAAACCGACCCCAGGTGGGAAGGATTAAAAGACTTATTTAAAGACCCAGAATAAAATGGCACATCCTAAGCGAAAGATTTCCAAAACCCGCCGCGACAAGCGCCGTACGCACGATAAACTCGGCTTGCGTCCTATGATCGCAGACCCGGTAACCGGCGACGTTGCCCTCTACCACAGGGTAAACCCAGAAACCGGCACCTACCGCGGTGTGAAGGTGATGAAGGGTAAAAACGAAGCCTGATTCGTTAGATGAGGATTGGGATAGACGCAATGGGCGGCGATTTCGCCCCGCTGGAAGCTGTCTTGGGCAGTTGCGAGGCTGCGCGCCGTTATCCCCATCTGCATCTGCTGCTCTACGGAGATAAGCCGGCTATTGATGCCCTCTTGCAGGAGCATGCCAATGGCCTGGCCAATATCGAAGTAATACATTGCTCAGAAGCCATCGGCATGAGCGAGCACGCCGTTCGAGCCATCACCTCCAAAAAAGACAGCAGCATTGTGCGCGGTCTGGCAGGACTGTCAGCTGGCGAATGCGACGCATACCTCGGTGCCGGAAATACCGGCGCCATGTACGCAGCGAGCCTCTTCACCGTTAAACCGATCGAGGGTGTTCAACGACCTTGTCTCACTTCTATCCTTCCCAAACCGGAAGGCGCCCATGGCGTCCTGCTTGATGTGGGCGCAAACGCAGACTGTAAGCCGGAAATGCTCAATCAGTTCGCTATCCTCGGAGCCCTCTACAGCCAATTGGTGTATCATGTCGACGCTCCAAGAGTGGGTTTGCTGAACATCGGTGAAGAAGAAGAAAAAGGCAATATCTTAACCCTTGCCGCCCATGCAATGCTGAAGGAAAATAAACACATTTCCTTTGTTGGCAACGTGGAAGGACGCGATATCTTCGGTGATAAGGCCGATGTGGTTGTCTGCGACGGCTTTACCGGTAACGTGGTGGTTAAATCGTCTGAAGGCCTGTTCTATCGTTTGATGAAACGCGGTGTGCAAGACGACTACCTCGACAAATTCAATTTCCGGCATTACGGCGGTACGCCGGTGCTGGGTGTGAATAAACCGGTTGTCATAGGCCATGGTATCTCCAAGGCAGATAGTTTTGTGAAAATGGTCGAACTATGTGAAGAAATTATCCGCACCGGTCTCATAGAAAAAATACGTTCCTCTTTCCAGGAAATTCAAGCTGCTCAAGCAAGTGCAAACGACTAAAATACGCGCCGCCATCACGGCTGTGGGAGGTTACGTTCCCGAAACCGTTCTCAGTAACAAAGACCTGGAGAAGCTCGTAGATACCAACGACGAGTGGATTATCTCCCGCACCGGTATCCGCGAACGGAGAATCCTGCGCGAACCGGGAAAAGCGACCAGCGATATGGCCGTGAAAGCAGTTGAAAACCTGCTTGAAAAACGCGGCATTTCGGCAGATGAAATCGATCTGCTGATTGTGTGCACCGTAACGCCGGATTTGATTTTCCCCGCCACCGCTAACCTGGTTACCCACAAACTTGGAACTTCCAAGCCCTGGGGTTTCGATCTGGCTGCCGCCTGTTCAAGCTTCCTCTACGGGCTGCAGGTTGGCGCCCAGTTCATCCAAAGCGGTACGCACAAAAAAGTCGTTGTTTGTGGCGTTGATAAGATGAGTGCAATCGTCGACTACACCGACCGCAATACCTGTATCATCTTCGGCGACGGTGGCGGCTGTGTGCTCCTTGAGCCAACGGAAGAAGATAACGGCATTATGGACGCCATCCTGTGCAGCGATGGTGCAGGTGCCGAATTCCTGCACCAAAAGGCAGGTGGGTCCCTTAAACCGCCTACACATGAAACCATCGATGCCCGCGAACACTTCGTGTATCAGGAAGGCAAGACGGTATTCAAATTCGCTACCACCAATATGGCCGATGTTTCCAAAAAGATCATGGACCGCAATGAATTGGGCAGCGACGACGTAAGCTGGCTTATTCCACATCAGGCCAACAAGCGCATCATCGACTACACAGCCGAAATCATGGGCTTGCCCGAAGACAAAATCCTGATGAATATAGAGCGCTATGGCAATACCACTTCAGGTACACTGCCGCTACTCCTCTGGGATTATGAAAAGGAGCTGAACAAAGGCGATAACCTCATACTCGCCACTTTCGGCGGCGGTTTTACCTGGGGTTCCATGTACATCCGCTGGGCTTACAACAGCTAAGCAATCCTTTTTATTCCATCACATTTCCCCCACGCAGTTTTTCGCGGGTTTTCTTTTCATTCTTTTCCTTTTTATCAGACTGGCCAAATACCAGGTTCATACCAAACCTGAAACTGAAACCACGGCTCGAAGAAAGCAGCAGCGGCGCGAACAGATTGTCGCTGGTGAAATAGCCTTGCACCGGCCCAATGCGCGTGCTGAATCCCAATCCTGGGTTGAACCAAACGCGGTTGTACATCGTATTGGTGATGTGCACATCGGCAAAGCGGAAAGGTTTCCAATACAACCCAAGCGTCAGGCCCGGATAGAAGCGGCGGTTGTAAAAATCACCGTAAACCAGGGCATTTACCTTGGCCCGCTCTGAGAGCTGATATTGCCCGCCCAGGAAGAACTGGCCGTCGAGAGCTGTTGTAAAAGCATTGCCGCGCGTGGTATCGAGCCTGAACGTGCTGAGCAGGCTGTCTCCCAGGTTTCTGAAGTATTGCTCAACATCATTGCTGGTATCGGCACTGCTCACATGCACACCATTGAAGGTGAAAATGGCATTGGGGTTGCGCGATGCCATGGTTACCGTGTTTTCCTTCCATCGGATAAACCCGAGGTCAATAACCGATGCGGATACTTCCAGTTTTTCGCTGAGGCGCACATTGGCTCCGAGGTCAAAGCCCAGACCGCGGTTGTTGTTGCGCCTGTAAAGCCGCTCCGCATTGAATTCGTAATGGGCATTGCTGTCTACTGGCAAGAGTGGGAAAAGGCTGCTGGCGGTTTGTATGCGGATATCCGATTGCAATTGCCAGGCATAGTCTTCAGGCCTGGTCGTAATGCTGAGATTCAGCGGCGCAGCTTCCACGATACTCAGCCCCCGCAGGAATTTTACCCTGGCTCCCAATGTGATATGGTCTTTCCATTGATAGGAATAGCCAATGCCGGTTTCGCGGTAATGGCGAGCGCTCAAGCCGAAATTGAAGCCGAAGTTGCGCCCCAGGTTGTCGCCTCCGTTGCCATCTATCAGAAAACTGAATAAATCGCGCGGGTAAGCAAAACGAAAAGCCAGTTTGTCGCTTACATGACCCGTAAAGCGGTGTTTTCCAACGCTGAAACCGGCGTACAACCACTGCTGTTCCAGACGCATGGAAATAAAATTCTGCTTGCTGAATACATCCGTCAGCTTGTTGATGTTGATGGCGGTGGAGTCGCCCTGACCAGATGGCTCCAATGCGTCAAATACATTGTTCAGGTTGAACCCGCTGTTGGAGAAGTGAAAGTAAACCGAGTTCAGGGCCGGTACACCAAAGAACGCTTTGCTTTCGCCATGGATGGCAGGATTAAGCAGATTGCGCTGCGGTGCCTTGCTCAAATGGTAGAGGTTGAAGTTCTGTTGCGCGCTGAGAGGCTTAACAACAGCAAACAGGAAGAGCGAAGGGAGCAGGATATGTTTCGTCGTCATCTCAGAACCTTTCCTTTACGGTAACCTTGCTTTGAACACCCAATTCTACGGCTATCCGGTTGTTGCTGGAGATCTTTACCGGAACAGGGCTTCCGGCCACCTGAGCACTCGGGAATTCCACCCGCGTGATCGATTTCACAGCCCGGGCTATATTGGCTATCCGTTGTCGTTCGAACTTCACATCGTAGGTTTCGGTATGCGGAGCGGTGACATTCCCGTTGATATCGACCTGTGCCGCAGGGAGTATGAAGCGGTAGGGCTGTAAAAGCGAGTCGATGGTGCGCCCGGACGCATCCAGGAAGAACATCTGTATCCCGGCAGCCATTGGGATACCGTTTTCCACGTAGAGCCGCAGGTTTACCCAATCCAGGTAGTTGATTTCGTCTTGTCCGATACCCAGATCGAAATCAGCAGTGTCGCTGAGTGTGAAGCGCTGAACACTTCCAGAGAAAGGTAGCTCCAGCGCTGCGAAGAGTTCGGCATTGGCATTGGCATACAATCGTTGCTTACCGGCAGGATTCTGCATGGTCGCAGACCAATTCAGCAGCCTGGGTGCATCCCTTACGATTTGTGCTACGTTGCTGTTCCCGCTGTTCAGATACAGGGAATCGCGCACATACGTATCCGGGTTGGGCGAAGGCTGGGCGCTGAGCCCGGAGCTGACGCCGCTCACGGCTTCCGTGCTGCCATCCTGCATGGTGAATTGCAGGTTGTTCAGCGCTATGGGCAAGGTCTGGTTCAGGTTATGTGCCCAGCGCAACTTGAACCTTGCATCGTTGAATACCAGTTTGCCCTTGGTGATCTCATTGGTGAAAATCCCCAATTTAAAGCTGTCAAGCCCAGCATGCAGGTTCCAGGCATCCAGGTTTCCCTCCATCCACGCAAATTGCGGTGAGAGAAGCGCGGCGCCGCAATCGGGTCCGCTGAAACCGGACACAGGATTGCTTCCGGTGCGGGTATACGTGATCAGAAGCCGGATCCGCAGCTGGTTGTTGCCGGCCGGGCCCTGGTTCAACTGGAGCGTATGGGAATTGAAATTCAGGATAATCTGCCGGTTCCACGGGGTGCCTGTCCATGGCACATTTACCGAACCTGACAAGGCGGGTTGGGCATCCGGAAGCAACACGCTAACCTGTGCATCATGCGGGATGTCGTTGTTGATCTTCAGGCTCAGATCGCCGGAAGTCAGGCGGATGGAATCCAATTGATTGGTTCCGCCGGGAGTAACCGCAATCCAGAATTCGCGGGTGATGGAAACAGTTCCTGCCTGTAATTGGGATTGCTCCGCTGTCGTCAAAGGAAAAGTGCCCTGGCTGTTGCTTTCTGCAATACG
>CANHTS010000029.1 GCA_947463435.1 Flavobacteriales bacterium | reverse complement strand
CTCATCCCCTTTTTCCCATTGTCTTCATACCTGCCATCGGCGTTGTTTTTTCGCCAGCCATATTTGGCCGCGAGCAAGTCGGCCACAAGAATCTTGAAATTGTAATTCATGTGGTTATCAAAGGTGTGAATCCCTGAAATCTGGATGTTAAGGGCGGAGTTGGAGATGAGCATTTCCGGAATCTTAATGGATGCATTGGAAATCTCAATCTGGTTCTTGAGGTTGTTGAAACGTATCTCCTTCAGCTCTTCCATCTTCACGAAACCGGAGAGCGATTGTAGAGGCGCGTAATTGCGCAGCACACCGCCTTCGATTTCCAGATCGGCATAGGCGTAAAGTTCTTTCTCGCGGAGCTTGAGGTCGCGCGCAAAAGGAGCGATGAATTCTCCTGCAAAGCCGGCATTCCCTTCCAGGTGTTTGTGCGTCAGGTCGGTTTGTCCGAAGTCTTCAAAAGCGTAGAACAGGTCGGATATCCGGATATTGTCGCCGTTGTAGATTCCCCGGCAGATATAGCCCTGTTTCTCCTGTTTGAAGGTGCCGCGCAGGTTTACGAATCCGCCCATGGTGCGCATGGCAAGGCCGGTGATGTTGAGGTCACCGCGCCTGAAAGCTGCCGTGCCGTTCACCTCACGGGCATCGAATCGGCGGTAGATGAGTTGACCGATTTTGAGCGAAAGATCGAGCTCGATGGCGTCAGAGAAGATATTGCCGCTGTTATCGCTGCTTTCCTGGGTTTCGTTGCTCACGAAGAAGGGTGCCAGGTCGAGGCGGTCGGTTTCGAGCGAACCGTTCACTTCCAGCTTCGGATTGTCGCCGGCGAGCCAGGGCCAAAATCCCGGAATATGCCCGGTGAAACGCAACTGCTGACCTGAAACTTTACTGCTGAAACCCTGCAGTGTCAGGTCTTGCGGTGTGAACTGGCATTCGCCCCGGGTTTGTTGCAAGTCGAGCGAACGGGCTTTGTCTTGCCAGGCGACGTCGTGAAAAAGCACTTTGCCATTGGCTTTGACCAGGCCCGGATTGACGCCGAAATCGCGCATCCTGCCCTGGAGTTCAAGGTTAATGTCCAGGCTGCCGGCAGCGGTAGCTTTGTCTTGCGCTGCCAGCTTGCGGATATCGTCGGCAAACAGTGAACCCTGCACTTTGCAGCTCAGTTGCGGATCGCTCAGATTGAGCAACCTGAAATTGCCTTCCAGCTTTCCTTTGCCAACCGCCATGCTGAAGGGAGACACATCGAGGTCGTAGATATTGCGTTCCGCCTCGCGGTTGGCCAGGGCCAGGGTGCCGCGGATCTGGTGGAGTGCGTCGCTTTGCCCGGGCGGGTAAAAGCTGGCATCCACGATTTCTGCACGGGCCTGGATGCGCGGGGTATAATTGCCACCGGCCAGGCCTTTGATGCTGGCGCTGAACCTGATTTGGCCTTCGCTGCGGTAATCTTTGATGATTCGGTTGATATCGGCCGGCAAAAGCGAAAGCAACTCACCGACACCGGTTTGCTCGGCAGCAATCTTCAGGTCGAGCGAAGTCGATTTTTTGTTGATGCCAATAACCCCATTCACAGCAAATCCGGCCTTGCCCAACCCCAACCGGGTGTCTTTGAAAGCAAACTGCTTCCCTCCTGTTGCCACAATGCTGCCGCGCAATTGCAGGAGTTTGTTGTTTACGTATTCATCGCCTGTGATGCGCAGCGACTTACAGGTTCCTTCGGCGTCCAGGCTGGCTTCAAAATCGGCATCCATGAAGGCACCCTTGCCACTGAATGTTTTGAGGTTGAGGAAGATATCCGTCTGATCTGCCAGTTCACGGTAACGAAAAAGCACCGATTCCAGCACCACGTTCTGCAGGTCTACTGCTGTGGATGTATTGGATGCATTGGCGGAAGCGGAATCGCTCCGGATGACATCGTAGTTCCTCCGGGCACCGCGGTCGGCCATATTGATCTGGCCTTGCGTAATAACGATACCGCGGATGGTGTAATTGCCGCGCAACAGGTCGACCGGGCGGAAGGCGACCATCAATTCTTCGCAAACGAGCAGCGGACTTCCGGTGATGGAATCGCTTTCTTCCATGCGCACTTTCTGCAGGCGCAGCGAAACCAGCGGAAAACTCTTCCAGAAAACCACATCCACTTTTCCCACAGCAACCTTCGTTTTCAGGTAGCGATTCACCTGTGCCGTGGCCATGCCTGCGATGTTGTCGCCGAAGAAATACAGCGACACATTGATTCCCGTAAAGAGGAGAACCAGCACCAGGAGCAGGTAGAGGGCGATGCGGCGAAGTATGCGAAGCATGTATTCCTTTACAGAACGCAATTAATCTGCCAATCTTTTGTTCTTCCACCCTGCCTTTTTCTGCCTGTCTGAAAAAATGAGCAAAAAAAATTTGCATTGAATCCAATCCTTCCTATTTTTGCACTCCCGTTCTGAAACAAAGCACGCGGCTAAACGCAAGTTAAACCGGTCAGTGCCAAGTAACAGTACAAAATTGGGAGCTTAGCTCAGCTGGTTCAGAGCATCTGCCTTACAAGCAGAGGGTCGGGGGTTCGAATCCCTCAGCTCCCACAATAAAAAAAAGCCTCTGGAAACAGGGGCTTTTTTTATTGCCCTTCCCATAGATTTCCTCGCTCAGCTGGTTCAGCGCATCTGCCTTACATGCAGAGGGTCGGGGGGACGAACGCCGAAGGCCTCAGCGAAACGAACACCCAAAGGCGCAGCGAAGCAAGACTGAGGGGGTGCGTTGAGCTACTCCCTCAGCTCCCACAATAAAAAAAGCCTCTGGAAACAGAGGCTTTTTTTATTGGCGACTTCCCTATTCTATTTCCCCAATCGAGAACCTTACAAGCAGAGGGTCAGGGTTCGAACGCCGAAGGCATCAGCGGAGCTAATCCCTCAGCTCCCACAAAACAAGAAAAGCCTCTGGAAACAGGGGCTTTTTTTATTGCCTTTCCCATAGATTTCCTCGCTCAGCTGGTTCAGCGCATCTGCCTTACAAGCAGAGGGTCGGGGGGCGAACGCCGAAGGCATCAGCGAAACGAACACCCAAAGGCGCAGCGAAGCAAGACTGAGGGGGTGCGTTGAGCTACTCCCTCAGCTCCCACGAAAACAAAAAGCCTCTGGAAACAGGGGCTTTTTTTGTTTTTAGTCTAAGGCGAAACAGTTCTCAAAACACCGCATCCAGCCGGGCGTTGCTGAGTTTCAAGGTCGCATTGGCGCCTTCAACCCAAACCACCAGACGCACGCGGCGCGGACCTGCCCATTGGGTGAGTTTTCCGGCATCTACTTCAATCTCGGTATCCGCTTCCCCCTGGAACACGTTGATGGCCTGCCATCCGCCGCCTTCTTCCTGGAATTGAATCGCAAACTTGGATCCGGGGCTAACGCCATCCACCTTCATCCTGAATTTCACACCCTGATCAAAATGGGCAGTAATGGGCTCGGTCATGTATTTACCGGCACCTTCGTGTGCGGCAGGATGCTGCAGCACCACCTGATTGTCTTCCGCCTGGAACAGTAGGTTCTCGTAGATAGCGCGAGACAGGTTCCAGCGGGCAAGCTCGCGCTGCGAAACCAGTTCTCCCGGTATATCCCTGCTTCCGGACATGCGCACAATCCAGCGCTTCACCGGCATGCCGAGCCAGGTTTCCCCGACCACGAGCCGTAGCCCGCGTGCGGTGCGTTCAGGCTGGCGTATGCGCACGGCCGTTCCATCCAAAAACTCCACATACAATTCGCCCTGATTGAGCAAGGCCGAAGCGAGTGGCCATTCCAGGATTGTGCCCGGACCGCGCAGGTAATACAGCTCGGCACTTGCCTGGCCGGATTCAAAACGCAGGTAATGGTCGCCCGGTGCCAAAGGCGCATCGAAACACAAGCCGGTGAAGATTCCGGATACGGCATGGAGGTCGTCGAAGCGAGCAAAGAATCCGTCGGGCGCTATGCCAAAGCCCTGCTCTGTGCGCACAGGCTCCGGGTGTTCAGGTGTGCGGAAAAGGGTGGTGACACGCCAGTTTCCTTCCGGGTGATCCCAAACTGTCTGAGCGGCGCTGTAATCTTCCGTCAACCAGCGGTGACTGAGCATTTTCCTTCCAAAGCTCCGGCCATTGACCGATTGCTGGAAACTGCCCAGCATGCGGACGCTGTTCTCCTCCTCTCCCATGTGCTTGGTGAGGTCAACCATGAAGTTATATCCAGCCCCGCAGTAATAGGAAAGCAAGGCCCTGGATTCGGCCGGCCAGACTTCGGAGTTCAGGTCGTGCGGATAAAACGCAGCGAGGTCGTGCAATACCGCCGCTGCAAACGGGTACGCCGCCCAATGCGTGAATTCATCACCCAGGTGATACAATATGCCGTTCCAGAACTTCTGTTTATGCGTTTGGCAATAACCGGTTACCGAATTGGCGATGCGGTCGTAAACACCTTCTGTGAACAGCGGCTTCTTCTTGCTGAGCCGGTAGTTTTCGTTAATAACAGATTGTGTATATGCGGCGACAGAAACCGTGGTATCGTTGCCTCCGAGCATATAGCGCCAGGAACGTTCGCCGGTCATATCGACAAACATCAACTCCTGCGGTACTTCGTGGGTGTAATAGTTGAACATGCGGTCGTTGCGCAGTCTGACATCTTTGTGCCAGGGCTTGATCATATAGCCTTTGTATTCCATGTACGGATAGGCCGGGCCGCGGGCTTTGCGCACGGCGGCAGGCGTTTCGGCAAAAACGGGCAGCTGGCCGGTTTGCGGATCGAGCGTGTTCCAGACCGTCCAGTTGGTGAACGGCATGAACTGGAAGCCCAGTTCGCGGCCATGGCGCATCATGCTCTGTAAATCCTGTTCCGGACCGTAGCGTCCCCACCAGATCGGCAGGGCTTCCGGATGGTTGTCTTCGAGTTTGTTGTTCTCGAGGGGATTCGGGTCGCCGTCGCGGCCTTTTTGCCAATGCGTGAGATGCAGGATGCCCGGCCGCGGAAGGCGCGCCATCCAATCGTCGCGGATCGTGGTCCAGGCTTTGCCTTCCGGCGCTTTGTTCCATTCGACCATTTTGTACATCTCGACCGATTGCACCATCTGCTGCCCCAGGCTTTCCATGGCTGCCGTTGAACCGAGTTTCTGCGCCAGCGTGGGATAGCGGTTGGTATCGTTGAAACCGTTTTCCATGCGGTAAGCCTCCGCCAGTTCCATAAAGTTGCAATGGTTGCGGATGCGCAAGGTCGGACCAATCCATTGCCGGTTGATGCCAATACTGGTTACGTATTCAAACTCCAGCCAGCCTTCCCTTTCGTTGGCGCCTACACCGATGTTCATGGGTTGCGTAACGGGATGCTTGTGGTTGTGTTTGGGGATGAGCTCCATGTGATAGCGCGAATCCTGAATCAGGTACACGCCATAGCCGCCGTTCGCCGTGCGGATGCCGATTAAGTCGGCAAAGAGTGGCGGTCTGCCCAGAAAACTGCTGCGTTTTTCGCGGAAGAATTCAGGCAACAACACGATGCCATCCTGCACCGGATAGAGCACCTCCTTCAGGTCAGCGAGCGGGAAGCACAGCCTGCGTGGCAGGATCAGCTTGCGGATGGTATACGGTGTTTTATTGATAATCTCCGGCACGATATCCAGCACATCGCCGGGCTTCAGTCTGAACTGAAAATTGATTTCCAGGTATTGCGTATCGCGTTCCCAGATGTATTGCAAACGTTGCTGCGGTTCGTGGAGGATGAAGCGGGCTCCTGGCTTTCCGGGCGCAAACATACCGGCCGACAACAGCGGCAGCGCGTCTTCGTGATTGAAGTAGAGCTTCCAGAGTTCTTCCGATTCGTTGCCACTGAACAGCACTCGGTCGCTTTCGCGGTCTTTAATGGACAGGATCGCGCCGTTGTTTCTGCTGATATCCACTACCAGCGAGGAGCGCCTTCTGGCAAAATGAGCCGGTTTCACAGGGCGCGCGGCCGGCGGTTTGCAAATCAGCAGGATATCTTCCAGGAGGAGAAAATTTTCATCGACCGGAGAATTGACCAGAAACTCCAGTTCAGACGGGGGAATGGGTGTCGAGAAAACGCCGCCCACTTTCCATTCAAACCGCGTCCATTGGCCGCGCGATTCCATGCGTTTCCCAAAGCCGACCATCACCCCTCCCACCTTGGCCCGCACCGGCTTCATGGTATTTCGGCTCCAGAACCAGACACTCATGCGGTCGGGAGCCCAGCCTGCCGGCGTCGGTCGGTTGCTGAAGACATTGCGGGAGCGGATACTGAGAAAGTCTATACCCGGGCGGGCGCTCACCATCAATACGCCGCCCATGCTGTCCGGGGCTTGTGCAGGATGCGCGAGGGAAAGGGCAGTATTAGACGACCAGCTTGCAGGCGATTCAAACGCGTCCCAGAGCCGATGGCCATCGAGCTTCATATTGTCAACATGAAATTCGATCGATGCCAAGGGCCGGGCCGTATCAAAGGTCTGATCGCTGTACCGGCAAAGTGAAAGCCTGACATCCTTGACATCGCGCAGCACTTCGGCCGAAAACTGTCCGTACAGATAGGCATTCGGCCGCAGCGGGAAGGTCATTTGCCGGTTTTCCCACTGAAAAAGCTGCCAACCCAAAATCAAAGACGTGTATTCCGTTTTTCCGGCGGAGTTGGTGAGGTACAGGCGTGCTTCAGACAACCCTGTCGGGTTTTCACCCATGTAAATATCGATTGTCACAAACCGGTACTTCGACCAGTCTTCTGTTTGCAACAAAGGCGTTGCCAAGCCGAAGGAAACGCTGTTGTTATCGAGGTAATGGGTATTGCTCAAGGGTTTAAGCGGCGCCATTACCTGCAGGGCCTGGTTCCCCTCGGTCGCATGCAAACTGCTGTAGGCATATTCGCCTTGTTGTTCATAGCGCAGTTTCATGTCGCTCCAGGCATGTGAATCGAAACGTTCAACCCAATGAACCGCTTCATTTTCCTGTATTTCCTGGGCCTGTACTGCCGATTGGCGCGCAAGGCACAGAAGGGCCAGCAAACGCAGTATGGTTGTGCGTTTATTCATCTTGTTTGATCAGTTGAGCAACCTGAAACACTTGCCCGGAAGCATCGTGCAGGTGCAGGTAATAGGTTCCGACCGGGAGCCCGGCTAAGCTATATGGTTGTTTGGTTTGAAGCCGGTTGAGGGTCAGCTTCAACTCCTGGTTGCGGTTATAAATGCGGGCGGTGCAGGTGTTTTCTGAAGGAAGACGCAGGAAGCGGATATCGCGCCCGGCGGGATTGGGTGAAAACAGAAGTCCGCTGCTGTCGGAAACATCAGAACTACCACTGCGTTCCAACACTACGGCGTCGATAAAATTCCCAATGGAAGGATCGCGATCGGGCTCTTGAACCGAAGCGACGTAAAAACGGGTAATCCACTGGCCGGCCGGCACGACATAGATACCACTGTGCTGCTTCCATTCATTCCCTTCGGCAACGTAACGACCGGCATACGTTTTCTTACCGGTATCGGCTCCGAGCCAGACATCTACCCGATCGGGCAGCGAGGCCACACGGGCCTTGTGCCAGAATGACCATCGGATGCAACGGCTTCCGCTGCTGATGACATCGAACCACAGCGCTCCCGGACCCGCTGCATTGAGTTCGATGAATTGGGTTCCATCCACCGCTTTGACATCGGGGCTGGTCTGGTTGTTCCAAATCTCGACAAAAGACGCGCGGTCGTTCGTTTTCCAGCCACGCAACAAGCGGGCAGGCTGCATCGTATTGCCCTTCACCACCGGGAACTCAAAGCTTCCATTCATGAAAGGTACGGCTTCAAAGCCCGCAGCCTGACATGCTTCGTCACTTTGCGCTTGTAAATCGTTGTTCAGTGCAAAAGGCAGCATCAACAACAAGACTTGGATGAAAAGCCTGCTTCTTCCGCCGTATTCCTTCGAAAAGTTCTTACAACCCATCCTGACGAACTTAGACAAAACGCTGGTTTCCGCGACCCCAACCTCAGCGAAAAAACCCGTATTCTTTCCCAAACAAACCCTAATGCGATTCAATAAATAATCTGCGGAATTTTCCGTCGATGCTTTGCCTTCCTTGTAAATTGCAGGTTCATTGCTGCCATGCCATTCACAGCCGCGCATCCTGCTGCCGTAGTTTATTTGCAACGCCTTCCCTGGAAACTTTCGGGTATCGCATTGGTAGCGGGCAGCATTGCTCCCGACATGGAGTTCTACCTGCGTCTGAGGGCCCATGCCATCGGAGTAGAGTCGCTTTGGCTGCAACTGTTGATTGGCACGCTTCTTTGTCTGGCCTGGCAATGGAAGTTGCGGCAACTCTGCACGGAAATCATGCCGACTGTATTGGTTCGCCGCTTCGGGATAGGAGCCCCGACGCCATTCATCCGCGAGGCTGTAAAACGTCCGTTTTCGCATCTCCTGGCGCTGTTGGCGGGTATTTTCAGCCATTGGGCCTGGGATAGCTTCACGCACCACGACGGCCTTTGCATTCAATGGTTTCCTGTTTTGGCCCAACAATGGCAACTGCCTTTTGCAGACGCGCCAGTACGGGTGTTTTTCCTGCTCCAAATACTGAGCAGCATATTGGGGATAGGCCTGTTGCTCAACTACCGTCATACGCCCGGAATTGAAAGCCATTCCGGCCCGATGGCAATGCCTTCGAAGCGAAAAAAGTGGAGAACCCGGGGCTTGTTCATCTTAACGTGGTTGGGGGTATTGTGGATCAGTGCAGGACTGCTACCTGCTTCCCGCTTCATTTGGGACGATGTTTTTCACGTACTCGGTACCGGCTTGTATGCGCTCCTCTTGCTTGCCTTGGGTATGTTTCTCGTTGGGAATTTCGGCCGCATCATGGTGGTCGGTGCGGGCAATCCGGAGAAAGTAAGTAAGTCCTGAATCCTGCAGCCATTGATACAAATCGCTTTTCTCTGCACAGAGGATGCGTAGTTTTCGGTGCTGCGACTCGAGGTAACGGTGCAAACGAATCAGCTCGTTCAATCCCAATAAATCGATGCGCTCAACTTCATGCATATCGAGATAAAGTCCACCACTGACCGGCGTTTTCAAGTCATCAAAAAGTGTCTTAAAATCAGGAATAGAACCGGCAGAAAATGCCCCGCTGATGCGCAAAACATGCCACGTTTGCAGGCCTTTTGCGTCCGACCATTGGGCATGTCCGATAGTCAGCGCGCGGTTACCAGCAGCATGCGATTGGCGGATGGGTGTAAACTGTTCGGGTATTGACTTTCCCATAAAACTAACTTCAAGCCCGGGAGCTTTTGTTTGTAAGGATTGGAGATAAGCCAGATACCAGTTCACCAGATCGTCCATCGACAAGGCGGCAGCAGCGCGGTAATTGGCTTCTTCAATGTCTTGTCGCTTATCAGGGTTCTCGAGCAATCGCCCAATCGCAGCAGCCAGCGAAGCCGGATTGGCCGTTTCGAAGTATTCACCTGCATAACCTTCCTCCTCCACCACACGCGCCAGGTCGTCCATATTCGGCAGCACACAAGCGCGGGCATAACTGCCGGCCTGATGCAGGATACCCGAACTTCCGGTAGTCGCGGTATAGGGGAAAACAATCAAGGTGGCAGACTGAAACAACGCCGCTACCTCTTCCTCCGGAACATAGCCGGTGAAAACCACATCCGGATCGTGCCGGTATTGTATTTGAAGCCTGTCGATATATCCTTTTACATTCGGATTGTCTGTTCCGGCAATGGTAACGCGAAACTGCTTATGCGGATATCGCTGCCGCAGGATGGGCAGGGCTTCCAGCAGAACCTCTGCCTTTTTATATGTCCCAAATTTTCCGAACGCGAGCAAATTATACGTATCCGGATCGTCGGGAAGTTGAATGCGTTCCGGAAGATCAAAGCTCCCATGCGGAAGCAGCACGGCATGTTTCACTTTGTATGCCTGGCGGATGATACCTACGTATTGCGAAATGGTTAAACCAACCAAATCAGACTTGAGAATGAAACGGGTTAAAACACGCCCGATCTGCAGCATCAGTTTGGCCGCCAGTCCGCCCTTGCTTAATCCGATATTCTCCAGTTTTACAGTCTCCGTAATATTGTGAAGAAGTGTTATCACCGGCAACCCCTGACGCCGGCAGAGCCAGGGTGCGAGCAAGCCCAATGCAGCCGGCACCTTGCCTTCGCCGAAAGTCATAAACTGCAGATTGAAGATGACTGCATCGGCTTCCAGCTTGCGCATTTGGCGTTTAATCTGAAAGGCGGCTAAAACCGAATTAAAATCCCAACAAGGAAGCAGTTCGATGCCTTCTTCCGCATAGGTCTCATAAGACGCGCCTTTCGGCAGTTGCGGACAGAGTACGGTTATCTTTCCTATTTCCGGACTTCTTCTGAAGGCGCGGATAAAGTGATATCCATACTCGTTTAAGGTCACCATGCTCGGCGGATAAGGTGAGACAAAAACAATATGGGGCAGCGATTCTTTCATGGCATAGGTTCTTCAGTTCCAAAGCGGATGGCGTCGAGGCGCCAATGATCTCCCTGTTTCAGCATCACAGCCCAAATCAGGGCCGAGGCATTGCGTTGCGTTCCACTTTCATCGTAGCGCAGCTTAACCGTATCGCTGATGGTGCAAATGAGTTTGTCTTGCGACCAGTTCTCTACGCCAATGGAGTGGCTGAGGTCGTGGCGCCGGTTATCGGCTTGGAATGGCGCCGGGTTCCGGCATATTTGCCTGAACCAGTTCTCGGTGTAATAGGCTTTCCCTGCCTGTACATTGTTGGTTTGCCGCAGGTGATTCAAATGCGCCCACAAGGCGGCATAATCGCGCAGAAAATCCACCATAGATTGACTGTCTGGCGGAAAGATGGAATGGTGGTTCCAACGCATTTCGGGCTTGTGGTTCTGGGCAATGCGATCGAGCCGCACATATTCCGGCAGGCCTTCGCGGTCTGCAATCGGCACATAAAGGCGGTACAACAACCAACCTCCAAGCACCAGCATTACGGCCATCAAACGCTTCATATTGTTTCAGTTTTGAACCAGTTCGATTAAGGGTGAATGGGTACGGTGCACGCTCACCTGCAGGATGGCACCCAAGGCCTGTTCTTTCGGTACGGCAACGGAAGCATAGGCCTGCAGCAAACGGCTTTCATAACGCCATACTTTACCTTTTTGCCGCAGCGCAAACACGACCAATGTGCCGCCGGCTTGTTCGTTGTTCCAATCGTCGGTGAGCGGACCGGCACTGATTACTGCCATGCCGGCGGTATCGTTAAAACGGTAGCGCACCGGAATGTCGCGGCAGGATCCTGAATGCACGTAGTACGAAGAAAGCGGCCGATCGGCCACCCCGCGGTAAGTACCGGCGCGGGTACCGAGTTCGATCAGGCGTTCATCAAAATACAATGTGCGCCCTGAATCCAGCGCGAGCAGATTCCGCCAAACATCCACCAGATGCTCCATGCGGTGCAAATCCTGGGCACTGTCGAGATTGATGGTTTTGGGAGTGAAGTACACCGAGGATGTTCCGGTTGCCGTTGCAGCGTTTGCTATCCAAACCGGTTTAACCAGCTGCTTGCTCCCGCTGCGCAAAACCAGACTCGCCGGCCCTTCCACTACTCCATGCTGTTGGTCTGAAGTTAAGAACCAGCTTCCGGCCGACTTTTTCGCATGCAAAGGATACGTCTGAACAGGCCCGCTTACCCAGGCTTCAAGCGTATCTGCATCCACCGAAACCTGAAAACCGGACAAAGGAAACTTCAGGGTATCAGGTAAAGACGCCAGCTCGGGCAAAGCCGTTTTCGGATTACGGCAGGCCAGAGCACCCAGGCCTGCGATCAGGATATAGCGGAGCGTTTGCGTTTTCATAGGCAGATCTTCAATGCAGGTACAGTTCTTCTCCGATGAAACAATGGGGATACAAGCGAAAACCGCCGATGGACTCTGCCAGGCCGGTTTGCTCGTTGGGTTGCAGCTCACGCAGGCGGTTGTTGACTAAAATGCGCAAGGGGAAGCGGGTTTCCCGCTGCACCCAACCACCCGCAGGTGCGATGGCACGCGTGAACGAGAAATGCTGACCGGTGGCCACCGCCCGATCTCCCAATAATGTCTGCACTTGCACGATGGTACCTGTAGCATCGCGCTCTTCGAGCAGTGCGCCGGGTATATTGATGCGCATGGCCAGGTCGTTGTAAAATCCGACATCAACTGCAAGCCTGCCGCGGGTGCTGTCGCGCAGCTTCCAATCCAATACGCCGCCGTGCAGGTAGCCGCGCTCCGTGACATCGGTTTCAATGAAGAAATCGACCTTTTGTATGGGTATGTTTCTTCCGATCTCAATCTGGAAAGCCGATGAAACCTTGGGTGATAGATTATACCTGTATGCTTCTTCGGGGAAGAAATCAGTCCATGTAGTATCGTTGTGGTAAACCCTGGCCCGCAGGGCGATGTTCACCGGCACATTGTCGGCATTGACCACTTCGCCGGTGATATAATGCCGTTTGCCAAACCGCATGATATTCACCTGACGCACGGCCGCAAAGGGTTTGCGTATTTCGTCTTCCGTGACGGTCGGGAAGCTGCTCACCACTCTTTTGCCCATGCGTTTGAACAGTGTGATGGTGTATTTGTGCATTTGCTCTTCCGGTATCTCCGGCCTGAATTGGGGTGGAACCAAAAGCCAGTTGCTTCCATGCCGGGCCAAGCGCATCGTCTCAGTTCTTTCCCTGCGCCCAAGGCTGGTGCGCCAGAACGACTGTACCCGCACGGTGGCCGAATCGCCTCGTTGGCCTAGCAGCCTGGTTGACAAGCTGTCGAGTTTGGCGTAATTCGGCAAGAGTCCGCCTTCCGTTACCGATAATTCGAGCAGGTATTGATCGAAAGTATAAACAGGGTCGGGAACAAACAAATCATACGCCTCCCGGAAACGGTGGAAATCCAGGTGGTTCATGAAATGGTTTACCGTTTGCTCCGGAGTTTTCAGCGAGCGTACATAGAGCAATTCCCAGGCTTGTTTCCCGATATAGATCGAGAAAAAAGCAAGCGGCAGCAAGGGCACCCAAAGGGCGATATAACGAGGCCAGGCAGTGGAAGGCTCTACAGGCACCAATAAATCGTCTGCGCCTTTGTGCCGGCGTATATAATTGGTAGTCAGCAGAAAGGCCATGAACAGCCCTGATAAGGGAAGTACGCCCCAGGCGAATTTCATCAATGTACTTAATTCGCGGGGTTTAACCGGCCTCACTTTACTGACATTGCCTTTTTCCCAGACAACTATATTGTTTTCGAGGCGGATAACCCGGTTCCAGCCGAGATAATGCAGCAAAGGATCGTAGTAGCGGTCGTAACTGAATACATATTTCAGGTGGTATTTTTCAGCGGCTGACAAAAAATCGCGCAGCGAAGCCAGACCTTCAACACCTGCGAACTTGGCATTCTCAAGCCGTTCGATGGGACGGGTAGTAAGTTCGGGCAAGCGGCGTGCGGAGTGATAGTTTCCGTCTACGGTTGCCGCTACGGTATTGGCACTTAACCAGGCCATTTGATCTCCGAAGCCCAGCGTCAGGTAGCGCCAACGCAGGTGTTCATCCCGATGCAGGAAATTGAGCAGGGGTTGAATATCAACTTCCTTGGGTTGCAGGTCGCGGAAACTACCCAGGTGAAACACAAAAACCAGAAACAACAGATAGCTCAGGCCACCGGCTGCCGAAACGAGGTAATGGGCAGCAGAACTGAAGCGCTTCACCCATACCCTTCGCACATGTCCGCTGAAAAAGCCGTTGAGAAAATGCGCCGCAAAAGGCAGCGCTATGATGGAAGCCCAGAAGGCGAAACGGTCGAAAGTGAGAATATCGAATGCGTTCTGGCCCAACAGCATACGTGGAATGGGCGTAGTTCCTCCTGAACCGAGTAAGAGGCAGAGGAGGAAAGAGACAGTCCAACCGAGGAAGCGCCGCTGTCGAAACAGCAAAAACAAAATAGCCGGCAGGAGAGCCAGAATCAGGATGAGCGGAATAATGAAAAACACTACGGCAGATGCCGGATTTTGCAGGAAGCTGTCGCGCGAACCATGGGGAATGGAAACCTGGGTAATCGGATCTGTTTTACTCCAATACCAATAGGGGAAAATCAGGCTCACAGCCAATACAATCATCAGACTGCCAAAAGCCAGTATTTGCCATTTAACCTTAAAAGCCTGCCGCCACATTGCCCGGAGAAAAGTCCACCAGGTGGTTTTATCGCTGTGAACTGGCAATCCGTCGGCGAGTGCCATAAACACCATCGGCGCGATAAAGAAGACCATGCCGAAGATGGCCGTAACATGGTGTGCAGAAATGACTACAGCCAGAAACGCCAGGCCCATAAACAGATACAGCGGTTTCCGGCTGCGGAAGAAATGGTAGATAAACGGAAGCGCATTCAACACGAACGCAATACCGGTGAGGGTAGGCAATTGTCCGAACACATGCAGCGCCTCAACGATCGACGAAAGCAAGACCGAAAGTATGGCGGCAATACCGGCAGTAGTCTTACCGAAAAACACCTTGGTGAAACGGTAAACACCAATGGCAAGCACCAGGATGACCAAGGTAGCAAAAACGCAAAAAGCCGCTTTAAGCGGCAAGAGAAAAGAAAGCAGCGCAATGGCCTGATGAACCAGCGGCGGGTAGCTGATGGTCAGAAACCCCGTATACCAGCGGTATTCCCAGGGCTCAAACCAGAAGCGTTTATAATGATCCGCGAAAAAAATATGCACATAAGCATCATACGTTTTTGGCAGTGTAAAATAGAGGAAGATACCATGCGTGAGCAAGGCCAATGCAATGGCTGCCAGCAGCAATTTCTTGCCAAAAAGATCGGCCCAGAGGCGGTTATCTCGCTGGTACTTCAAGACATTGAACAGGCTTAATAACCAGGAGCAATACGGTAGTTTTTATCCAAACGGTAACGGATATAGATTTTCAGTAATTGAATGGGCAGGCGCAATTGATGGCTCAAGCGGAGTTTGGATTCTCCGACTTCGCTCCAGCTTAGCAAGGGAAACTCGAGCACCGATATGGCAAGCAAGGCCTTGCCATAATGTTTCCTTATCCGCAGAAACAGTTCGATATCGAAGAGCCAGCTGCTGATGAAGGTTTCGCCGAACAGAACGGGAATCAGTTCGCGTTCAAAAATCTTGGCACCGCATTGCGAGTCGCGAATGGTTGCCCCGATAATGCGCTGGATGAAGAAATTCAACACCTTGCTGGCAAAAAAGCGGTTGTCTGTTCTGCGGATAGCCGCACCGAGCCTGCTGATCCTGCTGCCGGTGATCGCGCTGAACTGCGGATGCTTTTGTTGATAGCAAGCCATATCATACCACTCTTCCGGTTTGGTAGCCAGATCGGCATCCAAAAAGCCCAATGAGTTAACAGGAAAATGGTCTTTCACGTACAACATACCCTGCCTTACTGCTTCTGCCTTGCCGGCATTGGCCTGGAGCGACAACACGGCGATATTGGAAGGCTGTCGGAACATCATCCCCATCAGCACACTAAGCGTCTGGTCACGGCTGCCGTCGTTGACAAAACACAGCAACACGTCCGGATGTGTGCGCGCGAAGTCCATAAAACCGCCTATCGGAAGCCGTTTCTCTTCGTTATAACAAGGAATGACAATAGCGTACCGCAGAACGGATGTCTTCATTCCCGCCTCGCCAGTCTGCTGCCGGGCCGCGCGCCGACCCGTTGATACTGTGCGCTGCCTGACCGGATAGCGCGCAATGGTGTTCTTTTCTTTAGAAAGTGAATGCCAGCGTAGGTTTCTTGCCATATTGTTGAACTTTAGTCGCCAAGACCATTCCTTTGGTATTGGCTTACTCAAATTCAACAAAAGCCACATCATTCCGTACCCACTGAACGTTTTTACACGTTTCGGATACTAAGATGGAAAGTAATTTTATGTAAAAACACCTTTCAATTATCTGAAACCCGAGCTAAAACGGCGTCCATTCCATAATAATGGACAATTTACGCCTTCGCTTTTTGGGCTCAAACGACACGTCTTACAGTCACAACACAAAAAATTACGATGAACTCTTGTTTTGTCACTCTTACACAAAAGACAGGCTAACCATCAAAGTGTCCAATTTTCAAGTTTTCCACAAACGCACCAACGGCGCCCCATGAATACCAGTTACCCGGACGAGAATTTCAGCGCTTTCCAGTCTTACAGCACTTGTGGATATGTGTTCGGAATAAATTTGCAACCTGAAAACCCAACAAAAGACCAAATAGATATGAACAGGAATTACCTCATAACCGCTAGTCTGTTCCTTGCCTTCAACCTTCAAGCCCAGGAATACAACTTCAGCCGCAGCACACGGAATTACACCCAACTGAGCACGACCAACCGCTTCCCGCTGGATTCTTTCAGCTCGCTCGACACCATGTTCAAAACCAGCTTCCGCATCGAATATTTCAAACGACTGATGGGCGATTCGGTGCTGTTTGACGGCAGCCTGCTGTATCTCACCGAAGCTGGTTTACCCAGCACACTCAACGATGAAATAAGCCCTGTGGAAGCCGATATCCGACCGCGCAGCAATGGTACCGCTTATATCGCCCATACCACCGAAGGCAACGCCGGTAACCGCATTTTCAAAATCGAATACCATAACATGGGCTTCAATGACGATACCACCCACAACGATTCCGCCAGCTACCAGATCTGGTTCTATGAAAATGGTGTGATTGAATTCCTGTATGGTCCATCTTCCGTGCGCAACAGCGCTTCCTGGTACGACGGAGAAACAGGCCCTGCAGCTTACTTGGGTTCATGGGATACGATCAACGAAACCGTCATCGGCCTCAGTGGCAACCCCAACAATCCGACGCTATATGACAAATGGGACGATTATGCAGCCCTTAGCTCCATGCCTGCACCCAACACCGTCTATACCTTCACACCTGCCTTTACCGGCAACGTGCGCAAACCGGCAGCGAAACAGTTCCGCATTGCCGATCAGGGCAACCAGACATTCCGCATCATTGGCACACAAGGGCAAACCAATTGGACTGTGTATGATGCACTCGGCAGAACCGTTCAAAAAGGCAGTGGCAGCGCATTCAGCCTTGAGCAGCGCAGCGGCGTTTACCGCATCGCAGTGCAAGACGACACGCGCCGCGAAGTGCATGGCATTGTTGTGCATTGAGGAATCAAGCAAGCGCGCCTGAATTCAAAGCTGCTGCTTCATACACTTGCCCGAGTGTGTTGCAATTACCAATTGCCGCATTCCGGTAAGACTCTTCTTGTTTTGGCCGCTTTAATCCGGTCCAAGTTATTGTAAGCTGCCTGTAGTGCATTAATTGCAGCATGCCTTTCAACACCTTGGCCCGGAATGGTGCTGCACTCCTGCTGCTTGCAACGAACGCTGTTGCGCTGTTTGCACAAGATGCTCAAGACACAAGCCATATCTACCGCGACCCTTCAAAAAGACTGATATACCGAGGCCGTTGGTATGAACCGGCGGATCTGGCCCGGATCAGCCAGGAAAAAGGATACCAGCGTGCCGCCTGTTTTTTCAACCGCTCCGCAACATGCAGGCGCAAATCGGAAATCGCGGTCGTTGGTATGCTGGGCAGTGCCGTTTTGGGGTACATGTCGACCTGGCAGGAGCAACCGGCAAGATTGAATCCGATAGCCAGTGGCTTTCTGATTGCAGCCGGCGCGAGCGGAATGGCAAGCGGCTGGTATGCCATTCGCTCCAAACATTCCATACAACGGGGAGTGCGCGCTTTCAACCGCGCAGTAGACATCGAACAAGGTCGGGTCGCGGCAAGCGAAGAGGATGCAGCGAACGGCACGGCATGCAAACGCGCGCCTTTGCTTTCCAAAGACGAAAACAGGCTGATCAAACACCGTTTCTCTCCCAACGCCTTAAGCGGTATGGTGGTTTTTGACGGCAAACTGATGAGCATTGAAAAAGCGGCCGTATACGCAGACGACAACCGCATTGCAGGTGCAGGCGATTTGTTGCGGGAACTGGCATCCCTGAAAACGCCGGGGCAAGGCACTGCAATTGGCCCTGTCACGTTGAACGACAAGGCCGGACGCGCCTATGCAGTGCAAAAAAACCAACTAAACAAGGCGATCCTGAGATCCATACGCCAGCACAACAAGGAAGTGCGCAAATAACAACACTAAAACAACCCTCCTGCTTTAAGCTGTGTTAACGCTCCCTCCCAAAAAGAAAAGGCGCACCTGATAGTACGCCCTTTCTCCACACACAACAAGGATTCTGACTTATTCCGCCAACAGCTTTTCGAGGAAGCGGTAGGAACCATCACTGCTCCGGATATCGAGCATGTAGGCGCCTGCCGCCAGTCCAGCCGGCAAGTCAATGCCAATCGGTCCATTGGAACCGGTAACCGGATAAACTTGTATCGTACGCCCCCCCGCGATTTCACGAAGGGTGATTTCCACCTTCCCGCTGACAGCGGCCGGCAGTTCCACCTGCACGCGTTGGTTGGCAGGATTGGGGTAAACACGCGCCGGTGCCTGAGAAATCGCATTGCTTCCCATCGTTTGGGTCCAGCGGATATCGTCGAGGAAGAGGTTGTTGCCGCCATCGCTCACGAACTCGATCATCACCTGCATGTTGGCACGAACCGAAGCATTGAGGGATGAAAGGTTCACGTTCACTTCGCGCCAGGCTTCGCGGCCGGCAGGGATAAATTCATAAGAGAAAGGCGAACCGGGCAAGGT
>CANHTS010000028.1 GCA_947463435.1 Flavobacteriales bacterium | reverse complement strand
TCAGACCCAGGAGCTGAAACTAACACGGCAGCTCCAAAGCAAGGGTTGAAGGTACAGTCAGAAGAAGGACAGGGCCTGGAGCTGATGCCTGTTGAGATAAAGGGACTGAATTTGCAATTGCCTCATAGCCATCCGTGGTTCATCCACGCGCAGGGCGGGCGTTTGCGACTGATTTCCATGCTGCCTGAATCGTTAAAAGATCTTCCTTACAACCACCACCATCCGGTTCCGCGGAAAACCACGCCACTGACACCTGACGAGCTTCCGCTTGGAATGAACATCCGCATCCGCAGCCTCGACAAGCGTCCGCGCCCCTGGTTCGAGGATGATCCATATATGGGCAGGTTGCGCTACACGGAGATCATGAAAGTCAATGCCCGGCGGAACCTGGAAGGCATTCACCATTACGTGAGTTCACGCTACCTCCGGAATTACCTGGGAGAATTCTGTTACCTCACCAATCGCCGGTATAGCGGAAATCAGAAAGTTGAACAAATGTTCGGGTTGTTCGTCAGCAAGCCATGGAACCTGCCGTATATAGTGGGGGCTTCCGACTAATCTGGAATTTCCGCTTACCCAACGGTGAAATCACCTGCTGATTCCCGCAGCAACCCCCTTCTCAACCCATCGTCGCCCGTTCCGCCAACACACCATTTCTATCGGAATCAGTGTCTCATCACCTACTCCCTACGGCGGAACCAATAGGATGTCTCGTTCACGAAATCCCCATCCCCATAGCTATCAGAATTCTGCTTTTGAGCCAGATTCTTCTATGCTCATATACGATGCGGGTTGAAGTGGCTGCTGTAATAAATACTTCGATTAGGCTTAGCGCTGAATCATGAAGCGTTGTGTTCCGGTATCAGTGCGCAGGAAATAGGCACCCATGGCCAATCCGCTGAGATCGAGCGATTGCATGCCGCTGCGGAGCTTACCGGAAAGCAGGTTGCGTCCGCTGGCATCGTAAATCTGATAATCGGAGGGGATCTCAGCGTCGACATTCAAAACTCCGGCTGAAGGGATGGGGAACAAACGGAAACGGGTCTGGTTCAGATAATCAGAAGTACTGCTTGAGCCGAACTGCACCTGGTTGCTGCGCAGGCGGCTGTTGCGGCTGTTGGTACAGGTGGCACTGCCGATCAGACCGATATAGTACTGGTTCGTACCCGTCGGAGGATTCAGGTCTGAGAAGCTGAATTTGTTGGCCGCGAGGCGGTCGAGTTCCACGAATGCTTTTCCTTCATTGCTGCGGAAAATGATATATCCTGTTACCAGTTGCGTACCTGCATAAGGCGACCAGGCCAGGTTGTTCTCCCCGTTCACTCCCTTGCTTGCAGTGAGATGCATGGTGGTGTGGATATAATAGGCTGATTCAGGATTCACATTTCCACAGGAATCTTCTGCCTCGATATAGTAGCTGTAGGAGCGCTGCCTGGGAATGGAAGTGCTGTCGATATAACGGCCGGCTGCGCTGTAGGGCACGGTGGCAAAACGCTCGTATTGACCAAAGGTGCTGGTTTCTCGGTACAAATGGTAACGTTTGGTGCGTTGCCCCTTGGTCTTGCTCCATGAGAGCTCATTCATGCCGCTAAGGCTATCGTTGGTCACGGCGCATAGAACCTCCACATAAGGAGTGCGGATGGTGAGGGTGAGGGTGTCGGAATTCCGGGTGCAACCGTACACGCTGTCGGTGGCGATGGCGTAGTTGATGCCGCTGTAGCTGGCCATTATTTTGCTGCCAAAACCATACGGGTACCAGGAGATGCGCTGTTTGCTGGTGGTGCTCAGGTACAGCGTATCGCCGAAACAAAACGTGGTGCTGCCGCTGGCTTTGATATCGGGCTTGGCAACGGTAACTTCGGTAATGTCCATCACATTGCTCGTGTCGACACAACCGCTGTCGCTTTTCGCAATGAAATAGTATTTACCGCCCTTGCGGATGGTGGTTTCGCTCGTTGTATCCTTGTTATTCCAGCGCCCGGGTACGAGACTCACGGCCGTGAGTTTCAGTTCTTGTCCGCTGCAAAAAGTGGTAGAAAAGTTATTGCTGTAGATGTATGGGGTATTGTAGTCAATCTTCACGTCGACCGAAGCGGTTGTATCCCAACAGCCATTCAGATCGCGGGCAAAAGCCTGGTAACGACCGGTGGTATTGATGAAAGCTGAAGTACCGTTCACCGAATTATTCCAATATACCATCGGACGGCCAGTTGTGAATTTGGCATTCAGTATGAGCGAATCACAAGCGAAAAACTTTTTTGCGCTGGTTGTCAGTTCCAGACCGAAAGCATTGGAAAAGCAATCGGTTGAGTCGAAAGTCCACTGCGCCTGCAACTTAGGCGCTTGAAGCAATAGGACCGAAAGAAAGAGGGTAGTGATTTTTCTCACATCTGTAAAACCCCCGATCCGCTGAAAAGATTTTGCCGGACGTCATTTTCACGCCATCTGATGCATAAAAATACCTGAATATCAACCGTTCCATACCCGCTCAGATTGCATAGCCGCCAACCGCTACCCAGCCTTCATGGCAACTTTTTTGACAGGAGCAACAGCTGATCAGCGGATTGCGGCGGTCTAAATCTGACAGCTTGTCAGTACGCGCGCGTCTGGCAATATCTTTGACACCGAATCTGGCAGTATGGCACCTGAAGAAAAAGACGATTTCAATACGCTTGAAGGGGACGAAGTGCAGCAGGACAGCAACCCTGTTGAACAGACCGAAGAAAACACTTCCGGGGTACCCATCGAGAACCAGCCTGAGACAGGCACTTCTGATGCTGAAGACCCGGAGATGTTCAAAAACAAGATAAAAGACCTGGAAGAGCGCTATGTACGGCTCTATTCAGAATTCGACAACTACAAAAGACGCACAAGCAAAGAGCGCGTAGAAATCATACAGACCGCAGGGAAAGACATTATTGTCAGCCTCCTCCCGGTGCTCGACGATATGGAACGCGCGCTGAAAGCCAGCGAAAATGCAAGCGATGTCCAGGCCTTGCGCGACGGCGTTTCATTGGTACACAAGAAATTTGCAGCCGCTCTGGAAGGTCTCGGCCTGAAACCCATAGCCGCTATTGGTGAACCGCTGGATGTGGATCTGCACGAAGCCATCACCAAGGTACCTGCTCCCAGCCCCGAACTGAGCGGCAAAGTAATTGACGAAGTTGAAAAAGGATATACCCTTAACGGCAAGGTGATACGCTTCACCAAAGCCGTAGTGGGTGCATAAAACCCATGGCAAAACGCGATTATTACGACGTGCTGGGCGTGGCCCGCAATGCGACGGCAGACGAAATCAAGAAAGCCTACCGCAAGCTGGCCATCAAATACCATCCGGACAAGAATCCGGACGATAAGGAAGCGGAAGACAAGTTCAAAGAAGCCGCTGAAGCATACGATGTGCTCAGCAATGCCGAAAAGAAACAGCGCTACGACCAGTTTGGCCATCAGGGCATGGGCGGCGGTTTCAGCGGCGGAGGCGGCGGTTTCAGCATGGACGATATCTTCAGTCAGTTCGGCGACATCTTCGGCGACAACGATATGTTCGGCTCTTTCTTCGGCGGCGGCGGTCGCCGCGGTTCGCAGCGCCGTTCCGTAGGATCCAACATCCGCATCAAGCTCAAGCTCAGCCTGGCCGAAATGCGCAGCGGAGTCGAAAAGAAAGTGCGCTATCGCCGCATGGCCGACAGCCGCGAAAACACCTGGGCGGAATGCCCGACTTGCGGCGGCTCAGGTGCTGTGCGCAGGGTTACCAATACCTTCCTGGGCCAGATGGCAACCAGCAGCACGTGTCCGGAATGCAACGGACTCGGCCGCAGCCTGCGCAGCAAAGCCAAAGGCGCCAACGAATACGGCCTTATACCTGAAGATGCTGAAACCAGTATCCGCATCCCGGCTGGTGTAGCCAACGGCATGCAATTGTCTGTCAGTGGCAAAGGCAACGACGGACCTGGCGGTGGCGTGCCCGGCGATCTTATTGTGCTGATTGAAGAAATCGAACACGAAGAACTCAGCCGCGACGGCAACCATGTTATTTTTCAGCTGTGGCTCAGCTTTCCAGAGGCCGCACTCGGCGCGAGTACCGAAGTTCCAACCCTGGAAGGCAAAGCCAAAATCAAGATTGAACCCGGCACCCAACCCGGTAAAGTATTGCGCCTGAAAGGCAAAGGCTTCCCCGACCTGAACGGTTATGGCAGCGGCGATCAACTCATTTACATCAATGTATGGGTACCCACCAAATTGAGCAGCGAAGAGAAAGACCTCCTGCATAAACTGCAGCAAGGAAAGAACTTCACTCCCGCTCCCGGCAAGGAAGACAAGGGCTTCTTCGACCGGATGAAGGATTTGTTCTGAACGCATTCAAGGCTATCTTGATTCAAGGGAAACCAGGCCCATGAAAGGTTACAATGTCAAAAACTGGAAAGAGGCTTTCCGCTTCAACCGGCACGACACCCTGCGCAGCCTGTTGCCATTGCTCATCCTGTTCGGCCTGTACACTTTCGGGGTAGATTGGTGGCTGAACCACAATAGCACCTACCTGGAACAACCGGTACTGCGCAACCTTGGCGTTGTGCACGGTTTGCTTGGTTTTGTTATTTCACTCCTGCTCGTATTCCGCACCAACACAGCCTATGATCGCTGGTGGGAAGGGCGGAAACTGTGGGGCAGCCTCATCAACGCGAGCCGCAACCTGAGCCTGCGACTAGACGCTGCCTTGCCTGCAGAAATGGCCTCAGAGCGCGCCTGGTTCCGTCGCTATATTCCTTTATATGCAGCGGTTCTGGACAGGCATTTGAAATCCGAAACCCTTGAAATGTCTTTAGATGAAGATTTAGAGGAAGACCCTTTGGACCGCAGCGGGCATTTGCCCAATCAGGTTGCGGCGCGTTTGCAAAGAAGGGTTCTCACCTTGTTGCGCAGCGGACAGATTGAAAAGGATATGCTCATTCCGATTCAACAAGATCTGGGCGCCTTTACCGATATCTGCGGCGCTTGCGAACGCATCAAAAACACACCCATTCCCTTCAGCTATGCTTCTTTCATCAAGCGATTTATCCTCTTATACCTCTGCACCTTGCCCTGGAGTCTGGCTGTAACGCTCAACTATTGGAATATCCCGGTTTTGCTTTTTGTGATGTATGCCTTGAGCAGCCTGGAAGTGATTGCCGAAGAAATCGAGGAACCATTCGGCAACGACCCCAACGACTTGCCCACCGCCCGCATGGCCGAGCGTATCCGCAGCGATGTGCAGTCGATTCTGATGTGAATACGGTTCACTAATTACCGCAAGAACCCTGGTTTCTGTGGAAAGCAATCATACGTTCCTCTTTACAAATACACCATACTAACTTTGCCTCCACATGCCAGATATCCTTGTAACTGTGATTGACCGGGAAGGAAAGGAGCACCAACTGGAAGCCCCGACCGACATGAACCTCAACCTGATGGAGGTTTGCCGCATGTATCAATTGCCGGTGGAAGGCCGTTGCGGCGGCATGGCCATGTGCGCAACCTGCCAGGTTTATGTATTAAGCGACCATAGCCTGCCTGAAGTTTCAGATGCAGAGCTGGATATGCTCGATCAGGCTTTTTTTGTAAAAGACAACAGCCGGCTGGGTTGCCAGTTGCATATACATCCCGAGCTTGACGGACTGCGGGTGCAGTTGGCTCCGGAAGCTTGAAATTGATACTAACCTTATACGAATCAATATTTCGGATGACAACGACCACATTTGATCGTATATCATCTATATGATTAAGTAAACATTCCTTTTGTAAAACATCACAAATACAATCCAACAATTTTGGTATATTCGAACATGCACAAACTAAAAAAACTCCTGAAAAGCGGCGCTGTTCTATCGGCCGCTTTATCTTTTTGGTCAACATTAAACGGACAATCATGGAGTGAAAAAGCAGATATTTCCGGTAACGGAAGAAATAGCCCGGCGCATTTTGTGATCGGTGGCAAAGCTTACGTTGTTGGCGGGGTGAACGCCGGGACCTACATGAATGATGTATGGCAATACGACCCGCAGACCAACCAATGGACGCAAAAAAGCAATTTTCCAGGCGCAGGTCGCGCTGAGGCTACCGCATTTGTAATAGGGAACTACGCTTATGTTGGTTTAGGCCTCTCTCCCGCCAAATATTACAAAGACTATTATCGATACAACCCAAGCGATGATACCTGGGTTAAAGTTGCCGATTTCCCGGAGGAACGCACCGCGGCAGCTTCTTTTGTGATCGATACGCTGGCCTATCTTTGCGGTGGTGCACGTTTTCAATCGAGTCCAAACAACAACTTTTACCAATATAACCCGACAACGGACACCTGGACGCTGCGCGCTGCTTATCCGGGAACGGCGAAAGCATATTCGGTTTCAGCTTCTGCAAACGGCCTGGGTTATGTGATAGGTGGCTTCCGGGGCGGCATCCACTACAACGAAGTACATGCGTATAATCCGTCAACAGATACCTGGTCAGAAAAAGCCGATTATGCCGGCATGGGTCGTGTGGGGGCAGCTAGTTTTGTATTGGCCGGTAAGATTTATGTTGGCAACGGTCGTAACGGTACGACGTTTCTCAAAGACTGGTGGGCCTTTGACCCTGCACAAGGAACCTGGAGTGAAACGGTTCGATATCCAGGATCTGCTACATATGGGTCTTCCGGCTTTACGATTGGAGACAAAGGTTATTGCGGCTTGGGTTATAATGGCAGTGAGACTTCAAGAAAACTGTATGAATTCTCGCTACCGACCCTTAACACTGAAGAAATCCCAGCGCCGGTGCAAGACATCCATTGCTATCAGGTTTTCGGAACAACCAGAATAGTACTTAAAGCTTTTGGGCATGCGCCCAGGTATAGTCTGACGGACTTGAATGGCAGAACAATCATAGCACCGACACGCGCAGATGCTGCGACTTTCATCGATTTACCCAATCTCTCAACAGGCGTTTATTTGCTACACATAGAAAATCCTGTCAAACCAAAGATTATCAAGGTATACCTTTAATTTTACGCAACTTTCCCAGATAGTAAGCCTTGCCAAATACCGGCAGGGCTTATTTTATTTATGCCACTTGTTAAACGCGCCGAACAACCTGGCCCTTAAAGCATGTCAGTCGCTTTATCTTTGCCCACTGTCTTATGGCCATTTCGGTTGAAAACCTGAGCAAGCGCTACGGCGAACAATGGGCTGTGAAAGAACTCAGCTTCAGCGCCGGCAGCGGCGAAATCGTTGGCTTCCTCGGGCCCAACGGTGCCGGAAAAAGCACCACAATGAAAATCATCACGGGTTACCTGGCGGCCGATGGCGGCTCGGTCGAGGTTTGCGGTCTAAACCCTGAAAACCAAGGCATGGAAGCGCGCCGCCGCATCGGTTACCTGCCCGAACACAATCCGCTTTACCTGGACATGTATGTGCGCGAATACCTGGCCTTCGCCGGCGGCTTGAGCGGCCTGCGCGGCAAACAGCTCAGCAAGCGCGTGGATGAAATGATCGACATCACAGGATTGAGCCTCGAATGCCACAAGCATATTGCAGCGCTCAGCAAAGGATACAGGCAACGTGTCGGATTGGCCCAGGCCCTGATCCATGATCCCGAAGTGCTGATTCTCGACGAACCTACCAGCGGACTCGACCCCAACCAGGTGCTCGATATACGCCAGCTTATCACAGCCCTGGGCAAGAAAAAAACCGTCATGCTCAGCACGCATATCATGCAGGAAGTGGAAGCCATCTGCGACCGCGTGGTGATTATCAACAAAGGCCAAAAAGTAGCCGACGACCGCCTGGAAAACCTGCGCAGCCAAAGTGCGGGCAACCAATCTGTCCGCATTCAGTTTGCTTCGCCCGTGCAGGAAGCTTTCCTCCAACAAATCGGTGAAGACATTCAATACGCGCATCTCGGCGATAACCGCTGGCGCCTGAGTGCTGCAGACCCCAACCTGCGGCAGCGGGCTTCCCAATTCGCCTTGAAACACAACCTCGAAGTGCTCGAACTGGCAGCAGAACGCAATAGCCTGGAAGAAATTTTTCAAACCCTGACCCGCCGTGTGGACGATATTTAAGAAGGAAATCCGCAGCTTCCTCAGCTCGCTGATCGCGTATGTGGTGATGGTTGTTTTCCTCACCGCCATTGGCCTTTTCATGTGGATGATCAAAGGAACCACCGTGTTCGACCTCGGCGTTGCCGGCATGGATGTGCTGTTCCAGTTCGCGCCGCTCGTTTTCGTATTCCTGGTTTCGGCCGTCACCATGAAATCGTTCGCTGAGGAAAAACGCCTCGGCACCCTCGAAACACTCACCACGCATCCCGTCAGCGATTGGGGCATCATCCTCGGTAAATTCCTGGCAGCACTCAGCTTGCTGGTTTTTTCCCTCATCCCTACCCTCATTTATTATTTCACCATCCACCGCCTGGGCGACCCTCCCGGGAACCTCGATACCGGAGCAACCTGGGGCAGTTATGCCGGCTTGATTCTGCTCGGTGCGGCTTACGTTTCCATCGGGCTCTTCAGTAGTGTAATGACCGACAACCAAATCGTTGCGCTCATTCTCAGCATGAGCCTTTGCCTCGCTTTTTACCTGCTTTTCGGTCTGGCGGGTGAAGTGGAATGGATGCAGGGCTTCGACCGCAGCCTCGAATGGTTCGGTCTTGAATACCATTACCGTTCCATCAGCCGCGGCGTGGCCGATACCCGCGACCTGATGTATTTCTTCAGTTTCGTGGCCGTATTCCTTTATCTGACCAAATTCAAATTCTCTGCGCGCAAATGGTGAAAGAGAAGAAAAACAGGCTCCCCCGCACCCAGGCGCTCATCGAGCTGGGCGTCATGTTCGCCGTGGTGATCATCCTCAATCTGCTGGCCGGACAATACTATACCCGTGTGGATCTCACCGCCGAAAAGCGCTACACACTCACCGAAACCAGCCGCAAACTCTGCGGGCAGCTGAAAGACCGCGTGTATGTGAAGCTTTATCTGGAAGGTGAAATGTCGAGCAAATTCAAGCGCTTCCGCAATGAGTTGCGCGATGCCTTGTACGAATTCCGGGAAGCATCGGGAGGCAAAATTGAAATCGAAATCACCGATCCGCTCGAAGGCAAAGACAACAAGGAAAAGAGCCAGATTCTGGAGCAGTTTGAAAACCGCGGACTGATACCGGTGCGCGATTTTGAAAGCGAAGGCATCGACGAAAGCCGCTTCAAACTGCTGGTTCCGGGCGCGGATGTGGTTTACAAAGACCGCGAATTCAGCGTCAATTTCTTCCAGTTCGACGTAGCCAAAGACCCCGAAACGAATATCAACAATGCCGTGCAGGGGCTGGAATACGAGTTGGCCAATATGGTGCGCCGCTGCATCACCGAAACGCCGAAGAAAATCATCATCGCTGAAGGCAACGGCGAACTGGAGCCTGTACAATTGGCAGACCTAACCCGCGAGTTGAGCCAATACTACGCAGTGGAAAGGATGAACCTGAATGTGGCAGACCCGGAATCGGCCAGGCCTTTTCAGCTCGACCTGGCGCGCAATCCGGACAGCGCCGGACTGATGCTGCTCGAACTCATGCAGCGCCGCCTCAACCTGGCCGATGCGTTGATCATCGCCAAACCGCAGCAGGATTATTCAGACGCCCAGCTTTTCCTGATCGACCAATTCATCATGAAAGGCGGCAAGGTATTGTGGATGGTTGATCCGGTGGCTGCCGAGATCGATTCCCTCGAACGCAATCCGTTTATCCTGGCAACCGACCGCAACCTGGGCAACCTCAATGCCCAATTGTTTGAGTATGGTGTAAGCCTGAATCCGAACCTGCTCATGGACCGCGTATGCAACCGCATTCCCACGCCGCGCCGCGAATTCTTTGACTGGTTCTACTTCCCGCTCTTCACCAGCCGCAGCCTTGGTCATCCCATCGTCAAGAACCTCGGCGGTGTCTGGTCGCAATTCCCTTCTACCCTGCGCGCAAAGCCAAGGCAAGACATCAAAATCACCAACCTGCTCGTCAGTTCGCCTTACTCTAAAGTAAGTGGTGTGCCTTCGCGGATAGAATTCCTCAGCACCTATATGCAGTCGCGCGACGAAAACTACCGCAGCACCATGATGGAAGGGCTGCAGACAACCGGCGTACTGCTCGAAGGCACATTCCGCTCGCCCTTCACTTTCAGGCGCAAACTTACGTCTCAGCCTTTCCGCACCGAATGCGTGAACAGCATGATCGTGATTGCCGACGGCGATATTGCCCGCAATGCGGTGATGTTGCGCAGCGGGCAGCCCTATCCGCTCGGCTACGACCGCTTTTCACAGATCACCTTTGCCAATAAAAAGTTCCTGTTGAATTGCGTGGATTATCTGGCCGACGGCAGCGGCCTGCTCGAAATACGTGCCAAGGAATTCCAGTTGCGCTTGCTCGATCAGGCCCGCATCAAAGAGGAAAAAGACTTCTGGATGTGGCTGAACTTGTTGGTGCCAATCGGAACCATCCTGCTCTTTGGCATCGGAAATCGCATGATACGCCGTTACCGCTATGCGCGACGCAAGGCATAGGCGCCCGAGTTTGCTATCTTTGAAACGCATTCATGATTATTGTTACCGGAGCCGCCGGCTTTATCGGCAGTTGCTTAGCCACTGAACTTTACCGCCTGGGTTTTAAAGACCTGGTGCTGGTGGATGAATTTTCACGGCCCGATAAGCTGGCAAATCTGGATGCCATTCCACAACCGCTGCTCGTTCCGCGCGATGCTTTATTCAAATGGTTGGAAGGGAAAGAAAATGATATTCAGTTTTTCTTTCATATCGGCGCCCGAACAGATACGGCAGAATTCGACACGGAGTTACTCAGGAAACTGAACCTCGACTATTCGAAAGAGGTTTGGAACTGGTGCTGCGTGCATCATGTTCCGCTCATTTACGCTTCATCTGCTGCCACCTACGGCATGGGAGAACATGGCTTTACAGACGATCCTGCCGGATTAAGCCAACTGCACCCGCTAAATCCTTACGGCGACTCCAAACACGCTTTCGATTGCTGGGCGCTGGAACAGGAACAAAAACCCTGGTTCTGGGCCGGTTTCAAATTCTTCAACGTGTTCGGTCCGAACGAATATCATAAGGCTCGGATGGCCAGTGTGGTGATGCATGCCTATAACCAAATCAAGCAGCATGGCAGCATGAAGCTTTTCCGTTCCCATCGCCCCGATTACCGCGATGGCGAACAGCGGCGCGATTTCATTTATGTGAAAGACCTCTTGCAGGTTTTGTTGCATTTCATGGAACACCGTCAAAACAGCGGATTGTACAACCTGGGCACCGGTCAGGCGCGCAGCTTCCTCGACCTGGCGCATGCTGTTTTCAACGCCATGAACCGCCAGCCGGAAATTCAGTTTATCGACACGCCGGCCGATATCCGCGAGCGGTATCAATACTTTACCGAAGCCGATACCACCCGTTTGCTCGCTGCGGGTTACCAGGGCGGTTTCAGAACGTTCGAAACGGCGGTAAGCGATTACGTACTGCATTATCTGGAACCCGGTAAATACTATTGATGCCCCTCTATAAGCGTCTGTGGAACTGGTTACTCCTGCTTGCGGCCCTGTTGTTCATCATCGGTTTCAGGCTTGACCTCACGCGTACACGCGGACCGGCTGCAACGCGCAGCCTGCAATCGGCCCTCGGCGCATATCTGGATGAGCAACTTGCGCAGATGCAATCGGCTGCGGCCGACCCGTTGCAAACGGGAACCACGCGCTTCAACCGGCAGATTTCAAAGCTGCAAAAAGAAAATATCCAGGCTTTTTTGTGGAAGCAGGATACGCTGCAAAGCTGGACCAGCAACGCCATTCCGGCCGAAGAACCGGTAAAACTCGCGGGCCAGAGCCTGCAGCGCCTTTCCAATGGCTGGTACCTTGTGTTTCAATCCAATCCGGGCCCCGGGTTGCGGCTTGCATTGATTCTTCCGGTGCAGCACTTGTATCCCGTTCAGAACCAGATTTTCCAAAACGGATCGGTTTCCATTCCGGGTGTACAGAATGGCTTTCGCATTGAACCGGTATGGTTTGAAGGAAGCTTGCCGGTGCAGCTGAGCGGAATGAATCCGTTTTTCGTGGAAGCGGAAGATGATGCCCTGCCGGGTCTCGGAGCCTGGCTTATGCTGGCCGGTATTGCACTCGGACTGGTTGCAGGCTACTATATCCTCAAACGCAGCTTCCCCAACGAAAACCAATTGGTGGTAAGCACCATTCTGGCGGCCGGTTTTCTGGTGCGGCAACTGTTCGGGCAGAACCTGCTCCTCGGTTCATTCCACAACCTCGAAGTTTTCCAGCCGGAAGTGTATGCCTCTTCCTGGTATTTCCCTTCTTTCGGCGACCTTCTGATCAATACGGTGCTTGCGCTCGGCAGCATCAATGTGGTCTACGATCTCTTCGGCAGCCGGATAGCGCGGCCGCAAAACCGCATCCTACGTTGGTTGTTCGCCTTGCTGTCGCATTTTGCGGTTTTCGCCGTGGCCGGCTTCCTGATCAGCGAAGTGGCCAAGTTGATTATTGACAGTCAGATTCCGTTCGATTTCAATGAAATACACAATGTAAACGGCTACACCTTGCTGGCTTTGTTCATTGTATTCTTGTTCTTCCGAATTTTCGCCGCTTTCAGCCATTTTCTGGCTCCGCTCTTTTTTCCTGATAAACGCAGTGTACCGGGCCTCATCACCCTGTTGGTGTTTCAGGTCATTCCCTTGTTTGTTATCGCGCTCATTTTCGACAATTCCTGGTATCTGCTGCTGATCACCTGGGGTTATACCCTCTCCTATCTCGCCGGCTTATTGTTCAGCCGCAGCCCGGGCAACCTGTTTTTCTTTTTCCTGCGCCTGGCAGTAGCTTCCCTGGCGCTCACCTTCGTCTTCACCCATTATATCCTTGTCAAAGAACACGACATGCGGCGGCTGCTCGGTTCACGGATCTTATTGCGCGCTGAACTGCAGAGCCCGGAAACCTTGTTCGCCATCGAGAAGCAGATTGCCAAAGACATCGGTATCACCGACTATTTTACCTGTGAAGACATCACCAAGCCTGAATTCGAAAAGCGCCTGAGGCTGATGTACCTCACCGAACAGGCAGAGAACTTCGAAATCGTGGTACTCGATTACGATACCGGCGGCCGTTTCTACCGGCAGGAAAATCCGCTCGATTACCGCACCGCGCGCAGTCTCTACGAAAGTGAATTGTGCCAGCAGGTTACGCCTTCCTTCAGTTATATCAGCGACCACAAGTTTAAAGGCGGTTATCTCGGGCGCTTCGACGTAAAAGAATCCGGCAGAAAAGTCGGTGAATTCTTCATTTTGCTGAAACCCCGCGCGGGCATCACACAAGGTAAATATGCCGACCTTTTCCGCAGCGGCAGCTGGGTTCAGGCCGGAGCGGAGAACTCCTATTCCTACGCCATCTACGAGAACGGCCGGCTGACACGCCGTCAGGGCGAGTTTGGTTTCCCCCTGAAACTCAGTCTGCACACGCCCGATCAGTTCGTCGAAGAAGGCGGCTACTCCCATTACTTCGCCAGGGATGAAAAAGGCGTTGTGATTCAGATCAGCAAACCCGAAAACGCCTTCAGCACCGGGCTTACCATCTTCACCTTCCTGGTGGTTGGTTCGCTCATTACCGTCTTCCTTCTGTACTGTTTGCTCTGGCTGCTCAAGCTCCTCGCAGCCGCCCTGCCGCGCAGCCATACCGCACGCAGGCTGCGGCGCTGGCTGGAGAACCGCTACGGCTTTCTCGATTCAGCCAACCTTTTCCTCGCCTCGCGGATCCAACTGTTCATGGTGTTGGTGGTGTTTTTCACCTTCGTCATCACCCTGTACGTGACCATCAATTACGTGCGGGCCACCAACAACAACCGGCAGCAGGAGTTCTTGTGGACGCGCATCCACGACATGGCCAGCGTGATCAGCAACAAGGCCAATCTGGAAGCGATTTTCGGCACGTACCGCCACAGTTTGCTCCTCGAACTAAGCGATTATTACTCGATCGACATCAACCTGTACGACCCGCTCGGGCGCTTGGTTCAAACCAGTAACGACCGCATTTTCGATGAAGGCTTCACCGGCAATTTCATGCATCCCGCCGCGTTCAGTCAGTTGAAAGAGGAAGGCCGCAGCGACCTGGTGCAGAACGAAACCCTCGGCAACCTCAGTTACCTCTCGGCTTATTACACACTTTTCGACAACGATCTCAACGTAAAAGGCTACCTCAACCTCCCCTATTTTGCCCGTTCGCGTGAACTCAACCGCGAAATCAGCAATTACGTGGTGGCGCTGGTGAAGCTCTTTGCTTTGGTATTCGCTCTTTCTGCCATCGTAGCCTGGTTCCTTTCACAACGCATCATCCGGCCATTGAACCTGGTCCGCAGGCAGATGGGGCTGGTGAAACTGGGCGGGCGCAACCAGCCAATGGACTGGAAGAACAACGACGAAATCGGTCAATTGGTGCGCGAATACAACAAGATGATCGGGCAGCTGGAAGAGAGCCTCGACCGCCTGGCCGACAGCGAACGACAAGGTGCCTGGAGGGAAATGGCCAAGCAGGTGGCGCACGAAATCAAGAATCCACTCACGCCGATGAAGCTCAGCCTGCAGCATCTCCAATTCGCCTGGAGCCGCAAGGACGCCGACCTGGAACAAAAATTCAGGAAAACCAGCGACCTGCTTATTCACCAGATCGACGCGCTTTCCAAGATGGCAGAGGAGTTCAGTTCTTTTGCCAAGATGCCGGAAGCGCGCATGGAGGTCGTTTCCCTGTCGGATATCATCCACAAGGCCGTGCACCTCTTTGAACGCGAACCCGATTTCCAGATACAGGCCAAACACGCCGACACCGATGCACAGGTCTATGCCGACCCTGATCAGCTGTTGCGGGTTTTTACGAACATCATCAAGAATGCGGCGCAAGCCATTCCTGAGGGACAGGAAGGAAGACTCGACGTAAAGGTCAGCCTTGGAACCGGAAGCGTGACCGTATCGTTCCGCGACAACGGCAAAGGCATCGAACCGGCCTTGTACGACAAGATATTCAGTCCGAATTTCAGCACCAAGAACTCGGGTATGGGTCTCGGGCTTGCAATAAGCAGGAAAATCATCGAAGTATTCGGCGGCAACATCACCTTCAACAGCAAGCTCTGGCAAGGCACCACGTTCAGCGTGACGCTTCCGCTCTGGCAGGGCGAAAAACAGCTTACCTGAATGCGCATCGGCCGGTTCCCCCTCACCCGGCTCATCCTGCTGCTGAGCTGCTTCACTTCGCTCCGGGCGCAGGTGCGGCCGTATCAGGTGCTTCGGCAAGTCAGCCTGCCTTGTCAGACTGCGGGAACCGTGTTGCGTGTCGATAGCCTCCCTGTGGTTCCCGGGAGCCTGCACCTTCGCAACAAAGACGGACAAATCATGCCGGCACCTCAAGTGGTTCCCGGTGATGCCGGCTTCGTACGCTTTGCGCCCATGGCATGCAGAGACAGCTTGTGGCTTAGTTTCCGGGTTTATACCGCGCCTTTATTCCGCACCTACGCACGGTACAGCCGCGATCTCATAATGCCACCCATCTACGAAAGGAACGTACCGGCCGGCATATCGACTTTCAACAACCAGCGCGAGGGGCCCATAGTTGAAGGCTCCATGTTGCGCGGGTTTTCAAGCGGGAACAACCAGGATCTCGTGCCGCTGTCGTCGCTCAACCTGCGCATTGGAGGCATGCTCGCGCCCGGCATCCGCATCAGCGCCGCCATGACCGAGCAGGATGTTCCCTTTCAACCCGAAGGCACGACCCAAACCCTGCAGGATTTCGATCGCATCTATGTGCAGCTCGAAAGTACCCGCGGCAGCCTGGTGCTGGGCGATTATGCCATGGAGGTCGGGCGTGCGCCTTACTTTTTACAATACCGCAAAAAAGTGCGCGGTCTCGAACTGCGGCAGCCGGAAACAGCCAACAGGCCTGCACTCTCCTTTGGAACTGCCCTGGCGCGTGGCCGCTTTTCACGCAACCAGTTCAACGGACAAGAGGGCGTGCAGGGCCCTTACCGACTGAGCGGGGCAGCCGGTGAAACACCTATCATCGTGGTCAGCGGAACTGAAGTGGTATACCTGGATGGTCAACGCATGGTGCGCGGGCTGCAGGGCGATTATGTCATCGATTACAATCTCGGGGAAATTTCTTTCAATCCCACCCGGCTTATAGGCGCATACAGCCGCATCGTGGTGGAGTTTCAATATAGCGACCGCAATTATGTGCGCTCGGTGAGTGCAGCATCGGCAGAAACAAGCCTCGGCAAAGGCCGTTTGCATGCAGCCTGGTTCAACGAACAAGATTTGCGCAATCAACCGCTGCAAACCAATCTCGACCTCTTTGACAGCAGCCGCCAACTTGGTGCGCGGGAGATTCTCGCAGCGGCGGGCAACGATCCGGCTGCTGCCGTGATGAGCGGCATACGCTCTGTTGCCGGCTTCGATCCTTCCGGCATCAACTACACCCTGAGCGACAGTCTGGGTTACCGCATCCTGGTTCATGCTTCCGAAGCCCGGACCGGTGAAACGTATTACAGGGCCAGTTTCAGTTTCAAAGGGACAGGCGCGGGCGATTATGTGCTCGACCGCAGCTCGGCTAATGGGAAAGTGTACCGCTGGGTGGCGCCGAGCGGCGGCAGGCGCAACGGCGATTACGATCCGGTCATCAGTTTGCCGATGCCAGACCGCATCCGCCATCTGAACAGCGGCTGGCAAAGCCATTGGCTGCGGGTTTCTGCGCGCAGCCGCATGCGTATCCGGGCAGAAGGCGCCATGAGCACCTATGACCGGAATACCTTTTCAGCTGTCGGAGATTCATTGCGTCAGGGTGCCGCAGCCTTGGGACAGGCAGAATGGGTGCAGGATCTGGGAACTGACAGCAGCTGGCAACTGATCGGAAACCTGCGCTACGAACATGCCGGCAAGCGCTTCAGACCGGTAGAACGCTTCCGCGATGTGGAATTCGAACGCCAGTGGAACCGCAGCCTCAACAATCCGGCTTACAGCAGGCCGGAAGCCACAGAAGGCATCGGCCATACGCATTGGACGCTGAAAGGAACGAACGGGTTTTCACTCAGCCAGCAATTCGATCGCTATGCATACCAAGGCTTCAGGGGAATGGCCGACCGCAGCGCTTTCCAATACGCACCGGGCAAACTGAAACTGGAGGCGGGTCGTGAGCAGGTCAATACCCGCAGCAACGCACTTGAACGCGCATTTGATGCCTACAATGGCGGCCTCACACTGAACGGCAAATCGTCTGTCAACCGCCTGGGCTGGCAAAATGAAAGGAGCCGTTTCACACACGATACCGGCGCGCGGCTCCTGCAAGGCAGTTTTGCGTATGCACAATTCGAAGCCATGCGCGAAGCGCGTTTCGCCCGCAACTGGCAGTATACCGCAGATCTAAAACTGCGCGACGATTTGCAGCCCGACAGCACAACTTTCAATCCGTATACCCGTGCCTGGCAGGGTGGTTTCAGCTTGAAGAAACATGCCGGTGCCGGCAATACCTGGCAATTCGATTTGCGGCAACGGAATCTGCAGGTACGCGATACCTCGCTGGGCAATCTGGAAGACGAAAACCAACTCACCGCCCGCGCCAATTGGACACTCCGGCGCGACTGGATCAATCTTCAAACCTTTTATCAGTCGCTGAGCGGCCGCGAACAGCGCCGGCAGTATGCCTATTTTGAAGTTCCTGCCGGTCAGGGGCAGTTCACCTGGGTCGATTACAATGGCAACGGCACGCAGGAAATCAATGAGTTTGAAAGCACACCATTCCGCGATCAGGCCCGCTATATCCGTTTATTGATCCCGGGGAACGAGTTCATACGTGCCCGTGGAAATGAATTCAGTTTTAATGCCGATCTGTACCATCCGGAATCGGAAAGCGGGCAGTCAACAGGTTGGAGGCGCTTTTCGTCGCGCCACGCCATGCAAACCCGGCAGCGGAACACTGCAGACGCTTTGCTGTCCTTGCTGCCTGCAGGTTTGACCATCGAAGATGCGCGGCTTATTTCAGCCCAGAACCTGCAGCGTCATACCTTGTTTTTCAACCGCTACGGAGGAAAAATCGGAGCCGATTATACCTGGCAACAAAACGGGGGGAAATTCCTCATTGCCAATGGGAACGACTGGAAAATACAGGAGCGCCATTTGCTAAGCCTGCGTATCAACCCGGGAAAGCAATGGCAATGGAACCAATTTATTGAAACGGGAACACAGCTTTCGCATTCCGATTTCAATGCTGTAAACCGCTACCAATACAGCTTTTGGAAAAGTGAAACCCGCCTCAGCCTGATCACAGCCGGGCAAGGCCGCATCAGCCTGCAGGGAAGACTCAACCGTTTTTATGGGGGAAGTCTGGGCAATACAGTGGCCAGCATCAACGAATTGCAGGCTGAAAACCAAACCAGCCTGGGGAAGCGCGGTTTTATAGAAACGCGGCTCACCTGGAGCAATGTGCGCTTTCCGGCGGCATCGAATACGGCCTTGGCTTACGATGTTTTACAGGGCTTGCAGGCGGGGTCCAATTTTCGATGGGCAGCGAGTCTGCGGGTAAAGGCGGCCGATAGAATCCAAACGGATATTGCGTATGAAGGCAGGCGTATTCCCGGCACGCGTGTGGTTCACCAACTGCGGGCCGAAGCGCGCTACCTATTCTGAGGCCGGCGTTTCGGGCCCTGCCTGCCAGACGTAAAGCAAGGCCACCCAGGCGATGCTTACCGTCAAGGGCACGATAAATAAATACGGATACGGCACCTGGATGAAAGAATAGAAATACC
>CANHTS010000027.1 GCA_947463435.1 Flavobacteriales bacterium | reverse complement strand
AGAGGATCAAAGTGATGCGAAGCGCTCGATGCGGCTTGCTCATTGGTATTCTTAGAACCCGGCCTTGATATAGCTCCAACCTTGCTCCTGACGCTCCACCACGGCGATGATTCCGGCTTTAACGTAACCAACACCGGGGAGTATCTGCGACTTGTCAACCTTGCGTTCCTGCATGGAAAATTCGCAAGCATAAAAAGCGATGCCTTTACCTATCATGGTATTGAGCTGTTGGCTCACCACGCTTTTGTCGCTGGTCAGCATGTTCAATCCGGGGCCGTGGCATACCACTTCGATCTTCGTTGTTGGAGCCACTGTGGTAATATTCTGCAACTGTTTCATCAACGCCTTGTGTGATAGCGTATCGCCGCTGACCATCTGGAAAATGATGCGGTGGGGCTTGGGTTTTTGTTCCTCACGGGCCTGCAAGGCGAAGGTGCTGAGCAGCGCCAGCAGGCTGAAAAGGGCGGTTCTGATTTTCATATTGAAATGGTTTAGAGGATTGGGGATTAACGGAAACTGTAGTCAACGCCGTAAACCTGTGTGAGCAGGGTGGCCGGCGCATCGAGGGCGATGGCATTGCCCGCAGGTTTGGGCTCTACAGAAGAGTTTGCAGAGAGATAGTTTTTTACACAGGAATGCAGGGTATGCATGGTGGTAACCAATTCCTGCACATTGCGCATGCGGCAGAGCATATCCGGTGGGTCACCGTCGCGTTCACAGGCGCTGATGCTGTACATCTTCGCCGGATCGAGCGCTGCGCCGCCGATGCGCACACTTTGCACGCGTTTTCCGGCTTCTTCAAAGGCCTTGAATTCAACCTGCATGCCTTGGAATTTAATCACCCAGCCACCGAAGCGCTTCGATGCATCCTTCGCAAAGACATTGTTCAATTCCTTCTCCAGCCATTCCCTTATCTGCGCGCCGCTCACCTTGCCGGTGCGAACGGCTGTGTCGAAAGGCAACATATCCCACAGATACGATTCGGTGATCGGCACCAAGCCGTCTGCATTGGTTTCAGCCCGTGGCGGACAAAAACGGAACCCGTTGGAAAGAACGATATCCGTCTCCGGAAGTTGGGAACGCAAGGCGTCAAGAATCAAAGTGTCGATGGTGTTTTCAATCACGAAATAGCGGTACAAAGGCAGGCGGCTGTAGCCTATCACCTTGTCGCCTTCAGCCCGGAAAGCCTGCTCTTCAGCTGCTACCAGGGCGGCCATGGTTTTATCCGGCCTCGCAGTCTTTTCGCTAATCTCCACCAATTCGTAATCATGCGAGGCCACTTTGCCGTCTTTTACTTCGAGGCTGAGCCGGCCAACAAAAGAACCAAAAGCACCGGGTTCAACCACTTTCGCATATTGGCATACGATCGGCTTGCGTACCCTTTCGTGGGTATCGCCACCGAGTATATAATCCACACCTTCACAGGCCGGATGGTTCGCCAGGTGAATCTGTTGTGACAGGCCCAAATGGGCGAGTACAATCACCACGTCGCAGGCTTCCTGTTCGCGCAAGACTTTCACGTAATGGGCGAGATTTTCTTCCGCTTTAGTATATACAATTCCCTTGCTGTAATTGGGCGATTGGCGGATGGGCACGAGGTGGTCGGTATAACCCAGGAATCCAACCCGGATACCGGCCACATACCAAACGTAATACGGCTGGAAGATGTGCAGTCCAGGTTTGCCTTCGCCGCTGTCGTGGAACATATTGGTGCATACCTTGGGCGCTGCAAGTCCGCCGAGCAATTCCTGCATGGCTTTCTTGTAATACATCACATCCCAGTTGCCGGGTAGATACAGATCGTATTCCAGGCGATTGAGCAAGGGTACCATAGCGCGGCCCTTGGTGTTCCAAGCGAGCAGACTGCCCTGGAACATGTCGCCGGTATCCACGGTGAGCGTATGCGGATTCTTCTTCCTGAATGCGCGGAAATAACCGTCGATCGCAGCATAACCACCGGTTTTCCTGAATACAGGGCGGTCGTTTTCCCAGAACATCTCATCGTGCGGATGGATCTGGCAATGCACGTCGGTGGTTTGCAGGATATGCACGAAGGTGCTTCCCTTGCTTTCGGATGCCTGGGGTGTTTCTTCCGGATTATCGAGGATTCCGGGTACAGCGCCCTGCAATCCTCCCGGAACAAGCAGTCCGGCTCCGGCGCTCAAGGCACCGATTTTCTTCAAAAAGTCGCGTCGTTGTTGGCCCATAGGCGGTCGTTCTGTGATGTTTTAAGGTTTTCTGGCCGCCGCAAGGATGGGTTTGAAGGGGCCAAATTTGTGTTGGGTTTCTGTGAAGGCATCGGCATAAGGCCCGAAAGGATGATCGACCGGTTTTTTGGCAATGTCCGGCCAGTCGTTCGGGGTGTTTTTGTGCGGCCGCGCCTGTGAATTTACGTAAGCCGCAAGGTCCCACGCTTCCTCTGCGGAGAGCAAGGTGTTTTCATGCGTTGCGCCGAGCGGCATATTGGCGTGTACATAGCGGGCAAAATTGCTCAGGCGGTACAGCCCGGCCGCATCGTTGTAGCTGTTCTTTCCCCACAAGGGCGGATAGGTGTATTCGTTGCCATCGGGGTTCAGCGTTCCGCCTCCGTCGGCCTGATGGCAGCTCTGGCATTTGGTCGCGTAAACAGCCTTTCCTTTGGTTGGGTCGGCAGCGCGGTCGAGCCAGGCCAGCTCTTTCAGGCCGGAACCTTTGGCTTTTTCGCCGGGTTTTACATCTGTGCCCAGGAATTTTATGTAGGCATAAATGGCCTGCATTTCGCGCCCGTTCGTGTCGAGCGCCTGCCCGTTCAGGCTCCGTTCGAAACAGTCGTTCACACGTTTATAGATGTTCTCCATGCCGCCACTGCGCGCGCGGAACTTGGGATAGGTGGAGGCCACCGAGCCGTAGTTGTTGCCGAATACACGCGTGCCGGCGTCGAGATGGCAGTTCTGGCAATTCAGTCCGTTGCTGATCTGCGCCACCGAACCTTTCGGACCGAGGTAGCGGCTGGTATGCCGGATGAGTTCCTTGCCGTACAAAATCTGCTCCCTCAGCACGGGGTCGCCAATCGTTTCCGGATCCGGCGCCATCCAGAAGGCAGATGGCGCAATGGCCGAATCTGCGGCTGTGCTGTCGCTATGCCGGCTGATGAATCCGGTGCGTTCGCCGATATACAGAAGCGACACAGCCAACAGACCAAGAGCAAGCAGTGCGATGGCTGCGATGAGGCTGCGGATGCTGCGCAGGAGTTGTAACTCATTGCCGTTGAACTGCGGCTGGCTGTGTGGTTCCTGCATGGCTTAATGGGGAAGTTTGTCGCGCAACAGTCCGTAAACCCAGGTGCCTGCGATGGCGCTGAGCAAGGTAACAGTGATTACAGTGGCTCCGGTGCCAATCTGAGCGTAGAGCGGACCCGGGCAGGCGCCGGTAATCGCCCAGCCAAGGCCGAACATCAGTCCGCCGATCACATTCCCTTTGCTGAAGGTTTTGGGATGGATGACGATCGTTTCGCCGTAAATCGTTTTGATGTTGAAACGGCGGATGAGGAATACCCCAATGGCGCCCACCACCACCGCGCTGCCGATCACCCCGTACATGTGAAACGATTGCAGCCGGAACATTTCCTGGATGCGGAACCAACTGATGATTTCCGCCTTTACGAATACGATGCCGAACAAAATCCCTACCAGTACATATTTGATATTGTGCCAGGGCTTGTGCACAAGCGTGCTTTCGTTGACACACATGGTGTCGAGTTCGCGCACTTCAAGGTCGCGTTGCAGCTCAGCTTCGGAGGGCGTATGGATTTTCTTTTCCTGTGTTTCCATGTTGTTGTTGGTCAATATAACCGATTACAGATTGAGTATAAAGGGAAGGATGAAGTTGGCCATTAGGAATCCACCGGCCATGAAGCAGCAGGTAGCTACGAGCGAAGGCCATTGCAGGGTCGATAGGCCCATGATGGCGTGTCCGCTGGTGCAGCCGCCGGCATAGCGGGTGCCGAAACCTACGAGGAAGCCACCGCCAACCATCATGAGCGGGCCGCGTAAGGTGAAGAGCTGATCCCAGGAGAAGAGATCGGCCGGTACCAGTCCGTCGAAACGCGTGATACCATATCCCTTCAGTTCCAGCGCCAGGTCTGGGTGCAGCACCACCGGGTTCGGGTTGCTGAGCCAAACGGCGCTGATGATGCCGCCCAGCAGGATGCCGCCGACGAAGAACAGATTCCAGCCTTCTTTTCTCCAGTTGTACTGGAAGAAGGGAATTTTAGCCGGAACACAGGCCGCACAGATATGGCGCAGCGATGAAGAGAGGCCGAATGATTTGTTGCCGAGGATCAGCAGGGCGGGAACTATCAATCCGATCAGCGGACCGGCCACGTACCAGGGCCAGGGTTCGCGTATCCAATCAAAAAAAGTCATGAGTTGTAAGGTTCAGAAGGGTTTAGTTGCACTGGATGTTCTGCCAGGGGCCTTTGTTTTCCACGTTTTTGAAGCCTGCGCTTTCGAGCAAGGCTTTGGCGCTGCCGGCGCGGGCACCGCTGCGGCATACGAGCACGACTTTGTCATAGGCTTTGAGGCTGTCGACTTTGGCGGCGAATTCCGGACCGAGCGGATAGTTCACACTGCAGGGCGCATGGCCGTCGAATTGCCATTCTTCTGGTGTGCGTACGTCTACGATGATGGTTTTCATGGGTATAGGTGTTTTTGTTTGTTCAGGTTGGGTTGAAGATTGTTTTGTTGCCGGGGCCTGTGTTTCGCGGCCGTTGCGCACTTGTTGGCAGCCGGCCTGGCTGGCACCGAATAGGCTGCCGAGCAGCAAGAACAAATAAAATGGTTTTTGAAAGGCGTTCATAGCGGCAAGCGTTTTTCCTAAAGCTACCGCAAAGTTCAGGCATCCAGGCGCCCCGTGTCTGTAACCGTAGTCACATACCCGTATCGGCGACCCTCGCGGTCGCCCTTCAATTCTTCAATCCTCCACCAGCCTTTAACCCCCGCTCACCAGCACCAATGCACCCACCAGTAAGCCGAGCTGTGTCAGCACACCCGCCGTTCCCCAGGCGAAATCGTAGAGAAATTTGCCTCCTTTGGTGCGGAACAGTTTGGATAGATTGACAATGCGGATCTGGTCGATCTGCGCCGCCTGTAACATGACAGTTCCCGCTGCAAAGGCCGCCAGATGAATCTTTTTCCGTTCGCATCCTGCTGGATGGTGCTGATGCGCAAACTGCCATCCGGAAGCCGCTCCTGCAGGGTGTTACGGCGTTGGACCATACTGGCCGAGTCGTATTCGTTGCGCATGAAGGGTTCATAGATGCGCTTCCGTCCGTCACAATGTATCTCCACCGCCGTATCACCTTGCCGCCAGACGTGATAAACGCGGTTCAGCGTAAGGCTCGAATCGCGGTGCCAAATCTTGAACCGTGCTTTCATGCCTTCCGTTATCCAAACACTGGTATCTACTTCGCGTTCCAGAAACGTATAGTCGGGAGCTATCGCATAGGGCTTCTCATCGTTCAATCCGACCAGGTGGGTGAACGTTTCCCCAAACCGCGACAATGCGAATTTGGGTCCGAGGGTGCGTGCTTGTTTGTAATTGACTTTCGCGTCGATTTGAGCAGTAAGGGCCAGACTGTTCAGCACCAATAACGAAATCAGCAGCAGCCGGTGTGGGGGGATCAGCTTGCACATGCCCAACGAAAATAACAAAATAAGCGATCCGACCACGGTGCTAAGTCATGAAGTTGGGATCCTGAAAAATAAAAAAAGCCCGGCTTTAAACCGGGCCTTTTTTGGTGGTATGTGTTTTTAGCCGCTCAGGCCTTCATCACCTTGCTTTGGCAAATGAAATCGGTTTTGGGCACTTCGGTTTTGCTGATGGCTCCAAAGCCGCCTTCCACTTCGCTGAAGTTGCGGTAGCCGCGTGCCTGCAGGATAGAAGCTGCAATCATGCTGCGGTAGCCACCGGCACAGTGCAGGAAGAAATGCTGCTTCGGATCGAGATCGCGCACCCATTGGTTGATGAAGGCAAGGGGTTTGCTGTACGCATCTTCCACATGCTCAGCAGCGTATTCGCTTTCCTTCCGCACGTCTACTACCACACTGTTGGCCTTGTCGAATTTCGCGGCGAACTCATCGGCAGTGATGCGGTGAACGGTATCCATTTCCTTACCGGCCTGCATCCAGGCAGCGAAACCGCCCGCCAGATGGCCCAGTACATTGTCGAAGCCAACGCGGCTGAGACGTGTTACGGCTTCTTCCTCGCTGCCGGTATCGGTTACGAGCAGGATGGGCTGGTTTACGTCGCCGATCATGGCGCCTACCCAGGGAGCAAAATCGCCTTTGAGGCCGATGTTCACGCTCTGGGGTACAAAGCCGCGGTGGAATTCAGCGGCGGCGCGTGTGTCGAGAATCAGCGCGCCGGTTTCTTCAGCAGCTGCTTCAAACGCTTCGGGTGTAAGGGCGCGCATGCCCTGGTTGAGCACTTCGTTGAAGCTGGCATAACCTTTCTTATTCATGGCCACGTTCATACCGAAGTATGCAGGCGGAGGCAGCAGACCATCCGTAACCTCCTGGATAAATTCCTGTTCGGTCATGTTGGCGCGCAGGGCGTAGTTTTCAGCCTTTTGTTGCCCGATGGTCGAAACCGTTTCCTTGCTCATGTTCTTGCCGCAGGCGCTGCCGGCACCGTGGGCGGGATACACGATCACATCGTCGGCCAGGGTCATGATCTTGTTGCGGAGACTGTGGAAGAGCGTTCCGGCGAGCTGCTCCTGGGTCATAGATGCCGCTTTCTGCGCCAGGTCCGGGCGGCCCACATCACCGATGAAAAGCGTATCGCCCGAGAAAATGCAATGGTCTTTGCCGTTTTCGTCGATCAGCAGGTAGGTGGTGCTTTCCATGGTATGACCGGGCGTATGCAATACCTTGATTTTTATGCTTCCGAATTCGAAAAGCTGTCCGTCGCTTGCCACGATGCATTCAAACTCGGGCGCAGCATTTGGTCCGTACACGATCGGCGCACCGGTCGCCTTGCTCAGGTCGAGGTGGCCCGATACGAAGTCGGCGTGGAAATGGGTTTCGAAAATGTATTTCAGGGTGACGCCGTCGCGTTCCAGGCGTTGGATATAGGGCTGGATTTCGCGGAGCGGATCGATGATCACGGCGTCCTTGCCCGATGTGATGTAATAGGCGCCTTGTGCCAGGCAGCCGGTGTAAATCTGTTCTACGTTCAATGCTGTATGGTTCATGATGCAAAGTTCGTTGTTGTTGGTTTGGATTGTTTGTGTGCTAAGTCACATTCGACCGATGTGATCACAAAAAGAGTTCTTTGATGATAATGTAAATGCCCATCACCAGTACAAACCAGCCGAATCCGGTTTTGAGTTTGGCGCCGGGTATGCGTTTCGACAAAGCGATGCCGGCAAAGATTCCGGCTACCGAAGCGGCGGTGAAAATTCCGAGCAGCTTCCAGTCAATCGCCAGACTGCCTTGCAGATCGCCCGTAAAGCCGAGCAGCGATTTGGCAGCGATGATGAAGAGGGAAGTTCCCACGGCGAGTTTCATCGGCATGCGCGCCAGCAATACCAGGGCGGGGATGATGAGAAAGCCTCCGCCGGCGCCGACCAATCCGGTCAGGATGCCTACCACAGTGCCTTCCAGCAATATCATTGGATAGTTGTAGCGCATGGGCTCGCTTGGCTCCGGTTCCAAACCGCCTTCCAGCCCTTTTATTGACAATGGATCCTGGCCGGGATCGCTGTCTCCCCTGGCGGGTTTGCGCGACGGGCGGATCATCGAAACCGAGGCCATGATCATCACGACAGCAAACAGGAGCATGAGCGCGATGGGTTTGGTGATCATCAGGCTGCCGATGCGGAAGAGTTCATCCGGAATCACAGGGACCAGCCATTTGCGTGTGGCGTACACGGCGGCAATCGAGGGAATGCCAAAGATGAGCACGGTTTTGAAGTCAACCCGCTTCTGCACAGCGTTCTGCACGCCACCGACCAGGGCCGTGGCGCCGACAATGAACAGGGAATAGGCGGTGGCGGTGACAGCATCCACGCCCATGATGTACACGAGAATCGGCACGGTGAGGATAGACCCTCCGCTGCCGATCAGGCCCAGTGAAATGCCCACCAGGGCAGCCAGGAAATAACCCAATAGAATCATGCTGCAAAACAAAGATACCCAAAGTGGGCTTTGTGGAACCCAGGTCACACAAGCGCGAAGGTGTTCCGGGGATTCTGATGAGGAAGAATCCGGCTTTAGCTGTTGAGGATCCTGCCGTCTTCCATCTCCACAATCCGGTCGGTGCCGGCGGCGAATTCCGGGTCGTGCGTTACCACTAGCAGGGTCTGGTTGAAGTCGCTGGCCAGAGAGCGGAAAATGCCGAATACGGTATCGCTGTTTTTCTTGTCCAGGTTGCCCGTCGGTTCGTCGCCCATGATGATGAGCGGGTCGTTGATCAGGGCCCGGGCGATGGCCACGCGTTGCTTCTGCCCGCCCGAGAGCTGATTGGCTTTCTTCAGCGCCTGCCCGTCCATCCCGAGGATGCGCAGCTTTTCCATCGCCTTGGCTTCGATTTCCTTCTCCGGCAGCCTGCCGAGTTTCAATGCGGGCAACATCACATTCTTCAAAACGGAAAATTCGTTGAGCAGGTAGTGAAACTGGAACACGAATCCGATCTTCTCGTTCCGTATCAGCGCCAGATCCGCTTCTTTCATGCCTTTGACAGAACGGCCTCCGATCAGCACCTCGCCTTCATAATCCGTATCCATCGTGGAGAGGATGTACAACAAGGTCGATTTGCCGCAGCCCGATTTGCCGGTAACGGAAACGAATTCTCCGCGGCGAACCTGCATATCCACGCCGTCGAGCACCTTGATGGTGGCCGGGTCGTGGAAATACTTGGCGATTTTCCGGGCCTCGAGCACGATGGGGTTTTCGTTCTGTGTCATTTTCCGCGGATGATGCTGACCGGATCCACCTTGCTGGCCTTGCGCGCCGGAAACCAGCCGGCTAAAATCGTGGTAATGAGGGCAAAGCTGAGGGCGATGATATAAAACTTGGGGTTGTAGTTGACGGGATAGGTGCTGATCGTGGGCAAAGCCGCCGTATTGAAGGGAATCTGGTCGATGACGCTGCTGAGCAGATAGCCGGTAAGCAGGCCTGCAGCGCCGCCAGCCACGCCGATTCGCACCGCAATCAGTATGAAGATGCGGTTCACATCGCGGCCCGAAAAGCCGGTGGCCTTGAGTATGGCGATGGAATCCATCTTTTCATAGATCATCATGTTGAGGATATTGTAGATGCCGAATCCGGCCACAACGAGCAGTGTGATACCAACAGCGTAAGAGATGATCGACCGCACAGAGCTGCCGGTTTCGAACTGTGAATTGGCGGTCTGGATATCTTCGGCATCCGTTTCGAAGCCCTTGGCATATTCCCTGGCCAGGGCCGGAGCGACGGTGATATCGTGCAGTTTCACCTGCAGGTCGGTCACGTATTGATTGTCTTTGCCGAGCAGCTTGCGCGCCGTTCCGATCGAGGTATAGCTCTGCACCTTGTCGACGTCCATCAGCCCGGATTGGAAGAAGCCCACCACCTTGAGCGGCACCCGGTCGCCGGCAACGGTCAGCACCTGGATGATATCGCCGACCCGGGCCATGGTCTTGTCTGCCACTCCTTTCCCGAGTATGATGCTGTTGGGAACCCGGGAAAGGTCTTCTGCTTTCCCTGAGCGCACATAATCACCGAAGTGGAAGAAACGGTTTTCGGCTTCGGGTTCTACGCCGTTGATGAGTCCGGTAAGTTCGATGGCGCCGGTCTGGTAGAATACCTGGGCCGTGATTTTCGGGGCAACGCCGAGCACGCGCGGGTCTTGCCGCAGGCTTTGCAGGATAGCGCCGCCGTTGTACAAGGCCATGCGGTTGCCGTTGGGCTTCACCGACTCCACGAGGGCATAGCTGCCGCGGTACTGCGGGTCTTTCGACAGGGGCTGTTCTGCGCTGGGGCGGATATCGCGGTAGAGCCGCACATGCGGACTCCGGTTGAGGATCAGGCCGTCGAGCAGATCGTTCAGACCGGTCATGAATCCCAGCAAGGTCACGAACATCGTGATGCTGAACATCACCCCGACAGCCGCCACGAGCGATTGCCGCCAGCGCGCCATCAGCATGGCACCGGCGATTCCGGATATCAGCCCGCGCCGCAGCATCAGGGGCGGATCAGTTTATCGCCTTCCTTCAGTCCGGAAACGATTTCCACCTTGCGGTAGTCCATCAGTCCGGTTTGAACTTTCACCCGGCTGCCGTCTTCCTTCAGCACCTCGCCTTGTTCGCTCAGGTATTCGCGGGGAATGGTCAAGACCTTGTCGCGCTTTTCCAATACGATATTGGCTTCGACATTCAGGTTGGGATAGAGCAGGGGAGGGGCCTGGACGAAAACTGCTTCTGCCGTAAAGGTGCGGCTGCGTTCGTTCATGATGGGATAAACCTTGCGCAGCTGTGCCTTGAAAACACTGTCTTTATAGGAGTCGAGCCGCACGGCGATATCCATGCCCGGCCGCACTTTTACCACATCGTATTCATCGATCTGCAGTTCCAGGATCCAGTCGCTGTTATCGCCCGCCACGGCCAGCGGCGTTTGGGTGCTGATGAATTCTCCCGGTTCGCGGAGGATGGAAAAAACGCGGCCATTGACCTTGCTTTTCACGACCAGGTCGCTCTCGGCCGAACGGCTCAGCGCCAGGCTGGCATTGCCCCGCGCTTCGGCAAAAGCCGTTTGTTTTTGCAGATCCTGCAGGCGGGCCAGGGCAGCGGCTAAGCTTTTGCGCGACTGATCGCAGGCCAGCTGGCGCGTATCGAGTTCTGCCTGGGTGCCGATTTGTTGATTCCAAAGCCGTTGCTGTCGGGCCAGCATGAGCGAATCGTTGCTCAGGCGCAGGCGGGCGAGGGCCACCTGATTGCGCAGGTCGTCGAGCCGTGCGGCATTGGCGGATGCGCTGCTGCTTTCGGCATTGATGCGCGCCAGTTCGGCGTTCAGGCGCGGAGCGTCGTTGGCGAGCAACAACAAGGGCTGCCCCTCGCGGATGCTGTCGCCTTCCTTCACGTACCACTGGCTGATCAGTCCGGCGGTATTGCTGAAAACCTGGTACTGGCCGGCGCTTTTTACAATACCCGACGCATACACCGCCCGGGTGATGCTTTCCGTTTGAACGCTGATGCTTTCCGGTTTCTTCCCGCACGAAGCCGCAGCCAGTGTGATGGCACAGAACAAGCAGAAACTTCGATTCATGGAGCAAAGAACGGTTAGCAGGCCCATTCGTGGGGATGAGATGGGTGCTGCATCGCGCATTTTCCTGCATGATATCGCTCAGGCGGGTTCGCCGTGCAATAAACCAATCCCTGCCGCGTTTATGGGAGGCGCACAACAGCGCTATGGCACAATAATTGAAGTGAAAAGAACAATGCGTAAAATCCTGATGGCCATGCTGGCACTCTTCGCCGGCTTTGCTTTCACACCCCTGGATGAAACCGTTGCCGGTATGGCGGAAGAAAACTTCGACGCCATGCAGTCGATGGTGATGTTTGAGAAAACAGGACTTGGCAAACTCGGGCTGAGCATGCATGCCTTTTACCTCGCCCTGGGCGGTTATGGTAAGCTGCTGCAGGAAGGGAAGCTTGTCAATCCGCGCTATCTCAGCATTGTCGATTTCAGCCAGCCCAGCAACAACCGCCGCTTGTACATCATCGACATGAAAGACACTTGCTTGTCTTTCCATACCTGGGTAAGCCATGGAAGAAACAGCGGAGAGAAATACGCCACCAAATTTTCCAATGTGCAGAACAGCCTCATGAGCAGCCTGGGTTTCTTCGTAACCGGCAACACTTACATGGGCCAGCACGGACTCAGCCTGCGCCTGAAAGGGCAGGAGCCCGGCATCAACGACAAGGCCGAACAGCGCGGCATTGTAATGCACGCCGCCGATTATGTAGGCGAGCATGTGGCGCAGCAGCAGGGCTTTATCGGCCGCAGCTGGGGTTGCCCGGCCGTGCCCACCGAACTCAACGAACCCATCATCGAAAGCATCAAGGAAGGCAGCGCTTTCTTCATTTACCACCCCGGAACGCAGTATCAGAAGTACAGCAGGTATGCGCGGGTGAAGTGATTTGTGCTGAGTACATCTCCGCCACTGAGGTAAGGCATTGGTCGTGTAACATGGTTGGCTGCTTTAAGCTACTCCGAAACGAATAATCATGGTATAATCGTCCCAGGTTGTCATACGTGTCCCACGAAGGTTTTTTTGGTTTTCATGCAAAAACACTTCGCAGAAAATAAAGAAGGCCGGTCTTGAAACCGGCCTTCTGCATTCAAACCTGAGGGTAATGATTTTATTTACCCGTTGCCGGTAAACCGAGCAGCGGAGTCTTGCCGTCGGTGATGATCACCTTGGCGTTTTCGCTCTGGCTCAGGGCGCGGAAGGCTTCGATTTGCTTGTCTTGCAATACCAGGGCAGTGAGCGAACCTGCGATGAGCTGGTTGGCGCGGGCCTGTGCTTCCGATTCGATCTTCAGCGCGTTGGCACGGCCCTGTGCTTCAATTTCATTGGTTTTGGCGCGGGCTTCGGCAGCAATGATCTGCGCCGTCTTGTCGCCGTCGGCCTGGATGGCACGGCGCTCAGCCTCAGCCTTTTCGCGTTGTTTTACGAATTCCATCCGCTGGGCATCCTGCTCCGCCTGCAGTTTCTCTTCAATGGCTTTGGAAAGGCCGGCCGGCAGGTTGATGGCTTTCATGAGCACATTTTCAATCACGAAACCGCGCTCTTCCAGAATGTCCATCATTTGTTCCTTGATGGCCTTTTCGATGGTACCGCGCTCTCCACTGTGCATGTCTTTCGCCAGGAACTTGCTGGTGATATCGGCTGCAGCGCTTCTGAACACCGGCAGAATCATGGTGTTTTCATAACTCATGCCAATGGTGCGCACGATGTCTGCCGCTGCACTCTTTTTGATGTGGTAGAGGATGGAAATCTCACTCATGATGGTCAATCCTTCTTTGGAGGGAAGACTGAGCTTCACTTCGATGTTCTCGGTGCGGATGGGTACGCGGAGAATCGTGGAAAGGAAAGGATTGAAAATCTTCGGTCCTTCATCGAGCTGGGTTTTATTGATTTTCCCCAAACGGCGCTTCACTCCAACCTCACCCTGACGGATGACGGTGCAGGAGGAAAACAACAAGGCTGTGACGGCAAAAAGGCTGATGTATCTCATAGGCGTTATAAAACAGTGACAATTTCATGAAAGTAAATCGGACCGCAAAATCGGTCGTCGTGAATGACAGAAACCTTACATCTGCGCGGGTTTCAGCCTGCACTCATCCGGTAAATCGCGCCGCTGATCGACCCGATGCCGGTAAGCAGGATCAACCAGAGCACCACTGCCCGGAAGCGTTCCTGACTTACGCGCTCCAGAATCCGTTTGCCGGTCCAGGTGCCTGTATAACTCGCCAGCAACATGAGCGGGAACAAGGTCCAGAAGCCTTCGGGCACGCTGGCCTGGCTTTGGTAGATGAACAGGCGGCTGAAATCGACACCGAAATCGATCGCTGCCGAAGTGGCTACAAATACCTGTTTGCTGAGGTCGAATGCGGCCAGGCTCACGCCGCGTATGGCGCCGCCGGTGCCGAGTAATCCGGCAGTGAATCCGGCAATGGCACCGCCGGCCACGGCATTGAAACGGCCGCTTTCCAGCTTCCATTCCGGGTTGCGCAACATCCAGACGGAAAAGACAATGAGAAAAATGCCGAGCAGGATGCCTGCCCACAAATCATTCACATAAACAGAAAGAAAGGCGCCGGCCACCACACCGATGATCGAGGGTAAACCCATGTTCCAGAGCAGGAAGCGGTTCAAGCCTTCCCGAAAGAGGAAAATCTTGCTGAGGTTACTCACCACATGCAGCCAGGCGGTGAGGAGGAGCACCTGTCGGAAGGGGAAAAAGAGTCCGGCTATTGGCACCAACAAGAGGCTGGAGCCAAAAGCACCCACGGTCCCTATGATTTCGATGAAGAAAAGGACGATCGGAAACAGCCAGGCAGCGCTGTCCATCCCGCGATCAGAGGCGGTAGCAAACCGACTTCACGGCCTGCACTGTGCTGGCAACAGAAGGCAAGTAAGCTTCCACGAGGGTGGCGGCGTAAGGCAGGGGAACATCCTGGCTGGTAACGCGTTGCACGGGCGCATCGAGGTAATCGAAGGCGCGGCGCTGCACCATATAGCCAAGTTCGCTGCTGATGCTTGCCAGCGGCCAGGCTTCCTCGAGGATAACCAGGCGGTTGGTCTTTTTCACGCTGTTGATAACGGTATCGTAATCGATCGGGCGCACCGAACGGAGGTCGATCAGTTCTACGCTGATGCCGTCTTTTTCCAGTTCAGCTAAGGCATCGTAAGCACGCAGCATCATCTTGCCGAATGAAACGAGGGTGACATCGCTGCCGGCTTTGGCGATATGCGCCTTGCCGATCGGAAGCAGGTATTCTTCTTCAGGCACTTCGCCTTTCAGACCGTACATCTGTTCGCTTTCCATGAAGATGACGGGATTTTCGTCGCGGATGGCAGATTTCAGCAGGCCTTTTGCGTCGTGCGGATTGGAAGGAACCACCACTTTCAGGCCGGGCGTATTGGCATACCAGTTTTCGAAGTTCTGGCTGTGTTGTGCGCCGAGCTGGCCTGCGCTGCCGGTGGGGCCGCGGAAAACCATCGGGCAGGTGAACTGTCCGGCGCTCATGCTGTTCATCTTGGCCGCGCTGTTGATCACCTGATCGATCGCCACGAGGGAGAAGTTGAAGGTCATGAATTCGCAGATGGGGCGCAGACCGTTCATGGCAGCACCTACGGCGATACCGGCGAAGCCGAGTTCGGCGATGGGCGTGTCGATCACGCGGCGCGGACCAAATTCTGCCAGCATGCCCTGGCTCACTTTATAGGCACCGTTGTATTCAGCTACCTCTTCGCCGAGCAGGAACACGCGTTCATCGCGGCGCATCTCTTCATTCATGGCTTCGCGGAGGGCTTCACGGAACTGGATTTCTCTCATGGTGGATCTTTCTGGGCGCGAAAATACAATAATCCCGCCGTTCGCAGAGTTCTAAGAAGGAATGAAACCCCTGTACCGCCATAGCTGCTTCCTGTTCTGCGCTTTCCTCTTCGGAGCGGGAATGCAGGCTATGCCCGTACAGGTTGCTTTCTACGGGAACGATGCAGGCTTCGACGTGCCGGCATCCTGGCTGCGCGCTCCTGTGCTTCCGGAAAGTGCTGACCACCTGAAATTTGACGCAAGGCTGGAACAATGGGGTTTGGCCGCCGGCCTTCCCGCCCGGCTCGAACAACTCAAAAGCGACTGGCAGCTCGACGATTATGCCGCGGCCCTGGTACTGCGTTCTTTGGCATTGCAATGCCAGGGAAACACCCAGGACGCAGTGCTGATGAGTTGGTTTTTACTGCGGCAGGCCGGTTACGATGCCATTCTCGGTTTCGCCTCGGGGCAGCCCCGGGTTTATCTGCGCCTCGCCTTCATGACCGAAGGCACCCTGTTCGTTCCCTGGATGGGCAAGCGCTATACCTTGTTCCATACCATCAGCGGGCCCTGGCGCGGCAGCGAAAGGATTTTTCTGAGTCCGAAGGAGCCGCAAACCCTGGCGCAGGCTGTGTTCATGCGTCCCGGTTCAGCACCCCGGCTTGGAACAGCCCAGGCCTGGCGGAGCATACGTTTTGTACACGGCAACCGCGAATACGCGCTGTCGCTGCCTTACCGCAAACATTGGGTTGCCTATCTCGACGACCTGCCTGTAATCAGCCTCGGGCCGCTTTTTGTGCAGAGCGCGCTCAGCCCGGAGGCACGGCGCATGGCGTCAGACAGCCTGCGTCGCTGGGCCGGCGGAATGACCCGCATGCAACAGCTGCACCTCTTGCTCAGTTTCGTGCAGCAGGGCTTCAGCTACCGCCGCGACCGCGATTACCTGCCGTTCGACAAGCACAATTTTCCGGAGCAAACGCTGGCTGCTGCCTATGCCGACTGCGAAGACAAGGCAGTGCTCTTTCTCAGCCTGGCCCGCGATGCCTTCCGGATCAAAGGCCAGTTGCTCTACAACGAAAGCCAGGAGCACATCGCTGCTGCGGTTGAACTGCCGCCGCAATCGCCCGGCGCCAGCTTCAGCCAACAAGGCATTCCTTATCTCATTTGCGAACCTGCTTTCAACGGTTTCAAGCCAGGGGAAACGCGGCTTCCCCTGCGCGAACCCGGCAAGCTTTTGCTGTAAGCAAGGACCGGATGATAACTCCGGAGCCGGTGCAACTTGTGGTTTTTCAGTCCATAGGCTGTCTCACGTGCGCGAATGTGTGCTGACTGTTAAAAAAATGCACACGCCTCCGCCCGATTATGCCTTTTCGCACGATATTTTTGCATCCCATTATGCCAGGCAGCAACAAAACCGTCCCCTCCCGGAAAAAAGACAACGGCTCTATAGCCGAAACTCCCATCTCAGCCTACTTCGGCGAATGCGTTTTTGGCCCCGAGGCCATGAAACAATACCTCAGCAAAGAGGCGCTCAAAGCGATTGACGATGCAGCCCGTTTCGGCAAGTCAATCGACCGCGACATGGCCGACCAGATTGCGCTCGGTATGCAGCAATGGGCCATGGAGCGCGGTGCCACCCATTACACCCACTGGTTCCAGCCCCTGCGCGGCACTACCGCTGAAAAGCACGATTCGTTCTTCGAACCCATCGCATCAGACCGCGGTGTGGAGCGCTTCAGCGGCAAAGCCCTTGTACAGCAGGAACCCGATGCGAGCAGCTTCCCCAGCGGAGGTATCCGCAATACCTTCGAAGCACGCGGATACACCGCATGGGATCCAAGTTCACCCGCCTTCATCATCGAAAAGGCCGGTTGCAAAACCCTCTGCATCCCGACCATCTTCGTAAGCTATACCGGCGAAGCACTCGACTACAAAGCGCCCTTGCTCAAGGCTGTGGCCTTTGTGCGCGAAGCAGCTACCGAAGTAGCTCAGCTTTTCGACAGCAATGTAAAAGACTGCAACGTGTCGCTGGGTATTGAACAGGAATATTTCCTGGTGGATGCCGAACTCTTCCAGCAGCGCCCCGACCTGATGTACGCCGGTCGCACCCTGCTCGGACATTCGCCTGCCAAAGGCCAGCAGCTCGAAGACCATTACTTCGGCAGCATCCCGAACCGCGTGCTGGCCTTCATGAACGATTTTGAAATCGAAGCCCACCGCCTCGGTATTCCCCTCAAAACCCGTCACAACGAAGTGGCTCCGGCTCAGTACGAATGTGCGCCGCAGTTTGAGGAAGTAAACCTCGCCGTTGACCATAACTCGCTCCTGATGGATGTGATGAACGCCGTAGCCGACCGCCACGGACTGAAGGTGCTCCTCCACGAGAAGCCTTTCAAGGGCATCAACGGATCGGGCAAGCACAACAACTGGAGCATCATCACCGATACCGGTGTAAATGTGCTTTCTCCCGGCGCAACACCCGAGAAGAACCTGCAGTTCCTTACCTTCTTCATCAATACCATCAAGGCGGTTTACGACCATGCTGATCTGTTGCGCGCTTCCATCGCCAGCGCCGGCAACGACCACCGCCTGGGTGCCAACGAAGCCCCTCCGGCCATCATGAGCATCTTTGCCGGAGACACCCTCAGCAATGTGCTGGAAGACTTTGAAAACAAAGCTTCAGGCAAGCGCCAGGACGGCAAGAAGAGTATTACCATTGCCAATATCCCTGAAATCCTGCTCGACAATACCGACCGCAACCGCACTTCACCTTTTGCCTTTACCGGCAACAAGTTTGAATTCCGCGCTGTAGGCTCGAGCGATAACTGTGCAGCGAATATGATAGCCTTGAACACCATCGTAGGCAACCAGCTGAAGGCTTTCCGTGCCGAAGTGGATGCAGGGATGAAGAAAAAAGGTGCCAAACTGGAAAATGTGATCAGCGATATCCTCCGCGGCTACATCAAATCGAGCAAAAGCATTCTGTTCGGAGGCAATGGTTACAGCGATGCCTGGGTGAAGGAAGCCAAGCGTCGCGGACTGAGCAATATCAAGACTACTCCCCATGCACTCGATGCCTTCTTGAGCGACAGCACCGTAGACCTGTTCGTAAAGAACGGCATTTTCACGCGCAAGGAGCTGGAGGCGCGCACCGAGATCAGGCTCGAGACCTATACCCTGCGTTTGCAGATTGAAGGGCGCATCCTGAACGAAATGGTGCAGAATTCCATTATCCCGTCGGCCGTCAATTACCAGAAAAAGCTGGCAGACAATGTGGCTTCACTGCTCAACATAGGCCAACCCAAGACTTCGGTGAAAGCCCAGTTGGACCTCATTGCTGAGATTAGCAAGCATATCAACGCCTTGTACGAGAACAACAACCGCATGACCGACGAGCGTGCAAAAGCGAACAAGCTGAGCGATGCCCACAAGAAGGCCCTGGCATATTGTGACAAGGTGAAGCCCTTGTTCGACAAGATCCGCGAGTCTGCCGATGCCCTCGAGCAGCTCGTTGACGACAACGAATGGCAGCTGCCCAAGTACCGGGAGTTGCTTTACGTAGGCTGAACCGAAATAGCAGTCATCGAATTGCAAGCCGGTGGGAAACCACCGGCTTTTTTATGCCTGCGGTAGGCGGCCGCAAGGGCCGCTGGCTCAGAAGGCCGGCTCTCCCGGCGCATCGCCGCGGAGGCGGCGGTAATGTTTGCGGGCATCGACCACAAAGAGGCTGCCGGTATGCTGGAGGATGAGGGTTTCGAAGGCTTTCATGGCCCGCTTCTCGTCGCCGAGCTTTTCCAAGGCAATCATACCAAGGCGGTACAACGCGTTGTCGGCCAGGATATCATAGGAATACACCGTGGCAACCTTGTCGTAGGCTGCTGCAGCTTCT
>CANHTS010000026.1 GCA_947463435.1 Flavobacteriales bacterium | reverse complement strand
GTATCGTATTCAGCACCAATCCGGATTATAGTTACGGCGGGGATGCAGAACAGGAACCCGAAACGCTTCCGCCGGCAGAACAGAAGCTCTATGTGCGCCGGGAAGTGCGGAATGGGAAACCGGCCGTCGTTGTGAAGGAATTTATCGGCTGCCGCGCCGATCTGCAGGCACTGGAAAAGAAACTGAAGCAGCACTGCGGGGTAGGAGGATCAGCCAAAGATGGTGAAATCCTCATCCAGGGAGACCTGCTCGACAAGGTGCGCGCCTACCTGCAACAGTTGGGTTACAAAACCAAAGGGTGATGCTGCTTATTCAGCAGCCGGCTTCATCAATGGCTGTTCGCGCAGTTTCTCGCGAAACAGCTTCTTGAACTTGTTCACCTTTTCGCCCACCACATACTGGCAGTAAGGATTTGAAGGGTTCTGCCTGAAATAATCCTGGTGGTATTCTTCAGCCGGATAGAAACGCTCCAACGCAACGATTTCGGTGACAATTTGTCCGTCGTATACACCCGCTTCCTGCAAGGCATTGCGGCTTGCTTCGGCCTGCACCCGCTGGCTGTCGTTCATGAAATAGATACCGCTGCGGTATTGGGTTCCGACATCTTCACCCTGGCGGTTTAGTTGTGTCGGGTCGTGGATGCGCCAGAATATTTCCAGCAGATCGGCATAGGAGGTCAAGGCTGGATTGTACAACACTTTCACTACTTCCGCATGCCCGGTTCGGCCGGTGCAAACTTCTTTGTAGGTTGGATTCTTCACCGTTCCGTTGCTGTATCCCGAAACGACATCTTTCACCCCTTGCAGGTTGCGGAAAACGGCGTCGAGGCACCAGAAACAGCCGCCTGCAAAAACGGCGGAATCGGTAGCAGTGGTATCTTGTTGCATGGATATTGGTACGTTTTTTTTCGCGGTATCGGCGCCGGATTGCCCTTGCGAGCAGGATGCCAATACACAGAGGGAACAAAGAAAGGATAGGAGTGGTTTAGCGCTGAACATGGAGATAATGATTGAGTAATGCAATTCCGGTGCCAAGGGCTGCGCCGGCCAGCACATCGCCCGGATAGTGTTTCCCAGCCACAACACGCAGCACGGCTGTGGTTCCGGCCAGGGCGAAGGCGCCGCCGGTAATCCAATGCCGGGTGGAAGGATTGACTTCGTAGGTGCGCAGGGCCAGGCTCAGCGAGGTAGCCATACAAAAGGCCGTGGAAGCATGACCGGAAGGGAAGGAGAGGCGCGCATCCGTGGCGTACACGAGGTCGGGCGGTGTGCCGCTAGCAAACACCAGCGGGCGTGGCCGGCGTATGCTGTGCTTGAGGGTTTTAGTGATGTTCAGGTTCATGAGCATAGACTGTGCGCAAACAGCCATGGCCTGGGTGCCGGCTTTCACATCCATGTTGCTGAATACAGCTGCAGGGATCATGATGGCCCCGGCCGCAATGAGACCGTCGCTCCAATGGGCAACCTGTGGCCGGTATGTATAATTCAGGCTGTGCCTGGGTGCCGGTGAAATCTGAGGGAGCGGTTGCGTGGAGCGGGCAATGGGGATGTTTACACCGGCATGGACGAGGCCAATACCACCGATGGCCCACTCACGCGCCGGTTGAAAGTGGTAGCGCTGGGCATGCACCGAGGGCGTTTGCAGCAACGCAACAAACAGAATATGAATGGAATGCGTAAGAAAGGGAATGCGAAAATTGATTTGCACCATGCGGTAAGGAAATGCAGGTTTCCGCAAGCGAATATCCTGTAAATTTGCAGTTCTTTTCAAAACATCCTGTAATGATGACAAACGCAGAGATTATCGGCCGTCTGAAAGACAAGGCGGGCAAGGTTTACGAAAACCTGAGCACCGATCAGCTGGTGGAAGTGGCGCTGGAGCGCGGTGAAGGTAAACTGACCGATACCGGCGCACTCGCAGCCGACACGGGCGAATTCACCGGTCGTTCACCCAAAGACAAGTTTGTGGTGCGCGATGCCAAAACCGAGGAAACAGTATGGTGGGGTTCTGTGAACCAGCCTTTCGCGCCCGAGAAATTCGACAGCCTGCTGAACAAGGTAATTGCCCACCTGGAAGGCAAAACGCTCTTCATGCGCAAAGCCTATGCTTGTGCCGACCCGCGTTACCGTCTGAATATCGACGTGGTAACTGAAAGCGCCTATCAGAACCTGTTCGCCAAGCACCTTTTCCTGCGTCCTACTGCAGAAGAAGTGCCCCATATGCCCGCTGAGTGGCTGATCCTCGCTGCACCTTCTTTCCGCGCCGATGCAGCTGTTGACGGAACCCGTCAGCACAACTTTACCATGATCGACTTCAGCAAGAAGATCATTCTGATTGGCGGTTCCGGCTATACCGGCGAAATCAAGAAGAGCATCTTCACCGTTGCTAACTACATCCTGCCACAGGAGCGCGATACCTTGAGCATGCATTGTTCTGCCAATATTGGAGAACGCGGCGATACCGCCATCTTCTTCGGTTTGTCAGGTACCGGCAAAACCACCCTCAGCGCCGACCCGAACCGCAAGCTGATTGGAGACGACGAGCATGGCTGGGCAGAAGACGATGTATTCAACTTCGAAGGTGGTTGCTACGCCAAGTGCGTGAATCTCACCGAAGAAAAAGAACCCCAGATATGGAACGCAATCCGCCACGGCGCCCTGGTTGAAAACGTACGCTTCAAGCCCGGTACCGATTCAGTGGATTATGATGACGTATCGGTAACTGAAAATACCCGTGTGGCATATCCGATCGAGTATATCGACAATGCGGCCGTTCCCAGTGTGGGCAAAACCCCCAAGAATATTTTCTTCCTGACGGCAGATGCTTTTGGTGTATTGCCTCCAATCAGCCGCCTGACGCCCGGCCAGGCCATGTACCACTTCATCAGCGGATACACTGCCAAAGTAGCAGGTACTGAAGCCGGTGTTACCGAACCACAGGCAACCTTCTCCGCTTGTTTCGGCAAGGCTTTCCTTCCCCTGCATCCCGGCAAGTATGCCATGAAGCTCGGTGAAAAACTCCACGCGCACCCGCACATCCGTGTGTGGTTGGTGAACACCGGCTGGACCGGCGGACCTTATGGCGTGGGCTCGCGTATGAAGCTTTCCTATACACGTGCCATGATTACCGCTGCCTTGAACGACGAACTGGAGACTGTTGAATACAAAGAGCATCCTGTTTTCGGTGTGAGTATGCCGCTGAGCTGCCCCGGCGTTCCTTCAGAACTGCTCGACCCGCGCAACACCTGGGATGACAAAGGTGCTTACGACCAGAAAGCCAATCATTTGGCTCGTCTGTTCAACGAGAACTTCGAAACCTATGCATCCGGTGTGAACGAAGAAATCAAGGCTGCGGCTCCGCGTGAAGCCGGTCTCGCCTGATTGCATTCAGACCGCCAATAGAAAAGCGCCATCTTTCGGGATGGCGCTTTTTTTATGGACTGCTGAAAATATGATTCGTCAGATCAGGTCTGCCACTACGAAGGTGCTGCCACCTCCGAAGATGACGTCGCCGGCTTGTGCTCTTGAACGCGCGGCGGCAAGGGCTTCAGGTGCGCTGACAAAGGCATCTCCGAACAGTCCGCAGGCACCCGCTTGCAAGCGCAGTGTTTCGGCATCCAGCCCCCGCACGACCCCCGGCTTGCAGAAATAGTAACTCGCATCTTTAGGAAACAAGGGAAGAATCCTTTCCAGGTCTTTTTCCTTCACAAAGCCAAGGATGATATGCAAATGGTTGTGGGGAATATCTTTAAGTTGTTCAAGCACCAGCCGAATGCCCGGCTCGTTATGCCCGGTATCCACGATCAGCGGAGGATTGCCCTTGTCCAGGTACTCCCAGCGACCGCGCAAACCGCTCAATTCCTGCACATTGTTCAGGGCGTAAGCAACTACTTCGTCGTCAATCTCCACACCCAATGATTGCAAACCGCGTATGGCTTCCCATACTGTGCGCATGTTCTTTTGTTGGTACTGGCCTTTCATGGAGCCCTGGAAAGTTTTGGCCCACCATTCGGGGTTGCGGGTTGCGATATGCAGCGGTGCGCCGCGCTCATTGGCGGCGTATTGAAACACCGGCCCGGTGATATCATCCCATTCACCTAAAATACAGGGTACCCCGGGTTTGATGATGCCTGCTTTTTCGAAGGCAATCTTCTCCAGTGTATCTCCGAGCATGTCGGCATGGTCCCAACCGATATTGGTTATGACACCTAGCATCGGGGTGATGATATTGGTTGAATCCAATCTGCCACCCATGCCCACTTCGATCACCCCGAAATCCACCTGTTCCTTTGCAAACCAATCGAAGGCCATGGCCACTGTGAGTTCAAAAAAGGAAGGTTGGATGCGGTCGATCAGATCGAGGTGCATGTTCACGAAATCCATCACAAACCCTTCCGGAATCATCTTGCTATCGATGCGCATCCGCTCGCGGAAATCCTTCAGATGTGGCGAAGTATACAGTCCGGTTTTATACCCTTGGGCGAGCAAGACCGAGGACAGCATACTGGATACAGAGCCTTTCCCGTTGGTACCGGCTATGTGGATGGATTTGAACTTGTTTTCCGGACGGTCGAGGGCTTCGGATAAAAGCAGTGTATTGGTTAAATCTTTCTTGTACGCAGAAGCGCCCTGATGTTGGTACACAGGCAGACGGGAGAAGAGAAACTCAATGACCTCGTCGTACGAAAGAAACATTGTGGCGAAAATAGGGGCCTTGACAGCAACTTAACAAACGAAATGCAGTCCGGACGCGTATTTCAGCCCGAAAAAGCTCAGTTGTAAGTACTTAAATGTAACCTACAAACTGCGCTTGAGTTTGAAAGTGATGATGCCGACTTGCGGACAATCGCCTTGGGGAAGTTCAGTGAATTTGAGGTTGCGGATCAACATCCGGGCAACCTCGTCCTGATCTTCGGCAGAATACGTGCTGCCGCGTACATCGGTATCCTGAATCTCGGCCACACGACCGTTGCAATCAATTTTGATCTGTACTTTGATATCGCCTTCTCCATTCGATTGAATGGTTCGAATGCCTACGCTCGGCCGAGTGCCGCGGAAGCTGTGTCCGCCAATCAGGCCTCCGCCCGTGCCAGGGTTAAGGCCGCCTGTAGTTGATTGGCCCGTGCCATTCGGATCGCCCTGGTTGCCTCGTACAAGGCCATCGCCGCGGCCCTGGGTGCCTGTACCATTCGGGTCGCCATTTTCCACGCCACTTTGCCCGTTGCCGCGCTGGCGGTTGATGGTCGGCAAATCGGTTGTCGGTTTTTGTGGCTGTACCGGTTTGTCGTTGTTCACCACTTCAGCCGGACGGTCGCGTTTCGGCGGATTGATAGGAGGGAGGACTACCGTCGGCTCCGGATCATCCTGTGTTACCACATCGTCGCCACCACCGGTCGGAGCACTGGCAGGGTCGCTTACTTCTCCGCCCAAACGGGCAGCCACATCTTCCGGTCCGCCCATGTATGCCTCGCCCAACGCGATTTCCAGTCCGCCCGGTTCAGGTGGGAAAGGAGGAATCGGTGTTGTAAATCCGATCAGGGTCATGACGAACAGCAGCAAGCCGGTGATCATCACTGATCCGGCCATGGCTGTGATTTCGTTCTTTTGTTCCCGGGGTGACTTGGTCATATCGGTTTAATACGCTTCATGCGTGAAAGGTAAAAGACTGGGTTCGGTGCTGTAATGGGCCTGTATCTGAACCCGCAGGCTGTCTATCATGATGCGAGCCGCAGCTTCATCTGTTGCAGTGGTAACAATCAGGCGGTATAGCGTACTGTTTTCAGGTTTGTGAATTTTGGGCGTATAACCGGCATCGGCAAATGCTTTGGCAGCAAAACCGGCAGTCTTTTCACTTAAAAATAAACCGCCATTGATCTGGTAAGCGCCGTCGAAGCGGCTGAGATTTGCAGCTTGCTTTGCGGCCTGCACTTCCTGTACAACAGGAGCAGTTTTTTCAACAGGTGCCGGCACCGGAAGTTCGGCTTTCGGTTCGGTACGCACTGAAACCACCTCCGCTTGCTGCTGTTTGGCTGACTGACCGAACTGATGGCTCAGTTTCAATACCAGGGCGCCGCCAAGCGTCATCAAGGCCAATGCTGCAGCGACTTTCCATACCCTGAAGCGGGTTACTGTGGCCGGAGCTTCTGCTTCCAATACCTGAGCTTCCACAACTTCAGCCGGGCGCGGTGTTGGTTTTTCCTCCGTTTTGATTGGAATGGGAGGCACGCTTGCCGTTTGCGGCTTTTCTGCAGCCACCTTGCGCAACTGAACTTCCATGAGCCCGAAAGCTGCCACATGCAGGTTCAGACTGGTAGACGGGATAAAAAACAAACGGCCATCCTGGTTACAGAAGAAGATTCCCAGATTGCCGAAAGGGTGCTGTTTGTGGTCGCTGAAGGTTTCCTGCAATTGTTTCACTTCGCTGCGAATCAATTGCGCGGCTTCGTTATAGGAAATCTGCAGCCTGTTGGCGATCAGATTGCCCAGCAAGCCATCGTCGTTCTTGAGGGCTTCGTTGAAGAAAACCGTGGTATGATCAGGGAGCAGTTTCCCGGTAAAGCGATTGAAGGCAGCGGTGTGTTCACGGCGCAGAAAACCACCCAAGCCGGGAATACAGACGCATTCATGCGCGCCGAGCAACTCCTCTAAATAAGAGGACAGGGGAGCCATTGTTTTGTTGTTTTCAAGCCCTTCGTTCATGCTACGGTATTAGAAGGATACCGCCAGGCCGCCCAGCGCTGTGAATCCATAGCGCGGATAGCGGTACCATAGCTGGTATTGATTGGTTGCAAGATTAGAAAGGTTTAGCCAGATACGGAAACGATCGCTGAGAAAATATTCGCTCATCAGGTTTGCGTCGATGAATCCGGGCACGCTCAGGTTGGTTGCTCCGCCCACTTCGCGCTGCGGACGGTTGTTCATTCCGGTTATCAGCGCCGCCATGCGGAGCTTGCTGCCGATCATGTAACTGCCTTGCAGGGTGAACTCTGCGGTTGGAAGCTGCCAGGCACGCAGTTCAGTTTCCGGATTTCCGTACGCATGAAATTTGCCGCCCAGCGCCAGCTTGAACTTTTCGCCTACGCCCAAACGGAATTCCGGATGCAGGGTCAGTATGCCAAGATTATCGTAGCGGGGAATGAAGCTGTTCAGTGAATCGCCTGCGTTGATGAACAGCGGCAGGTTGTTCATGCTGCGGTGCGTAATATCGAACACGAATTCGCTGTTATTGCTGATTTTGCCCTTGGCCCCGATATACGCAGAGAATGCTTCGTAGGTCTGGCGCACCTCGATACTGTCAAAAAGGAACGGATTGATGGCGTTCAGCCTGCGCAGCGAATTGCGCTGCAAGCCACCACCGATGCCGCCAAACACCTTCACCGCACCGGGAATGGCTTCGTATTCTGCATTCAGCACAGGATTGATGTAGAATTCCGATTTGTTTTTTCCGGGAAGCAATACCGTTGAGCGCGCTCCGGCAGTGATGAGGATATTCTTTTGGGTGAAGCGGTAAGACGGATTGATATCGATGAATACCTGGTCGGGGGCGTTGTTGGCGGCCTTTTGCCGGTATTGCAGATTGGTCACCGCGATATCGCCGAAAAACAACTGTTTCTGGATTTTAGCCCGCCAGCCGCCTTGCAGGCTGATTTCAGATTCTGTCTGGAACAGGTTAGTATTGAAGTTTTCGTATTGGAGCCCAACCTTGAAACCGGGTTTCTTGCCCGATTCCTGGGTTTCGAAAACGGCGCCGAATTGCCAGTTCTCCATCAGCTTGCGCGAAGGGAGACCGGCTTCGGTGTAACCGCTGTCTTTGCCATAATACTTCAGCATGTTGCGGTTGTATCCGAAAGAACCGGTAAAGCTGGAGCGTTTGTAGAAACGGCTTCCGCCCAGGCGCAGGCTGTTATCCGCAAAATCGCGGCTGCTGCCGGTCTGGTCGGCGCTGAGATGGTTCAGGCTTACGTTGTAAGCGTATTTGTCGTTCGGCCGGTTCGACAGGCTGATTTCCGCGTTCTTGAAATTGTAGAGGCCATAACCTGCGCGGGCATAATTGGCATTGCCCACGCTGTCGGCGCCCGAGCGGATGCGGGAGGGAGGCGGAACTTTTACCACGCGCCGCGCATTCCATTGCGATTGCAGCACCGAATATTCCAGCAGGGGCGGATCGAAACGCCGGCGTTCGGTTTCGGGGGTATGTTCAATTTTGCGCGCATCCCGCAGGTTCGGTTCATAGATTACCTGAATGCCGATCGGGTCGATGCGGTTGATCGTATCCTGCGCCTGCAGCCCATTGGCAACATGCAGCAGTGTTAGGAAAAATATTCCGGTGTACCGGTTCATGGATGCTTCAAAAATAAGGCGGACAGACAGAAAGGGCCGGATGAATGTATCCACACCCGGTCGGGCTGTACTTTGGTAATGAACGGCAAAGGCTACACTTTTGGTACGTTATAACCCATATTGCTGCGTTTTTCAGCTGCGAAAGCACTACTTTTGATTGCGGAATCCGGCGCAAGGGTTGTCATGCAAAGTGCACAGCAAGATGGCTGCGCAGTTGTTTCCCGCCAACACTTTGTTATTTGGCAAACATTGCCTAATATTGCGCCCTCATTTTTCAGACATGTACGCAGTAGTAGAAATAGCCGGCAAGCAGTTCAAGGTGGAAGAGCAGCAATCGATTTTCGTGCACAGGCTCGCCGCTGAAGAAGGTGATACGGTAGCATTTGATCGTGTACTTCTGGTAGACAACAACGGCAATACCCGCGTGGGCATGCCGGTACTGGAAGGCAGCAGCGTTAAAGCCACGGTCCTGAGCCATGTAAAAGGCGATAAGGTGTTGATCTTCAAGAAGAAGCGCCGCAAAGGTTACGCAGTAAAGCGCGGCCATCGCCAGCAGTTTACCCGTATCCGCATCGAATCTATCCAGGCCTAACACAGTAAATCATCCAACGAAATGGCACATAAAAAAGGAGCAGGTAGTAGTAAGAACGGCCGCGAATCGCATAGCAAACGCCTCGGTGTAAAAATCTTTGGCGGTCAGCAGGTGATTTCCGGTAATATCATCGTTCGCCAGCGCGGCACCAAGCACCATCCCGGTCAGAACGTAGGTCTTGGCAAAGATCATACGCTCTTCGCACTGAGCAATGGTGTTGTGAAGTTCCACAAAGGCGCGAACAACCGTTCATTCGTTTCTGTAGTTCCTGCAGAAGCGTAATACAATCCAAAAACTGAAAGAAAAGACTGGCTATATGCCGGTCTTTTTTCGTTTACGCAGGTTGAGCAGGGCCCGCAGTGCCATTCAGGCGTTGTATTCTTGTTGAACCGGTCAATTATTCAGCATTCCACCGGCAGCCGCTCAAGCAATCAACAGATGAAAATCAAGCCTTTGTCTTTGTGTATCTACTTATTGGCCCTGGGGTTGAGCCAATCCGCCAATGCGTCAGACCCTGTTTTGCCGCTCGATTTTCTGCATAAACGCACAGTGGTCAAAACCAATCCTTTTGCCTTGGGCTTGGAACGTCTGCAGTTCTCCGCTGAATATACTTTCCGGGCGAAAGGCAAGTACAGCCTGCAGCTCTCGGGTGGATATGTCGGACTGAACCGCCCGTTTCGTATCAGCGACGCACAATCCGGTATGGCCTATCAGCGCCGTGCTTCCGGTTGGATTCTGATACCCGAAGTGCGCCGTTACCTGCTGTCGCCTGGGAAAAGGCCGCATGGGTTCTATGTAGGACTCGCCTGCAGGTTTCGGTCTGAAACCCATCGTTATTCCGACCAGCAACCGAACCAGCGGGACTGGAGTTTCGATGCTTCTTTCCGTGAACAACGCCGTTCTGTGACCATGGCTGCCGTCGGCGGATTGCAACTGCGCGTCAAAAAGGTGTGGTGCCTGGACGTTTTTGGTGGTTTTCAATGGAAACAATCGGATTATATCGTCAACTTTGATGTTCCCGGCGTAAATGCAGGCGAGCGTTCACTGAAATTTCCGTCTTTTGCATCCCGTTTGAACCGCTTCGAAGCCCGCGACGGATTGGGCGTTCGCTTCGGTTGTCAACTCGGTTACTTCTTCTAAACCAAGCCTCTCCAAACATGTCTAATTTCAAAACCCCTGCCGACAGTTTCACCATCATGAATGAAATTGTACTTCCCAACGATACCAATACCCTTGGCAATCTTATGGGAGGACGACTCTTGCATTGGATGGATATATGCGCCGCCATCGCTGCCCAGAAACACAGCAATCAGCTGGTGGTAACCGCTTCAGTTGACAGCGTATCCTTCCGCGAGGAAATTCATCTCGGCGATGTGGTGACACTCCAAGCCCAGGTTTCCCGTGCTTTCAATACCAGTATGGAGGTTTTTATTGAAGTGTTTGCGCAGAACATCCCGCGCAACGAAATCGTGAAATGCAACGATGCGTATTACACCTTTGTAGCGCTCGATAGCCGCCGCAAGCCGGTGCGCGTGCCGGAATTGCAGCCGGGCACGGATATTGAAAATCAACGCTATGAAGCCGCGCTGCGCCGCCGTCAGGTGCGCCTCATCCTGGCAGGCAAGATGAAGCCGGCAGAAGCCAATGAATTGAAGAATCTCTTCCTTCCGGAATAATCCGGTGAACCAATTTTGCCTGGGCCGCGCTCCGGGGCTTTGCCGCTTGTTTACTTAATCAGTCCGATTTCGCGGAGCCTTTCCGTCAAAAATTCCATAGCAGTGCAATCGCTGTAAGCTTTGGGGTTTTCGGCATCGATGCACGATTCGAGGCAATCGAGGCGCGTTTCCGGCCGCGGGTGCAGGAAGAAGGGAATGCTGAAGCGGGGTTCGTGCCAGCGTTCACGCGGCGGATTGACCACGCGGTGGGTGGTACTGCGCAGCTTGTTATTCGTCAGACGCTGCAACATGTCGCCCACATTCACCACGATGTGGTTTTCGACTTCTGTCACCGGAATCCATGCGCCTGAACGGTTCCTCACTTCCAGGCCGTCAGCACTGGCACCCACAAGCAAGGTGATCAGGTTGATGTCTTCGTGTTCTCCGGCGCGGATGGCATCGCCGGGTTCTCCCGTAATCGGCGGATAGTGAATGGCCCTCAGGATACTGTTTCCGTTGTGCACGCGGCTGTCGAAGTAGTTTTCTTCCAGTTGAAGGAAAAGCGCAATGGCGCGCAGCATTTGCACACCACAGTTTTCCAATGCCTGGTAAAGCGCCTTGCCGGCTTGGTTGAAGCCGGACAGCTCGGCCACTGCTTTATTGGGTGGATAGAAGGAAGCGAGGGCATCGCCGTCTTCCACATATTGTCCGAAATGCCAGAATTCCTTGAGGTCGCCGGCCTTGCGGTCGCGGGCATGTTCTTTGCCGAAACCGGTATAACCGCGCTGTCCACCGCCGGCACTATCGTCGTATTGCATCTTCACCGCTTCGGGCAGTGCAAAGAATGCCGCCACTTCGCGGTACAAATCACGCAACACAGGCTCAGGCACACCATGGTTGCGCACGGCCACAAAACCAATGTCGCTGTAGGCTTCGCCGAGTTGTTGCACGAAGGCTGCTCTGCGGACTGCATCGCCTTGGGTAAAGTCGTTCAGGTCAAGACTGGGAATATGATCGAAATCCGCCGTTATACGCATGGCCGCAAAACAAAGGGAATAAGCACGAAACAACAAGCAACCTGAACAGTCGCCGGTAACAGAAGTGATGTTTTTAATCAGCTATTGCTGATATGCAGCGAACTGTCGTGCGATTCTTCGATGATAATTTTCACCGAAGTAGGATGCGGCTCAATTTTGATCGCATTCATTCCGCCTTCCAATGCTTCGATGTCTTCGAGCATCTGACGCAAATCGGGGCGATGAGGCAACGCAGTCTCAATACGGTTTTTCTCCTCCTCAGTTACCTCCCTGTATGCGTACCGTATGATGTCTTCCGGGGTAAATTCTTCGTGCATAGGCAGACCTTTGTTACCAAAGAAACGAAGAATTTCGGTAATTATTGCAGCATCCTAAGAAATTCCTGAAGATGCCCGAACCCTTGCAATTACTGCAGGCACCGGTATTCCGATGGCAATATCCTGCTATGCAAGCTATTGGAATCCGGGATTCAGGAGTTTGAGACCGCTTACTTGGTAACTGTAACCAGCATTTTGCGCAGGTTCAGTATGGCGTAGCGCATGCGTCCAAGGGCAGTGTTGATGCTGCAACCGGTGATATCGGCGATTTCCTTGAAACTCAGATCGCCGTAATGACGCAGAATCAATACCTCGCGCTGCTCTTCCGGCAAGCGGGAAATCAGATCATATAAATGCCCGTGCGTCTGATCGCGCACCATGCGGTCTTCCATATTCAGATCGTCGGTGCGGATGAAAGTGCTGATGTCGTTCCCTTCACTGTCGGTGATGGTCGGCATTTTCTTGTTCCGACGGATATGGTCAATGCTCAGGTTGCGGGCAATGCGCATAACCCAGGGCAAGAATTTTCCCTCATGCTGATACTTGCCCCCACGCAATGAATGGATAACCTTGATGAAGGTTTCCTGGAAGATGTCTTCCGCCAGGTAGCGGTCGTACACCAACATAGAAATGGCTGTCATCACTTTCTGCTTGTAACGCTTTACCAACATTTCAAGTGCTATCTCGTTCCCCTCGAGATAGGATTCCACAAGCTTGTGGTCCGGAATGATGTGATTGTGCATAGCTAAACCCTCCTTTTTTAGTGGTCAGTCGCTTTTCGGAAAAAGGTTCTGTGGTAAGGGTTTTGCTTATAGGCGGATCGAAGTGTGAATTGCAAGTTAGCAAATCACTCCGATACAATGCAATAAAATGTCGACGAAAATATTCAAGTCGTTGAAAATCAGCGAAATAAAATTCTATTTCATCCAGCCATTTAGGAAGTCAGACGCCGACATGCGCTTCTTCCCCTGGGGCTGAACCTCCAACAACTCCAAAGCGCCTTCCGCACAACCTGCACAAAGCCGGTTCGATGCGCCTCTGAAAAAGATGCCCAGACCGGGAGAGGCTTCCTCTGCCATCCTGCTCCTGTATACCTTGATAACATGGCCTTGCCATTCGGTAAATGCCCCGGGGAACGGCGATAAGCCGCGTATCTGGTTGTGAACCTCGCGTGCGCCACGGTTCCAATCAATTCGGCAGTCGTCCTGGAAAATCTTGGGCGCTGTCGGCAGTCCCGCAGCATTACCCTGGGGAATCGGCTGCAGGTTGCCTTCTTCTATACCTTTTAATGTGGCTGCTACCAGATCGGCGCCTATCCACATCAGGCGGTCGTGCAATTCGCCGGCTGTCTCGTCCGGACCAATCGCTGTTTCTTCCTGCAAGAGTAAATCGCCGGTATCGATTTCATGCCGCAGGAAAAAAGTGGTGACGCCTGTTTTCGTTTCTCCGTTCATGATCGCTCTGTTGATGGGCGCCGCGCCGCGGTAAGCGGGCAGGAGGGAAGCGTGCAGGTTGAAGGTGCCCAGCCTGGGCATGCTCCATACTGCCACTGGCATCATGCGGAAAGCAATCACAACGCCTAAATCGGCATCCAAAGCACGCAAGGCAGACTGGAACTCCTCAGATTTGAGATTGATCGGCTGCATTACAGGCAAACCAAGCTTGATAGCCGTTTGCTTTACTTCACTTTCACGCAATTGTAAACCGCGCCCTGCAGGTTTGTCAGGCGCTGTTACCACCGCCACTACTTCGTACCCTTCCTGTACAATCCGTTCCAGACTGCAGGCCGCAAAAGCAGGGGTACCAAAGTATATAAGGCGCATGGGTGGTGAATGAGCTGGCAAAATTGCGTAAATTCGTAAGGATTATGCCCTTCCGGCTTAAAAACTTCCTGATTTGCTGCGGTTTTTCTTTGCTCGCGGCGACGGCCGTGAAGGCCCAGGTAAAGTTTATTCCAAATGCCGGACAATGGCCCGACTCCGTGCTGTACCGCGCCAACCTGAACGGCGGCAAACTGTGGGTCATGCCCGATGGCCTGCTTTTTCAGTTGTATGATGCCCAGGCACCCGGCCATATGCACGATCACATGCATGAAGGCGATTCCATCCAAATGCATGCCTTCCGCCTGCGTTTTCAAGGCGCTGAAAAGCAAGTAAGTACGCGCCCAGAACAAGCGTCTGCCGAAATTTACAATTATTTTACGAGTAATAATCCGCAGCGTTGGGCCAGCGGACTCAAGGCTTACGGTAAAATCTGGCTGGATAATATCTATAAAGGAATTAGCCTCGAAATCTTTTCCGATGGCGATGCGCTGAAATACAACCTGCATGTGGCAGCCGGCGTCAATCCGGATATCATCCGTTTTCAGTATGAGGGCGTGGCACAACCTTTCCTGCACAAAGGTGAACTGGTGATCCAGACTGCCCTGCGGGAAATCCGTGAATCCATTCCGCGTGTATGGGATCCGCGTTACGGCGAAAGCCATCCATTCAAAACCAAATATGTCCTGAAGGGGAAGGCTTTCGGCTTTGATGTGCAAAGACCGACCGACGATTTGGGTCCGCTCGTGATTGACCCAATCCTGGTTTTCTCCACCTATTCCGGTTCGCTGGCCGATAACTTCGGTTGCACCGGTACCTACGACGACTTGGGCAATGCCTACGCCGGCGGAACCGTATTCGATTTAGGTTTTCCCACCAGCCTCGGTGCCTATCAGCCCCTGTTTGGCGGAGGTGAAGAAGAATCGCGCACCGGCTATGGCGGCAGCCGCGACATGGGCATCCTGAAATTTGCTCCGGATGGAAGAACCCTGCTCTACGCCACCTATCTAGGAGGTAATGGCAACGAACAACCGCATTCGCTGGTCGTAGACCCCAATGGTAACCTGGTGATCATGGGTTCAACGCGCAGCCGCGATTTCCCGACCAATGGCACCGGTTGGGATCAGACCCATAACGGGGATTACGATATCGTCGTGGCCAAGCTCAACGCATCCGGAACCGGATTGCTTGGAGCCACCTATGTCGGCGGTGCCGGGCTGGACGGCGTATTGGGCGACCGCGAGAACCTGCCCAACGCCAACAGCATTCCCTTGCTCTACAACTACGCCGATGAATTCCGCGGCGAAGTGATCTGCGATAACCTCGGGTTCATTTATGTGGCATCTACCACGCATAGTTTTGATTTTCCGGTAGTCACGGGCAATTTTTTTCAGGGAAGGGAAGATGCCGTCATCATGAAACTTTCGCCCGGACTGAACCAGATGGTCTGGAATACCTGCATGGGCGGAACCGGGTCGGAAGCGGCTTACGGACTTGCCTTCGGACTGAACGACGACCTCTTTGTATGCGGAGGCAGTAACAGCGGCGCATTCAATGTCGGTTTTGAAGCCTGGGGAGGCGTGAACCGCGGCGGAATGGCAGATGGCTTCCTCCTGAAACTGAATGCACGTACCGGCGCCTTCCAAAAAGGAATTTTCGCAGGAACGTCATTATACGATCAATGCTATTTTGTGCAGACCGATACACGCGGCCTGCCTTATGTGTACGGACAAACGGAAGGTGTATGGCAGGTAACACCGGGTACTTATGCCAATGCGAATGCAGGACAGTTCATTACCCGTTACCGGGCCGACCTTTCGGGCATCGACCGCAGCACCACCATTGGCTCCGGAGGCAATCTTCCCAATATCTCCCCTTCGGCTTTCCTGGTGGATCAGTGCAACCGCATCTTCCTCTCGGGTTGGGGCGGAAACACGAATACGCATATCCCTAAAACGACCAAGAACCGCGGCAACACCCGCAATATGCCCGTAACGCCCGACGCCGTGCAGCGCGGAACCGACGGCAGCGATTTCTATGTGGCGGTCTTGAGCCGCAATATGGATGAACTGTTGTATGCCACCTTTTTTGGCGGCATCAGCACCCGCACCGCTGAAGCCGAAGAACATGTGGATGGCGGTACATCCCGTTTCGATAAGAAAGGCATCATCTACCAGGCGGTTTGCGCAGGATGCGGACAGAACGGACTGTTCCCGACGACTCCGGGGGCTTACAGCCGCGCCAACCGCAGCGAAAACTGCAACAACGCCATCTTCAAGATCGACTTTGAAAACCTGAACCGCAAGCCGCTGTCGCGCGATACCATCTACCGCATTACGGCTACCCAGGCGCTCAATTTCGAAATCGTGGGAACAGATGCCGACGTATACGATACGGTTTACCTCGATGTCTTCGCCGATTCATCCAATTGGAGCGGCGTTGCCCAACCGCGTCCGCAGCTTGTGAAGCAGATCGGCCCCGGACGTTCGGTTGCTTCGGTGAGCTGGAATACCAATTGCAGCCATTCACGCAGCGATACCTTCGTGTTGCGCGTTCGAGTGCGCGACGATGGTTGCCCGCTCCGCGATACCACCTACAATACCATTCGCATCTTGGTAGATCCGCCGCCGCTGGTGGAGCCTCCCACCGAGATCTGCCTCATGATCAACGAGACGCGGGGAGAAGTGACGCTTGAATGGCCGCCTTCGCCCACGCATGCGTATTGGAAGCATCTCATTCTCTACAAGCAAACCGGCAGCAACCGGGTAGTGCTGGATACCCTACGCAATGCCAACGGCGGGCGCTTTACGGACCGCAACGCCGCCGACCCGCGCAGCAGGAATTATTGCTATTACATCGTCGGAGTCAATGTTTGTGGCGTAGTTACTGACCGCGGTTCCCGCACCTGCACGCAAAAAGAACTCAACAGTCCGATCGACAGCACTTATCTCATTACCGCGACGGTGGAAGACAACCGCGGCGTGCGCACCTTCTGGCTGCAAAGCCAGGAGCAGGACTTCGGTTCGTATGAGCTTTTTCGCAGCACCCGTGATGGCAAGGAACCCTACAGTCTGATCGCGACGCTTACCAACCGCAGCGATACCACATACCTGGATATGGATGTCGACGTCCAGACCACCAGCTATTGCTACAAGGTGCGGGTATTGGACCGCTGCGGGCATGTGAGTGTTAAGTCGAACCGAGGCTGCAATATTGTGCTGGGCGGAACAGCCACAGGCAAGCCTTTGTATTACTTCGACCTGAATTGGCAGGACTACGACCACTGGCCTGCCGGCATTTCAGGTTATACGCTCGAACGCCGCGTGGACACCGGAACCCTGCGCCCGATTGTTGCCGTGAACAACGCTGTATTCGATTACCGCGACAACCGGCTCAATTACGATTGGGGAGGCTATTTCTACCGCATCCGCGCGTTTGAAGCATCAGGCGGATACAATGCCCAAAGCCTGAGCAACGAATTCTACTTGTTCCAGCCGCCGGAATTGTATGTGCCCGACGCCTTGACACCCAATGGCGACGATATCAACGATGTTTGGGGAACGGTACCCGTATTCGTGCGCGATTACCACATGATGGTTTTCAACCGCTGGGGCCAAAAAGTATTCGATTCGAAAGACAAGAAATTACAGTGGAAAGGCGTTATGGGAAATGGAAAGCCCAGCGATAACGTTTTTGCCTGGTTGGTTGTGTATAAAGGATGGGACGATCGGCGCTATACCCAGCGCGGCGTAGTTCATGTGTTGGAGTAAAGGCCGGCCGCTGCATGTCGCGGTTTGAATCGCCTTGTTATGAATAAACATATATCCCTTTTAGCCAATATTTTGTGCCTTGGCAATGCGTATGCGCAGACCGGCAGCCAACAGTTTGTGTACGAAACCAGGTGGCAGCCAGGCCACGAAGTGCGCATCGAAATCCAGGAACAAACTGCGGGCTCTACCCGTTTTATCGGCAACACCGCCGAGGTCGCTCAGCAGATAAGCCTGGAAGGGGACAGTTTCCGATCCAGGCTGAACAGCAACTACCGGTGGTCGGTCATGCCGACCGGAACAAACGCCGCGGGCCGACCCACGTTCAATTTCCTGGGCAATCGGGACAGCCTCAAGTATTACCGCAACGGAGCCCCCTTCCCATTGCCGGCGACCGATCTGGTTCCGATACAATTCAGCGCCAGCGCACCTGGGGGCTTTGGCGGTGTGCAAATCGAAAAGTTTGCGCCCATGCCCGATGTGCCGTTTCAGACTTTGGTGAACTCGCGGCTCGCTGCCAAGCAGGAACTGAATGTGGTGAACATGCTGTTTCCCGGACCGATTCAACTGAATCCTGCCGATCCGCAGGATGTTATGGATATCGAATTGTCGCGCACCCTGGCTTCGGATTCATCGCAGCAGCATGTGATACAATACAGCCTGTTGCGCATCGTCGACGGCATCGCCGAATTTTCCCTGGACATCTCCATGATGAAATTTCCCGAGCCAGGTGATGTGAATGGTCATATCAGCCAGACCAAAGGGCGCGGTATCCTGCGCTACGACGTAAAAGCCGCATTTCCGGTTTCCCTCAGCTATACAACCCGTTCCATTTCCACTGCCACAATGGGCGAAAACCTGCGCATGGAAGATACGTGGACGGCAACGACCCGGGTGATGGTCCGCCGCTGAGACCGGCACTCATCGCTTTAGGGCAAACCGGGCTGCACCACCAGCACCTTTTCCTTCTCCACCAGCACTTCGCCCGGGGCACCGCCTTTGCGTTTGCGGACGTATTTGCGCTCCGTGTATTGCACGGGCAGCCAACCCTGTGAACGCCCTTTGGAGAACCAGGCGGCCAGGCGTGCGGCGCCTTCCATGACCGGCTTCGGCAAGCCTTCCAATCCTCGGGCACTGCGCACCACCACATGGCTGCCGGCTACATCGCGCGCGTGGAACCAGACATCGTTTTTCTTGCTGTATTGGTTGAGCAGCAGTTCGTTGGCCCGCGCATGCTTGCCCACCCAAACGGTAAAACCCTGGATGCTGAAGGTATGGAAAGGCAAGTCGTCCTGCTCCTGTTGCTGCTTTTTCTGTGGCAGCGGGATATTGCGCAGGGCCTTGCTGTTGGTGGCCGCTTCCACTTCCGCCGTGCGTGCCGTTGCCTGCGCGTAGGCCTCCCGCGTGGTGTTCAGGCGCGAAGCGAGGATGGCCGCTTCGATGTTCTCATTGCGCGCCTTGCGGTAATAGGCTTCAGCGTTTTGCAAGGCCGTGAGCCCGCCCTGCAGACGAATGTCGATGGATTGAGTTCCGCTGAAGTCGGGCAGGGAAATGCGTTCTGCGCCTTCCGGGATTTCCGGTAGATGCGCCATGATCAGGTCGGCCATCAGGCGATAGCCCGGCCTTTCCTGCAGGCGTTTTTCTTCTTTTTGCAGGTCGTTCAGCAAGCGGCCCAGTCTGCTCATTTCACCCTGCCAGTGTACCTGCAGGCGCTGTTTGAGCGAACGGAAATGCTGCCAGCCGAGGAAGGCTCGGGTGTATTGGTTGACGGCCTCCGCGAAGTCGGTAAACGCTTCGAGCCCTTCGCCATGGAAGAACGTGAAGCGCGGTTGCCCCGACGCGGTGTCGACATAGAATTGGGGCTGCACCAGTGGTGCGCTCAAGGCGGCGAAGCGCGCTGATTGTTCGGTGCCTTGCAGGCGGAAAAACCCCGCTTCGTCCCACTGCGCCAGCAAGGCAGGCAATACGAAAGGATAGGCCGCGCGGAAGGCCTCGGCATCTCGGCAGTTGGCGGCGTCGTAGTCAAAACTGCGCCGCTGGCTGAAGCTGCTGAGCAGGGCCGCGCCATCGCCTTTGTGGTGGAGGCGGAAATGCTGGATACAGCGGTCTTCGCCCGGCGCAAAGAGCAAGAGGTTCGATTGCTTGCCAAAAGCCTTGAGCAGGAACACATGTCCGCTTTCCATTTCCAGGC
>CANHTS010000025.1 GCA_947463435.1 Flavobacteriales bacterium | reverse complement strand
TATGGGGAAGGCGGAGTTCGCGGTTGCCATTCACATAAGCTTCCTCCAGTTCGAGGAGAGCGGTTTCGAGGCGGTCGCGCATTTTGGAAAGGCGTTCCGCATCCTGCGCCATTTCCAGGCGGGCCAATTCACAGGCTTTGCCAAATCCGACAATGCCGGGAACGTTGAGGGTTCCGCTGCGCATGCCGCGCTCGTGGCCACCACCGTCCATCTGGGCAGTTACTTTCACCCGCGGATTCTTGCGGCGCACATACAAAGCACCAATACCTTTAGGTCCGTACATCTTGTGCGCTGTCATGCTCAGCAGGTGAATATGATCCGCCATCACGTCTACCGGCACTTTTCCGACAGCCTGCGTTGCGTCGGTGTGGAAGAGCACGCCCTTCTTTTCGCAAAGGGCACCGATTTCGCGGATCGGTTGAATCACGCCGATTTCATTGTTGGCGTACATGATGGTAACCAGAATGGTGTTGGGCTTCATGGCCGCCTCTACCTGCTCGACGGAAACCAGGCCGTCTTCAGCTGTTTCGAGATAGGTTATTTCCGCGCCGAGTTTCTCCAGGTGCTTGCAGGTGTCGAGCACGGCTTTGTGCTCGGTGTTTACGGTAATGATGTGGTTGCCCTTGTCGCGGTACATTTCGAACACGCCTTTGATAGCGAGGTTATTGCTCTCGGTGGCGCCGCTGGTAAAAATGATTTCTTTCTCGCTCGCACCAATCAGGGCAGCGATTTGTTCGCGGGCAGTATCGACGGCGTCTTCGGCCTGCCAACCAAATGGGTGGTTGCGGCTGGCTGCGTTTCCGAAATGCTGGGTAAAATAGGGAATCATGGCCTCCAGCACGCGGGGGTCTACCGGTGTAGTGGCATTGTTGTCGAGATAAATGGGAAGTTTCACCATGGTTTAGACTGATTCTAAAGTGCAAAATTAACATCCTTTGTGGGAAAAGGTTGGGCGAAGGGTCAAATAATCAGCATTTTCCATGACGGAGGTCATTTTTTCTGCAGTTCAATCAAGCTAAAGCAGCCTGAAGCAAACGTGTCAGGCCAGAGCGGCCATTTTGTCAGACAAATGCAAGCCCACACAAGTGCACCTGTTTTCCGTCCGATTAAGCCTTACTTTTGTCGTTTATCAACAATGCGGCGCGTTTCTTGAGAAATCCAAACGGCGCCCAAGGCGATTTATCTAGAGGAATGAACGATCAGCAAAACGACAAGGCACAAGAGAAGAAGCCCAGGTTTAACCCGTATTGGATCTATGGGTTAATCGTTCTGGCTTTCATTATCATCAACCTGATTCCGCGTGAACAGGGTAAACCCACCAACTGGAACGAAGTGAAGAAAATGGTCCTGCAGGAAGAAGTAAGCAGGATGATTGTATGGAACGAAAGCGAAGTGGAAGTGTTTCTGACCAAAGAGGCACTCGATAAGGAACAACACAAGAAGCTGAAAAACACCAACGATATGTTCGGTGGCGATGTTCCGCAATACTACTTCGAAATCGAAATAGATTACTTCAACCGGCAATGGGAAGCACTGCAAAAAGAACTGGCAGGCAAAAACATCGCATCCGAAGCCATCAACCTGGAATTTAAACGCCGGGTTGACTACACCGGTCAGATTTTTAACTGGCTCTTCTTCATCCTGATCTTCGTCGGATTCTGGATGTTGGTAATGCGCCGTGTTGGGTCTGGCGGTGGCGGCGGCGGACCGAACATCTTCAATATCGGCCGTGCCCGCGCCCAGTTGTTCGACAAGGACACCAAGGTGAATATCACCTTCAAAGACGTTGCCGGTCTCGAAGAGGCAAAAATGGAAGTGATGGAAGTGGTTGACTTCCTCAAAAACCCTAAAAAATACACCAACCTGGGCGGTAAAATTCCAAAAGGCGTATTGCTTGTAGGCCCTCCCGGAACAGGTAAAACCCTGCTCGCCAAAGCGGTAGCCGGAGAAGCAGGTGTGCCTTTCTTCTCGCTTTCCGGTTCAGACTTCGTTGAAATGTTCGTGGGCGTCGGCGCCAGCCGCGTACGCGATCTATTCAAGCAGGCGAAGGAAAAAGCTCCCTGTATCATTTTTATTGATGAAATCGACGCCATCGGCCGTGCCCGTGGCAAGAACCTGGTACAAAGTAGCAACGACGAACGCGAAAGCACCCTCAACCAGTTATTGGCTGAAATGGATGGCTTTGGCACCGACAGCGGCGTAATCTTGATGGCGGCCACGAACCGCCCCGATATTCTCGACTCCGCACTGTTACGCCCGGGTCGATTCGATCGCCAGATCTCGGTTGACAAACCCGACCTCAACGGCCGTGAACAGATCTTCAAGGTTCATCTGAAACCGCTTACCAAACTGGACGCCGACGTGGATGCCCGCAAACTGGCGGCACAAACCCCCGGTTTTGCCGGCGCCGAAATCGCCAACGTTTGCAACGAAGCAGCCTTGATCGCTGCCCGCAAAGGCAAAGACCAGGTGGATATGCAGGATTTTCAGGATGCCATCGACCGTGTGATCGGCGGCCTTGAAAAGAAAAACAAGCTTATCTCTCCCGAAGAAAAAGAGATTGTCGCCTACCATGAAGCAGGTCACGCAGTGGCCGGATGGTTTCTGGAACACGCAGATCCGCTTGTGAAAGTATCTATCGTGCCGCGCGGTGTAGCAGCACTGGGTTACGCCCAATACCTGCCCAAGGAACAGTTCCTATACCGCACCGAACAATTGCTCGACACCATGTGTATGACGCTCGGCGGCCGCGCAGCAGAAGATGTATTCTTCGGCAAAGTGAGCACCGGCGCACAGAACGACCTGGAGCGTGTAACCAAGTTGGCGTATTCCATGGTGACCATCTATGGCATGAGCGAAAAAGTAGGAAACCTGAGCTTCTACGATGCACAGGGAGAATACGGCTACCAGAAACCCTACAGCGAAAAGACGGCTGAACTGATAGACGGCGAAGTGCGCGAGCTGGTAGACAAAGCCTATCGCCGCACCAAGGATATGCTGATCGAACACCGTCAGCACGCCGAAGCACTCGCGCAGGAACTGCTGAAGAAGGAAGTACTTTTCCAGGCAGATCTCGAAAGACTGATTGGCAAGCGCCCATTTAACACCAAAACCACCTACGACGAATTCGTAAACGCTGACCGCGAAAAGGAAACGCCTGAAACCACACAGGCCCCGGAGGTAAGCGAAACCGAAGAGCCCAAAACCGAAGCCTGAGTCAATTCACGACATAACAAAAAGGCCGGATCATTTGTCCGGCCTTTTTTATGACCTGTCCGTACAAACGCTTATTCCCTGTAAACGCCTATCGGGCCTTGCAAAGCGCCTTCGCGGCCTTGCGCATCGACGGTTTTGAAGAAGTAGAAGTGTGTTAGCGCCGCGCCTGCGGTCTTGTCGTGATAGCTTTCTGTGGAAGGGGAAACCTGGGTAAGCTGTGTGGCTTCTGCTCCGCCAGAAGCGCGCAGGATGCGGATGCCCGCCAATCTTGGATCGAGCGGTGTAACCCAGGAAATCCGCACACCGTCGTCGGCTGCGAACATCCGGATATCGCTCAGTCCGGGCAGGCTTTCCTCTGTGAAACTATAGGCTGCTTCGCCGGCAGAAGTACTGCGCACCGCGGTATCGTTGCCGGTGCTGTAAACGGCGTAGTAATAGGTGCAGCCTTCTTTCAGGCTGCTGTCGGTGAAAACAGTGCGGTCGGTATTCAGCAGGGCCAGTATCTTGCGCGATCCGCCATCACAATCACTCCGGCGCATCAGGATATAACGCGAAACCCAGGCTGAATTTTCCGTCATATCCGGCCAAAGCAAATGAATCTTTCCGGGCGCCAGAACTTCCGCCCGCAGATCCGTTATTGCGGGAAAAGCGGTGCGCCCGGCCGCCAGTATTGCCATGGTTTCACTCGGCGGTCCGATATGATAAGCGGTATTGACGTCGCGTATCTGATAGCGGTACAAAACCGCATCTTCGGTCTCCGGCACGGTATCGCTGAATACCAGATGCGTGGTATCTGAAAGCAGGATATCCCCGAGTTGCTGGAATTCGCCGTCTCTGCCGGCCGCACGGTAAATGTAATAACCGCGCGTATCTGTTTCTGTGCGCTGCCAGCCGAGGCGTATAACGCGACGCTGCTGTGCAGCTTCCAGATTCTGAACCGGCAACAGGTTGTTGTTGCTGCTGCCCGCTTCGAGCATGCCGGAAACACGGGGCGAAGGCGGTGAACTTTCATACGCGCCGTTGAGCACGATGGTATAGTAATAGGTGCGCACCGGAGTTACATCGTTGTCGGTGTAAGCGGTATCGTCTGGCGCCAGTGAAGCGATGCGGAAAAATCGCCCATCGTGGATCAGGCTTTTGTAGAGGTCGATGGAAACAATGCCATCGGCATTTTTGAGTTTCCAGGAAACGCGGATGGCGTTTTGCGCGGTCAGCGAGCGTGTCTTGATGCGGTCGACAGAGGGTTGTATGGAACCTGCCGGCATTTGATAGGCCGAAACCACGGGAGCGAGGCTGCCGGCATTGCCCGCCATGTCAATAGCCTGCACGGTATAGGCATAAGGCACTTTTTCGGCAGCCGTCTGGTCGAGAAAGCGCAGCATCAAGGTGTCGTTTTCGGTGTAGAAGATGAGTTGTGGCTCAATGCGCTGGAAACCGGTGCGCTGGAAATAAGCACGGAAAACCTGCACGCGGGCGAGGCTGCCACGCACGGGAATACGATAGGTAACAGACATACCGCCGATACCCGGTTTGGCGCTGACAGGGAGGAAGAGCGTATTGGCCGGACTACCGGGCCATGCTACCGCGCGCGTTTCAGCGCTGCTGCCGGCCACAGTTTCCCGGCCCATGGTCTGCTGAATGCGGTAGGTGTAGCGCTTGCCTTTTTCGGCGTTGGCATCGTACCAGGCGCGTCCAAGGGCATATTGTACGGGAAGATCAGCCGCCCAACCCTGCAACGAATCGCGGCGTCCGGCAGAGAATTCCTTCCACAGAAAAGTGATTTCACGGGTGCCGGGCATGCGGTCGAAGCCGATGTCCAGCCCGTTGATGTCGAGGATGCGCGCGCGCATTTCGTCGGCAGAACCCGGCCGCAGCAGTTTTCCCGCTTCCGTCCAGTTGCCGCCTTCTTGCCGGCGTTCGATGGTGAAGTGATTTCCCTTCGGCAAATCGGTTCCTGCCAGCACCCAGATTCCTGCCGGTCCGGCCACGGTTTGTGCCTGTTGCGCCTGCAGGCCTGTGCAGGCGAGTGTAGAGAGGAGAACAAAAGAGAAAATGGTTTTCATGTGCATATCAGTTGGCGGCTTTGCATCCTTTGAAATTACCCGGATTTCCCAGGCTGAAGTTGAAATAGGTGCTGGATCCGTTGTATCCGAAGTTCAGGCCTGCACCGATGGTATTGCCATAACAAACCTCATCAACCAACAATGACTGACAAATCTCGTACCCGCAACTGAAGTCGCCGAGGGCGTCGAAGGTGAGGCCTTTGTTGTAGTTGATCGTGGCTTGCGCGCTGGCGTTGATATGGCCGGAAATCGAAGTACCGGTTATTGCACTCATTCCAGCCCGTACATCCACATATGCGCCCAGCCCGAGGTTGAAGGTGGAAGCATTGAAATTCACGCCCAGCGAGGCTTCGAGTGTGGCATCGGCATGTATATAGGCGTTGGCAATCACCGCGTAGAAGTCGTAATGTTCGTTGATAAACTGGTTGGCGCCGCAGAACCAGAAACCCTTGAAATTGCTCTTGTTGGCCTGCAACCAGCATTGGGCGTTTGGATTCACGGTGTAGGTGGTGGCTTTCTTGATGAGCGCATCGGTGAGGTTGTAGCCGCCGAGCACAAAACCAATCTTGAACATGCCGTAGCCTTCCACGAAAATGGTCCCGGTGTTCACGCGTCCAAGTCCCACAACAACAAATCCGCCCGGATCGATGATCGTTTCCACTTGCCCATCCACTTCCCAGGAGCCTATTTGCGTTCCTTCGGGAATCACGAGCAAACCATGCAGGCGTTTGGCTCCGAAGTCGTAGGTCATCTCCAGTTCGCCGAACGGTGTGCTGATCTGGTTCATGCTCACGGCATTGGAAGAGGCTTTGATTTCGCCATGTACCACAAAATCCATGTCGGGGTCGTTCTTCACCACGCCGTTCATGGTATTGTCTTTGTACTTCCCGGAGAACCGGAAGAGGTTCCAGTCGGCGCCATCCACCCACATGCCGTTCTTGTTCTGATCGGCACTGAGTTGAAGGCTGGGCCCGCTGCTGCCGGGGCTCACAAGGTACACGATTTCGTTGGTGTTGAGGAATACACGTCCTTTTTGCCCATCCTTCTTACCAATAACCAGCTGAGCCGGTATCGGATTAAATTTTTCAGGTTCGGCAACAGTACCGTAAATAGTGAACGCTTTGCTAAAGGCATTGATTTCCGGTGCTTTTGGGGCGCCTTTGAACTTCACATAACCCCGCGCTTCGAACTCAAACAACAAGGCTTCGCATTGTGCCGTGAGGTTGCTGCCGCTGCGGGTGAAGTTGAGGGCCATGGAGGCCGTTGGCATGCGGGGAACGTCGAAGCGTGCATCGCCGACAAGTTTGAAGTTGTTGCCGCCGCTGACGATCATTTTGGGTTCGAATGAAACGCGGTCGTTACCGAAAACGCTGCCGAAGGTTTGGTTCTGCATGGACAAGATCACATCCACGCCGTTACTGATGAGCTGTATATAGTCGATTTTGAGGCTGCCGTTGAGCGTTGGGTTGAGTCCGTCGACCATCGCCGCATACCCGGCCGGTCCTTTGGAAATCGCGAGGCGCCAATGCCCGGACATGTCGTATCCGCAGGCTTCGTCGTAAAGGAAAATGGCTTTGCTGGACACGTTTTTGAGATTGAGCGTTCCTCCGCCCAGGCTGATATTGCCCAGCACAAAATCGTCGAGCACAAAGAGATCGTGCCGCAGGTTGAAGGTGGACGCCGGAATATCCAGGATGCCGGTTTTGATGAGTGCCTGGCTGGAATACAAACCGCCTTTGGCCGGGTCAAGTGTCCAGTTCCGCACTTCCAGTTTCCACTTTTCCATTTCCAAAACAAGCGGAGTGGAGGAAGTGGCCGGATACACCTTGTCATTGTCGATTACCACATCATCAGCCGTGAATTTAACCTGTTTGAGGGGTGAGTTTGGAATGTTGCCTGTTACAGTGATTTTCATGCGCAGACGGCCTTCGGTGTCCACATAAGAAGCGGCTGCATCGGCACTGGCTTTGAAGCCGGCAAAGGTGAAATTGAGGTTGCCGCCAGAACTGTTGCAGAGCTTGTAAGCTGTTTCGCCGCCTATGGCTGATTGGATTGCGCGGATCTTGGTGCTGATGTTTCCCCCTTGTTTCTGAACGCCCAGATAAAAGGGGCCGGTTTCAGCAAAGCTGAGATAAGTGGAAGGGAAGTCGAAGGAATTGTCGGCAATCCGCGCATAGCAATCGAGATAACCGCTGTGTTGGTTGCTTCCCAGTCGCAGGTTCTTGGGGTTCAGATTCGCGCCGGCTTCGGCTATCAGGTCTACGTTGTAGCGGTTGCGGTACTTCATCTTAAGCACGGCCGTTGCGTCGAGTTCGGTTTCGGGTTTCAAGGCTTTGGGTTGCGGACCGCTGATATCGAAATCCACATTGCGCACGCGCACCTTCGTACCCGGACTCAACCAGGTGAACGAAGAACCTGAACTGCCCAGATCGACCATGCCGCTCACGCGCACCAGGTCTTTCTTGAGTTCGGTCAGACTTTCTACACTCAGGGGAAAGCCATACAGGCTATTGATGGCCGGTCCTTCAAACGCTTTGATTTCAAGGTTCAGCGTATGTGTGGAACCTCCCGCCGGCATGCTGCCCTTGGCGCCGATGGTTGTGAAACTGGTGTCGAGTGTGGCATGAACTATCAATCCGGTGCTGATATTCGGTATGCCGTCTATGCGGTATTTGCCATCGCTGCCGCTGCGTGCCTGCAACTGGCTCCAACCTGTTTTGCCTGGTTTTCCGGGAAGCGAGCCTCCGCTTTGATCCACATAGACCAAGGCGTTCTTTACCGGCTTGCCGTTCAGTTGCACGACGCCGGTAAGCACCCTGCCGAGCCGCAGTGTGACATTGTATTCCACCCAATCGCGGCTTTCCTTGTTTTGCAGGTTAAGGGTTACGGGAATCAAGCCCATTCCGGGTTGCGCAGCGTCGCCAAGCAAAGCGGAGAATTGCGTGGAAGAAACGTTCTCAAAAGGGGGAATATCAATCACATAGGCGTTGTAGCTATTGGCGGCCGATTTATCCGGATCGTTGTTGATGATGGCCCGCACTGTATTCTTCGGACCACCACCGCCGGCCATGATCGGCAAACCCTCCGTGTTTTGCAGTTGCAGTCGAAGGCGGATCCGGTGCTTGCGCCTGAAAACCTGAATGGTGCCAAGGTCTTTGGTATAGGTAAGGAAAAATGTAAAACCGGTATCGAAGTATCCGAGGTCTTTGGGTAGGATGCGGATGCTGTGGTTGCCCATGCTGGTGGCGGGAATTTCAAAATTACCGCCTGTTTTTACCACCGTTACTTTGCCCGGGCCGCTCATGGTGATACCTTTCCCGACCTTGTTTTCGAAGACCATCTGGTCGCCGCGTATGATATAGACCTCCAGCGGTATGCCGTTTTCGTCCACTACTTTACCGATCACCTTGCCTCCGGGTTTGAGCTGGAAGGAAAAGGCCATTTGCTGCCCGGTTTTGTTGATGGTGAAGTTTTTGTCGGAGTAGGTATAACCCCAGCAGCGGGCTTGCAGCGTGATACTGGCGCCATCATTCCAGCTGCAGGCAACCCCGCCGGCATGTTGCCTTCCATTCACAATTTCGAAGTATCCGGAGTCGTCGCAAGGCACCTGCTGGAAATCGCTCATGCCCGGCGTTTTGATGCGCACATAACCGCCTTTTACGGGTTTACTGCTGCTTTCATCGAGCAGCCGGCCCGTAATGCGCGAAGGCAACAATTTGATATTCGCATAGGCATAGGTAATGGGAAACACGACGGGCGTGAAGGTGTTCGCGCCTTTTTCAGGGTCTGGCGCCACTTGCACGTAATACGCGCCGTATGATTCGAGCAGGAGTTTATTGGGGAAGACCACATAGTTTTCCTTGCCGTCGTATTGCAACTCGAGGGGCTCATCGCGGACCCATTCCATGACGGTGTTTTTCCAATCCTGGGAAGTGGAGCCGGAGATTTCATAGCTACCCTTGAACACCGGAGCCAGGAGTTTCCGCATCGGATGGTTGGGCGTTCCTTCGCCATCCGGTTTGTTCTTGATTGTGGTGTTTGGCAGGCGGAATACTACCACTTTCGAACCGGCCAGGTTGATGTCATTGCGCGGCGTATTGCCGTCGAACACCTTGATCGGAACCCGCGCTTGGGCGTTTGTAGTGATTTCATTGACGATAGCAGTGAACTGCCCGAGCTCCTTGCTTTCAAAAGCCTTGGCAGTGAAGTGGTTGCCGTAGGAAGGATTCGGCCATTGCGCACTTTCAGCAGTGGTATAAAAGCGCATCCATTGCGGGTCGAGTTCAACCATGAACACCCTTTCCAGCTTCATGCCGGGTGGGGGGGTCGGGTTTTCATAGCCCGGAGGCAGCGGTCCGCCCTGCATGCCTTTCTGGTTGAAACCAGCGCCGCCGGCACCGGGGTTCATGCCGGTAACGCCATTGCTGTTGAAGCCAAAATTTCCTCCTATGCCGTTCTTACCGTTGAACCCATCGCCGCTGAAATCGAGGATGTTTTGCCCGCCCTTGAAGCCGTTTTTACCGAGAATGTTCATTCCCCAATCCTCATTTTCATCCCAGATTCCCTTTTCACCTAAAATCTCCTGCTCCATATTCTGTTGCTGGTGTTCATCGCAGGCAGGGTCTTTGATGGATTGTTCAACAAATACGGCGTTGTTCGTCACCAAACCCTTGAGGTTGTGGTTGATGACATTGAGTTTAAAATAGCCTTGTGCATCGGTTTGTCCGACGCCTACAATCAGGTCTTCGTCGTGTGTTTGAAGGTAGTTTTCATCTGAACCGAAGTTTCCATTGCCATTGTAGAGCTTGGAGATGGTGATTTTGCATCCTTCGGCTTTCATCGGTGGTTGCAAGGGTTTTCCATCCACCAGATACACAACCTTCACCTGCACGCGGGCATTGGCGAGCGGCCGCACAGCCGCCGGATCACTGGGCCAGCGGTACACCATCCGGCCGCTGAGGGTCGACATGGGCGGTTTGAGTGAAATCAGCCGGTATTCTGTTTTGAAGACACGGTGTGTATCGATTTGGGTTGAAAACAGGCTTTTCTTTTGGTTGAAACGCACCTCGATTTCCGGCCCTTCAAGATCGGCATAGGGGTCTTCTTTGGCACCTGATCCGCCGCCGCCGCCCGCAACGGGATTCTGGCCCTGGAAGAGGTTTCCTCCATTGCCCTGGAACCCGCCACTGCCCGGAATGCCGGCATGTGTGTTTTGCCAGTTCAGGCTAAATGGATTGCTGCCGGAGTTGCCGGGTTTCTTTTCCGGCAACACGGCCCGCAGGTAATAGCGGTCTCCGGCGCTGAGGTTCAACACGAGGTTATTGAACACCACCCGCGTTACTTCCCGACCGTTTTCTATAGCCACAAAGGTTTTGCCGTCTGCAACGGTAATTTCCCCGTTTTTGTCAGCCGTTCCGGGCAACACCTTGCGTCCGGCTTCATAGAACGGTACCTGGTTTTCCTTGCTTTTCCGGTAGAGGCGGAACGGCATGCCTGCAGGAACGCGTGCGGAGGTGTCGATCGAAAGGTTGTCTACATCGTAGGTATAACCAATCTTCTGACTGAGCGAATCGACAAAGAAGCTGGGAAACCCTTTTCCGACCTTGACGTGCAGGTCGTAGCTGTGCACCCAAACCTGGACTTCTCCGATGTCGATGGTGTCTTTGCGGCCGTAGACCATCACCTTGGTGCTGTCGTTCGGGTCTTTCTTCACATAACTCAATTGCACCGCCACAGGTTCGTTGCGTGTGAGGTAATACGGGCTGTTGACGAGGATTTGCAGGTTGCTTTTGCCGGTATCGCTGGCCAACAGGCCCAGGTTGCAGGCGAAGCTGCCGTCGGCGTCGGTCGTGATATTGGCATAGGGCCGGCCGGACTGGATTCCTCCACCGGCTCCTGCCCAGCCTGTTCCTTTTACCTGCGCTAGGCTTTTGCTCGCGATTTGCATTGTAAGCGTGGTATGGTTTGCCGGGTAGAGGCCATTGGCCTGTGCAAAGCGGTATACAATCCGGCCCTGCAAGTGAACCGACGGCCCGCCATCGGTTTCATTGCGCTGTGCCAATGCGAAGTCGCAACTCGCGGCTTTGGCGATGAGGGTTTGGTTCGCGCTGAAGGCTTCAACCTCAAGCCGATAAAGGCCTCCGCTGAGCATGCCGAACTTGAGTGCATCGGCCAAGCGGAGTTCGGCCAGTTGCGTTGGCGCAGGAATGTTCATGCTGAGCGGCTTGACCAGCGATTTCTGAGCCGGTCCTTTCACCGTTTGCAAGAGGGTGATTTTGTACAGCGATGGCTTCTGCCCGTTTACCACCAGTTTAGTCGGATCGCTTAGGTAAGGACTGTTTTTGCCGAGTTGTGCGTACCAAAGCCAGCTGAACGATGCGGGCGTGACCGGGCTTATCCAAACCGTGTCTTTTCCTTTCTTTGGATCGCAGAGCGGTCGGGTGATTTGCAGCAGTTGGTCTTGCGGAACCAGCGCGGTATCTGAAGCGTTGGCCGGAGCATACAGAAACCGGCAGGCTTCGCTGAGGCCGTTGTTGCGGAATAATGTTTTGCCAAGCGGATCGTATGCTTGCACGCGCCAGGCGTAATAGCGCCCGGGAATGAGCGTCGGATCAGAGAGTTTGTAGGAATAACTGAGGGAAGCACCGTTGTCGCGTTCAAAGAATGGTGGCGTTGTAACCGTGTTCAACACATCGTTCGGGTTCTGCGCCGGATTGAACATTTCGGCGATCGTGAGGGTATAGCGTGTATTGGGAGGAGCGCCGCCAGTAGCAGGCCACCAATTGAATCCCACAAACTGTTGTGTGTTCTCCTTTATATGGCTTTCGCAGGCGGGCTGTGCGATTTTGGGTGCTTCGGGCTGTACAATCGGAAAGGAGAAACAACCTGTACCAACCAGGGCATTGCTGTTCCAATCGTAAACATCGATGCAGATGGTGTAATTGCCTTCCTTCAGGCCGTTGTTTTGGGCCGCTTCGGCGGCGGTCATTCCTATAAAATCCACATTCGAAAAGGCGAAGTAGTCGGCGATCTGGCTGCCGTTGAGTTGCGTGATGGCCGTGTTCAGCGGAATGGGCGTAAGCGGGCGCCAATTGGGTTTGGTGCGCACGGATACACCGTTATCCCCCTCTATCTTTCCGCCCAGATAAACCTGCGAAGGCCCACCCGTGGCGGGTTTGATCAATTGAACAGTGGTTTTGTTCTCGTATGTAAGATAGTCGCTGAAATAGGGCGAATAAGGTGGCGCGAGGTTTAGGTTCACCGTTACCTGGGCTTGCAGTTGAAGGCCGGCGCCGGCCAGGAAAATGGCTGCCAGTGTTGAACGGAGTTTCATTTGTTTTGCCATGCGTAAGGGGGTTTCAGAAATTGTATTGGTACATGAGGGTTGCCAGGTATTCCTGGAAGCTGCGGGCCACCGCGTTTGATTTCGATTGATTGGCGGTGAGGGTAAAGTTGGCGCTCAGGCCATGGTGCCGGTTGAAGCGCATCTGGTTATTCCAGCGTATTTGGACGGTGCTGCCGTCGCTGCTGCCATTGAATGTGTTGCTGCTGAAAGTGCCGTTGAAATGGCTGTTCAGCTTCTTTTCCAGGAACTGTTTGCCGAGCCCGGCAGAAAGCCCTCGTGCGGTGGTGTTTCCCTGTGGCTGATCGCTCTCTGTGAGGAATACAGAAAAATCGAGGTTGAGGTTGTTGGCCGCATTGCCCAAGGCCCACGACAAGGCGTGGTTCACAACCGTCATGCTGAAGTTGTTGGCGTTCACCTTGTTTCTGTCGTTCAGGGTTTGGTTGCTGTACATATAGCTCAGGGTTCCGGAGCGTTTCTCGCCTCCGATATTGAGGTATGGGCTCACAAGGATGCTCTCCGTTACCTGGTCGAGCCGAACGGTATCGCTGATGGAGCGCAGCCCGGGGCGCTGGCTGGTGCCGAAATTGGCGTATTGAAAACTGGCACCGAAACGGTTGGATGGCCGGAGTGCCAACAGGGCGCTTCCAATGCTGCGCTTTGTTTCTGCGAGTTTCCGGCTGGCGAGGTTGTCGTGTTCCTCGCCGATGCTACCGTTTATCATCACGGTTCCTTTGCGCGAATACCAAGAAGGGGAAAAAGTGATGCGCTGCACATCGGTCTGGATATAATACATACCGAAGCTGCGGTAATCGGGCATGATGCGGGTGAATTTCAATTCCGCACCCAGTGTTTTGCGGCGGAATCCGGCAGCCATATCACCGGCGTAGTAGGCGGCGGTGCTGAGCCGTGGGGTGAGAATAAAGCGCGTGTACTGTGCAATTGCATCACCGGTTTCCAGCGAATCGGCGCGCGTGTCGCGTGTTACGGCGCTGATAGCGCCATCGGCATCGAAGTAAAAATGCTTCAAAAAACCCAGGTGCACTTTCAGGCCCAGGGCGGCGTTTTCGCCCGGACTAACCGGTTGGATTTCCGGTTGTTGCAACAAGCTGGCCGGATTGTCTTTGGCTTTGAAATAGACCAGCTCGGCGTATCGTTTTGGGCCGCCGTAGCCCAGTTTGAAAGCATATCCCCAACGGTCAAAAGCCGCATATGGAAACTGCGAAACACGGTTAAAAACCTGTTGGTTGGAATCGCCTTCCTCAACCGCTTTCAGAAACCTTCCGTACATAGCGCCGAAACGCCAGCGCCCGGGTTGGTATTCCACTGCGGCGCCCAGGAACATGTGGTTGTTTAGTGTGTAACGGCTCCAGGCCAGGCTGCGGTAGCCCAGGTGTGCCTGGAGTTTTTTATAGGTCGGGCTTAACCCGAATTGGTTGAAAGGTTGCCTGAAGGTTCTGGCTTGTTCGCTGAACTGGAAAGAAAACGGAAGCGAAACACCTTTGGATTGCAGGGTAATGTTACCGGCCGTAAACCAGGAAAAAGGCACCCTGCGCGCCTCTATGCCATTGACAGCGTATAGATTAGCACCGGCGGAAAAAGACCCGTTGGCCTTGAACCATTTCTCCTGTTTCCAGGCGCCAAGGTCCTGCGCTTCGAGCTGAAGGGGAATAAAAAATAAAACAGATGAGAACACAAAAAAGGGGTTTTGAGTAAAAATAACCATATCCACTGAATTGAAGAAACGAAAGTATTGGCATGGTGTAACATTAACTATGACCTATATCAGGTGAAAGACTGAAAAAAAAGCCGCAACCTTTCTCAGGTTGCGGCTTTTGTATGGTTAAAGAGTGGATCAGGCCTTGGTTACCTCGGCGTTGATGTAGAGTTTCACTTCGTCTGCAACAACGAAACCACCGGCTTCGGTTACTGCATTCCATGCAAGACCGAAGTCTTTGCGGTTTACACTGCCGTTGATATGGAAGCCGCTGCGGGTCATGCCCCAGGGATCAACCAGGGTTCCGTTGTGTTCAACGGCAAGGGCAACAGGCTTGCTTACACCGCGCATGGTGAGGTCGCCATGGACGATGAAGTTGGTGTCGTCTTTCTTCTCAACGCTGTTGCTCTGGAAACTGATTTCGTGGTGGTTGGCGGCGTCGAAGAAATCGGCGCTCTTCAGGTGGCCGTCGCGCTGCTCAGAATTGGTGTCGATGCTGTCAACTTCAGCTTTGAACCATACGCGTGCAGTGCTAAAATCGTCGCCCTGGGTCTGGAATCCACCTTCAAAACGGCGGAAATAGCCGGTTATGGTGCTGATCACCATGTGGCGAACCTTGAACTGGATTTCGGAGTGGGCAACGTCGATTACCCAATTGGTTTGTGTCTGTGTTTCCATGTGTTGTATAGTTTTTAATGGGTTGTTGAATGGGGATTACCAATGCATAGGCACCTCTATCATAAGCAGGTGCAATGGGGAATTGGCTTTGATATTGAATGCGTCTGTTTCTGTTACACCCAAGGCATCACGGCGGGTCAGTAAGCGGTCGCCGATGCTTGCTTCTCCTTCAATTACAAAAGCATACGCACCGTTATCCGGATGATGCAATGGGTAGGATGTTTCCAGGCCTGCATCGAGCTTTACGGTGCTGAACCACGCGTCTTGTCCGATAACAATACTGCCTTGCTCGCCATCCGGGGAGACGACCAACTGCCAGGCATTGTCTTGCTGGGTATTCAGGAACTGGCGCTGGGCATAGCGCGGTTCGGTATTCTTGTGTCTTGGAAAAATCCAAATCTGGAACAAATGAAGCGGCTCGCTGTGACTGGCGTTTCGCTCGCTGTGGCGGATTCCTGAGCCTGCGCTCATGGCCTGTACTTCACCACGGCGCAAGATTTCGCGGTTACCCATGGAGTCCCGGTGTTCGAGCTCGCCGTCCATCATGAGCGTCACGATTTCCATATTGTCATGCGGATGTTCAGCGAAACCCATTCCGGCCGCGACATAGTCGTCGTTCAACACGCGCAAGGCGCCAAAATGCACGCGCGTCGGGTCGTACCAACCGGCAAAACTGAATGAATGCCAGGTGTTGAGCCAGCCGTGATTAGCATGGCCGCGCAATCCGGATGGGTGATATTCTGTTTTCATAGCAAGGATGGGGTTGCGTGTATGTACAACGATTGTTGGCGCAGAAAGGTTCAGTCTGGTTGTTTGGTTTAACCGCGCATGCGGTCGAGCAGGTTGTTGAGGGTTTTGGCTTCGGGCTCGGAAAGGGGCAATGAAACAGGATCCTGGCGGTCCCATTGCGTATCAATGTCACCGAGCAATTCCATGCCCTTGTCGGTAAGATGGATGCGTATCTCGCGTCGGTCGCTGCTGCTGGTGTGACGCTCCACAAGGCCCTTGGCTTGCAGCTTGTCGATAATGCGTGTGGTATTGGAGTTTCTTTCCAGCATCCTGGACGTAATGTCTTTTACACAGAGCATTTCCTTCTGACCGCGTACAATGCGGAGTACATTAAACTGTTCAGGCGTTAGACCGAAGGTTTTCAGACTGGCCGACAAGCGCGTTTTCAACCACCAGGCACTGAATATCACATTCACGTGTAACTTGTGGTATTCATTGCGAAAGCCGCGTGTCTTTATCTCTTCTTCGATTTTCACACTGCAAACATACGCAACAGTTGTACATACAAGCAATTGGGAAAGACATCTGTCGGGCGATAAAAGCAGAAGGCGTCGAAACGTAGGATTATCTTTGCGGCCATGCCGGAATCCAATTTTATCGACTATGTGAAGATCTGTTGTCGCAGCGGAAAGGGCGGGGCAGGCAGCCGGCATTTTAACCGAACCAAGATGAATCCGCGCGGCGGACCGGATGGCGGCAACGGCGGACGGGGCGGTGACATCATCCTGCGAGGCAACGCCCAGTTCTGGACCCTCCTCCACCTGAAGTTTCGCAAACACATCATCGCCGGCGACGGCCAATTTGGCAGCCGTGCCCTCATGACCGGTGCCGATGGCGAGAAGATTTACCTTGATGTGCCGCTTGGCACTGTAGCACGGGATGCAGAAAGCGGAGAATTCCTCTTTGAAATCACGCACGACGGCGAAGAGAAAGTGCTGTTGCCGGGTGGTCGCGGCGGGCTGGGGAATGCGCATTTTGCCACATCTACCAACCAGGCTCCCGATTATGCCCAGCCCGGAGAACCGGGGCTTGAAGAATGGAAAATTCTCGAACTGAAACTGCTGGCCGATGTTGGACTGGTTGGTTTCCCTAATGCCGGAAAAAGCACCCTGCTTTCCGTCATTACCGCCGCCAAACCGGAGATAGCCGATTATCCCTTCACAACGCTGAAACCCAATCTCGGCGTGGTGGAATACCGCGATTACCGCAGTTTCGTGGTGGCCGATATTCCAGGAATCATCGAAGGCGCACACGAAGGAAAAGGCCTCGGTCACCGCTTTCTGAAGCATATCGAACGCAATGCCTTGTTGCTGTTCCTGATTCCGGCCGACAGCCCGAATCACCGAAAGGAACTCGACATTCTGCTCGGTGAGTTAGAGCAATTCAACCGGGAACTGTTGATGAAAAGAAGGGTCATTGCCATCAGCAAGGCCGATCTGCTCGACGATGAACTGAAGGAAGCGATTGCATCGGAACTGAAGGAACCTGGGCTGGTTTTCTTTTCCTCCGCCACGAACGAAGGGATACAAGCGCTGAAAGACAAACTCTGGCAGGAAATCAACCGGGAGGAATGAACAGGAGTATCCTCCTGTTGCCCCTGCTGTTTACGCCGGGTGAACATGCCCATACGCAGCACAAGTTGGGTGCAGCGGATCAATTCCTTGTTGGCAATGCAGGAAGTGATTTCGCCTTTTGAAGCGCGCGAAACTGCCGACGGCACGGACAGCATCGAATTGCTCAACCCGCAAATTCAGGAAGGATTTAATTCGACACGCTGCGCAATCAGATCCGCCAGCAGTTATTCAGGGGTGATCTGAGCGAAGCCTGGATTGGCGCGAAAAGATCAAAAATCGCACTGACAGCCGGCTGGTGGTTCCGCGAGGGTCAATACGGTCGAGAAGTATTCAGGTTTTACTTCCAGCGCCGCTGATTCCTCCCCCAATTATCCCTGCTTATCTTTGCCCCAGATGCTATTGCGCAGCGAACACCTCGTGAAACAATACCGCCAGAAGAAAGTGGTGGACGATGTTTCGGTGCAGGTAAGTCAGGGTGAAATTGTAGGCCTGCTGGGTCCGAACGGTGCCGGCAAAACCACAACGTTCTATATGTTCGTCGGACTGGTAAAACCCGATAGCGGGAATATCTACCTGGACGACCGCGATATCACACGGCTGCCCATGTACAAACGTGCCCAGTCGGGCGTTGGGTATCTTCCCCAGGAAGCATCCGTATTCCGCGACCTGAGTGTTGAAAACAACGTCAGGGCGGTGCTCGAAATGACATCGCTCAACAAGAAGCAGCAAGAAGAAAAACTGGAAGAGCTACTGGAAGAGTTTGGTCTTAACCGCGTGCGCAAGAATATGGGCAAGGTGCTCAGCGGCGGTGAGCGCCGCCGCACGGAAATAGCCCGGGCACTGGCCACCGACCCCAAGTTCATTTTGTTGGATGAACCCTTTGCCGGTGTGGATCCAATCGCGGTTGAAGATATTCAGGGCATTGTAGCCAAGCTAAAAGAAAAGAACATCGGCATCCTGATCACCGACCACAATGTACAGGAAACACTGAGCATTACCGACCGCGCTTACCTGCTTTTCGAAGGCAAGTTGCTGAAGCAGGGCACCGCGGAAGAGCTCGCCGCCGACGAAATGGTGCGCAAGGTTTACCTGGGTCGGAATTTTGTATTGCGCCGCAAGTTTTCGCCGCCGGCGCTATGAAGCCTTTGCGCATCATCCTGCACCGCGAGACCGATATTTATTCTTGTCTTGCGCTGGAGGAATACTTACTGACCCAAGGCGAGGAAGATGTGGCCGTACTCTGGCAGAGCCACCGTGCAGTGGTTTGTGGCAAGCACCAGGTGGCTTTGCGGGAAAGCGATTGGTTGTATTGCCAACAGAATGGAATCCGCATTGCACGGCGCATTTCTGGTGGCGGAACGGTATACCATGACCAAGGCAATCTTTGCTTCACTTTTATACGGAAGGTGGAAGACCGGCAGCAGGCCATCGACTTCCGCTATCATACCGCCCCGATTGTAAGCTGGTTGCAGGCGCATGGCATCGATGCCACACACAGCGGAAGAAACGATATCCTTCACAAAGGCCTGAAAATCAGCGGTAACGCCGAGCACCTGGACTTGCGCCGCAACAAGGTATTGCATCACGGAACCCTATTGTACGATTGCGATCTGGCCAATCTCGGACATGCCATACGCGGCAACGAAACCTGTTATACCGACAAAGGCGTGCGCAGTGTGCGGAGCAAGGTGGCCAATATCCGTCCTGATTTTCGCCCCGCGCTGCCGGAAACAGAGGTTTGGCCTGATCTGGCGGCGTATCTGGCGGCCCATTTGCCCGGTGCCTATCTTGCGCCCCTGCAAGCAGAAGAGCTGCGTGCAACAGCAGCCCTACGGGAAGAAAAGTTCAGTCAGGAGGCATGGATATTCGGTTATTCACCAGCGTATCAGTTTCAGCAAGAAAGGCAATTGCCAGCTGGTTTGTTGGATATAAAACTGAAGGTTGAAAAAGGGTACATCATGGAAGCCGAAATCGCGTTGGATGGAAAGCCCTGTAATCTCGCCGTTGAAGCAATCCGGGGATGTTACCACCACGCACTTCCATTGGATGATCTGGCGGTTTTGTTGCCGGCCGGGCTTGCGTTAGAAGATTTTCTGCGCTGCATGTATTGAACAGCAGCAAGTGTATTTGGCCAGATAGCATTCTACCTTTGCATTGTGACCAAGAAAGAGCGTGCCCGGTTTATTCAGGAGCAATTGGAGGGATACTTTCCGGAGACTCCGGTTCCGCTCGACCACCGCGATGCCTATACCTTGCTGATTGCCGTGTTGCTGTCGGCGCAGTGCACGGATGAGCGGGTAAATCAGATTACACCCAACTTGTTTGCGTTGGCAGACAATCCGCATGATATGGTGAAACTGAGCGTGGAGCAGATCCGGGAAATCATCAAACCCTGCGGTTTAAGTCCGGCGAAGAGCAAAGCCATTCACCGATTGTCGGAATTGTTGCTGGAGCATCACGGGGGCGAGGTTCCGGAGAGCTTTGAAGCGCTTGAAGCCTTGCCGGGCGTGGGGCATAAGACTGCGAGCGTGGTTATGAGCCAGGCTTTTGGCCACCCGGCGTTTCCGGTTGACACGCATATCCACCGGCTGGCTTACCGCTGGCGGCTGAGCGCGGCGCGCAATGTGGAAGAGAC
>CANHTS010000024.1 GCA_947463435.1 Flavobacteriales bacterium | reverse complement strand
AATCACCACCGAAAACCGCGGTTGGACTGAAAATTCCAGATTAGGCGGAAGCCTCCATCGCCACTAAAATCCAGGGTCGGGCCAAAACGTCAGATTATACGGATGAATCAATCACCACCGAAAACCGCGGTTGGACTGAAAATTCCAGATTAGGCGGAAGCCTCCATCGCCAGTAAAATCCGGATTCGCAGCTAATTTCCCAGAGTCCTAAGCCAGTACTCAAGAATACCGGCTCGACAACTATTCAAACCAGCCAAATCCAACACAAGCAACTTGATAGTCCACAAATAAGGCCCGCCAATAACTCCCAACCTGTGTGCGCCTTCAGACTGCTGCGGGCAAACCAGACCAAGGCCCCCGCAGGCAAACAAAACCACAAAAATCCTGTCCCGGCTTCCCAGGTATAAACACCTCCCAAAGCCGCTACAACCGCCATGTGTGCACTGGCTTTGTTGACGAATCGATTCGCAAACGACAAAAACCCAATCCCAATCACTGCCAACAAAAGACGACTCAATGGCTGTGGCGGAATCATCTTCCAGTTAGCCATGCCCGCCAACACCAAACCAAACCACAACAATTGCAGGCTGTACACCAGGTCGCGTTCGCTGCGCAATGGCAAATGATAACTTGAAATTTTTTCCAGCTTTCGCAGTATCAACAACAGCAGTAAGGGAACAAAGAAAAGTGTTCCGGTAATCAGAACCCATTCAGCCGCCGTGCCTCCTCGCGCCTCCCACAAAGCCGAAAATACCAGCAACAAAACCGGATGAAATATGTAACTCAATAACAAGGCAAGGAGGGTCCGGGCATTCACTGCTGCAAATTACAGCAAAGCGCAGAGCAAGCCGGTCATTTCGCCCTCCAATTGGTTAATTTCGCGCCTCATGAAAGTTGCATACGGCTGGCTGAAATCCATGGCCGACTTTGATGCGGATCCGGCAGCGCTGGATTCCATACTCACCAAAGCCGGGCTTGAAGTTGAGCATATAGAGGAATATGAAAATGTGAAGGGTGGACTGGCCGGGCTGGTGATTGGTAAAGTGTGGGAAGTGAAGCCGCATCCCAACGCCGACCGACTGCGTTGCACCCTCGTTCAGACTTCTGAAACCGATTTCTGGCCCATCGTATGCGGTGCCTCCAATGTAGTTGAAGGCCAGAAAGTGATAGTAGCCCTGCCCGGAACCACCATTTACCCGATGCAAGGTGAACCGTTTACCATCCGCGAAGCGAAAATCCGCGGAGAAGTGAGCAACGGCATGATATGCGCGGAAGATGAAATAGGCATTGGCAAAAGCCATGAGGGTATTGTCGTTTTGCCGGAAGACGCTCCCCTCGGAGCCGCTTTCGCAGGTTATTACGGCGTTCACCGCGACACCGTCATCGAAATCGGCCTCACGCCCAACCGTGGCGATGCAGCTTCCCACCACGGCATCCTGCGCGAATTGCAGGCGCATCTGCCCGTCAGCCGCCACCACCTGCCTGAAGCAACATGGGATGGTCCGGCGGTGGCAAAGGCCAAAGTCGAAGATCCGGCCCAATGCAGCCGTTATTATGCCTTGCTTGTGCAAAATGTAAAAGTAGCAGAAAGCCCGGCCTGGCTGAAACGCAGACTGCAAAGCATTGGCATAGCGCCCATCAACAATATCGTTGACTGTACCAATTACGTATTGCACGAAACCGGCCAGCCCATCCACGCCTTCGACGCAGCGTGCGTTGCCGGCCATAACCTGGCGGTGCGGCTGGCCAAAGCAGGTGAAACACTCACTACGCTGGATAAAGCTTCCCGCAACATGAAAGGCGGCGAACTGGTGATTTCCGACGGAGAAAAACTGCTCGCGCTGGCAGGCGTATTCGGCGGGCTCGATTCGGGCGTGCAGCCTGAAACCGTTGATATCCTGATTGAAAGTGCTTGCTTCGATGCCGCGTTGGTCCGCAAAACGGCGCGCATGCACGGCCTTTCTACCGATGCGTCGTTCCGTTTCGAACGGGGCAGCGACCCCGAAGCCTGCTTACCGGCCCTGCGGCGGGTGGCTGCGCTGATTCTGGAAACCGCTGGCGGAGAAATCAGCGGTGAACCAGCAACGGTAAACCAGCTACTTGAACCCAGGCGCATGAAATTGCGGCAGGAGTTTTTGCGCCGTTTGAGCGGAACCGAGATTCCTGCAGAAAAAACTGTGCAAATACTTAGCGATTTAGGCTTTGAGCCCGAATCCGACCCAAACGGCTGGAACGTTCAAGTACCCAGCTGGCGCAGCGATATCGAAGGGGAAGCCGATCTGGTGGAAGAAGTGCTCCGCGTTTTCGGCTACGACGAAATACCGATGCCCGGCCGCATGCAGGTTTCCCTTTCGGGGAATGAAGGAAGATACCGCATCGCCATGGAGGCGAAAGTGCGCGAATTCCTCAATGCCCAGGGCTTCCATGAAACCATGAACAGCAGCCTGACCAAGGCCGACTATTATGCACCTGAAACACCGCTGGTGAAGCTAAACAATCCGCTCAGCCAGGATCTGGCCGTAATGCGCGGATCTTTGCTTTGGCAGGCGCTGGAAACGGTAGCTTACAACCGCAACCGCCAGGCCCAGCGCATCCGCCTGTTTGAACTCGGGCGCACATACAGACTGGAAGGCAATGCCACACACGAATCGCGCGAACTGCTGATTCTCACTGCCGGTGAACGCTGGCCTGAAACCTGGGAAATCAAAAGCCAGCGCAGCGATATGTACGATTTGAAAGCTGTGGTATCCGGACTTCTCTCCCGCCTCGGGGTCAGTGAAGAGGCGGCAGCAGTCCAGTGGCTGGCACCAGAACGCGAGGTACTGCGGCGTTTTGACCTTCAGATTCCGGTTTTTGCCGCGATGTTGTCGTGGGACAAGGTATTGGAAGCAGCCGCCGTAAAACGCCCCTTGCCCGAAGAGCCGTCGCGTTTCCCGGTTACGCGCCGTGATCTGAGCATGATCGTTCCGCCTGCCGCTTCGTATGCGGCCATGGAAAACGGTATTCGCGGGCTGGGAATCGACATGCTGCGCGAAATCCGGCTGTTCGACCGATACGAAGGCAAACCGCTGGAGCCGGGCGAGGCTTCCTGGGCTATGTCGTTCTATTTCGGGCATCAGGACCGCACCATGACGGATGTGGAATGTGACACCGCCATGGAAAAGATTGCGACGCTCGTCGAAAACAGCTTTCAGGCCAGGATAAGAAGGGGATGAACAATTTGCAGGAAAGGCTTGAACGAATCTGCCGGCAGCTGGAAGGCTTGCTGGTGGAACGCGAGCGCCTGCAACAGGAAATAACGCGGCTCAGGTCTCGATTGGTCGAAATGGAATCGGCGTACGAACTGCTCCAAAAGGAGAATGAAAGCCTTCAGGAGACAAATAAAATGCTTAAACTTGCAAAGGTTTTAAAACCGGAAGGTTCAGATCGAAAGGAAATTAAACTTAAGATCAACGAACTGGTAAGGGAAATAGACCGATGCATCGACATTCTGAGTACCTGAAGCATGTCAATCGATGACCACATATCCATCAACATCGAGGTCGCGGAGCGTCCTTATCGCCTGAGAATCAGGCCAGATGAAGAGAAATATGTCAGAGCAGCAGCCCATTTCGTACAGCGCGAGCTGACGAAGTTGAAAAACAGATATTCATTCAGAGACGACCAGGATGGCCTGGTATATGTAACTCTGGATGCTGTCACCGATCTGGCACGTCATAGCGCCAGGGATAAAAGCGAAGATGAATCGCTTGAAGCGGTGGTCAGTAAAATGGAAGCGCTGCTGAACATCGCCTGACAGAACTGCGTAACGGTTTGTCGCTGCATCCTAAACATAAAAGAAAGGAGTAGTGAAAAGATGACCACCGCCATTGTATTAACCGCCGTGATTGCCCTTGCATTGGGCATCGGAGCAGGTTATTTCATTTTTCAAAACCTGCAGGCCAGGAAAGACGAAAAGAAAGCCGCACAGATTATCCGCGAAGCCACACAACAGGCTGAAAACCTCAAAAAAGACCGCATCCTCGAAGCCAAGGAGAAGTTTCTCCAACTGAAATCGGAACACGAGAAAGAAGTCAACCGCCGCAACGCTGAACTCAGCCAGGCCGAAGCCAGAGCCAAAACCCTGGAACAGAGCCTCGAACAGAAAGTCAAGAACAACAAGAGCAAAGAAGAGGAAATTGACAAGTTAAAAGCCCGCCTTAACAGCCAAATTGAAGCCAATGAAGCGAAGCGAAGCGAGTTGCAGACCTTGCAGGAGCAGCAGCTCCGGGCTCTTGAAAAAATAGCCGGCCTCACCGAACAGGAAGCCCGCGATCAAATGCTCGAAACTGTGCGCGCTACGGCACAGACTGAAGCCCTTCAAACGGCCAAGAACATCCTCGATGAAGCCAAAGTCGGCGCCACCCGGGAAGCCAAGCGCATCATCCTTCAGACCATCCAGCGTACAGCAGCTGAAGAGGCCATCGACAATACGGTTACCGCTGTTCCGATTGAAAACGACGATATCAAAGGCCGTATTATTGGTCGCGAAGGCCGCAATATCAAAGCTTTCGAGGCAGCCACCGGCGTGGAAATCGTGATCGACGACACACCCGAAATGGTGATGCTCAGCTGTTACGACAGCGTACGCCGCGAGGTTGCACGCCTGGCATTGCAGCGCCTCATCGCCGACGGACGCGTACACCCGGCGCGCATCGAAGAAGTGGTTGAAAAAACCCGCCGCGAAATCGATGAAGAAGTACTTGCCTGGGGCGAACGAACCGTTATCGATCTCGGCGTGAATGGCTTACATCCTGAATTGATCCGCTATGTGGGCAGGATGCGTTTCCGCGCTTCTTACGGACAAAACCTGCTGCGCCACAGCCGCGAAGTAGCCCGCCTTTGTGCGACCATGGCCGCCGAAATGGGGCTTAATCCCAAAATGGCCAAACGCGCCGGTCTCCTGCACGATATCGGCAAAGTGCCCGATTTCGACGAAGAAACACCGCACGCCCTGCTCGGCATGAAGTTGTGTGAGAAATATGGCGAACATGCAGACATCTGCAATGCCGTAGGTGCCCACCACGACGAGATTGAAATGAAGACCCTCATCGCTCCTATCGTGCAGGCTTGCGACGCCATCAGCGGCTCGCGACCCGGTGCAAGAAGGGCCGATGAAACCTACATGCAGCGCATCAAAGACATGGAAGGCATGGCCATGAGCTATCCCGGTGTCGAAAGCGCCTTCGCCATCCAGGCCGGTCGTGAACTGCGCGTGATCCTCAATGCAGAAAAGGTGACCGACGAACAAAGCGATACCATCGCTTTCGATCTCTCGCAGCGCATCACAAAAGAAATGAAGTTCCCCGGCCAGATCAAAATCACGGTTATCCGTGAAAAACGTTCGGTCGGATTCGCCAAATAATACCAGGGCAGCCATGCAGACCCTCATTTTCCACAATCCGCTTGCCGGAAGCGGAAAGTCCGGACGGGTTTGCCAATACGTAAAAGCTGAACTGGACCGGCACGACATTCCATACGACATCACAGAAAGGGCCGCAGACGTGGCCCTTTCGCTTGAACAGGGACCGACGCGTGTGATCGCCATCGGTGGCGACGGTACATTCAACCACCTGATCAACCGGGCTGTATTCAGCAACTTGACCTTATTGCCCATTTCAGCAGGCACCGGAAACGACCTCGCAAGGGTCGTACACGGCACTTTGCACCCGGGCAAGCAATTGGAAGCGGCACTATTCGCAGTTCCCTCACCTATGGATGTTTGGGAAGTGAACGGCGTTCGCTTCCTGGAAGGCTGCGGCATTGGTTTCGACGGCGTTGTGGCCCATGCTGCCTTGCGCATGTGGAAAGGGCTTTCCAATGGCATGCGCTATGTAATGGCCGTTGGCCGGCATCTGTTCACGGCAAAGAAATTCCAGGCGCGCGTCACGGCCGATAACCGCATTTGTTACGAAGGCCCTCTGTTTATGCTTTCTGCCGGCAATGGGAAATTCGCCGGCGGCGGTTTCAAGTTATGGCCTGCTGCCAGTTTATCCGACGGATTGCTCGATGTATTGCTGGTTTCAAGGGCCGATGTCAGGCAACGAATCCTATACGCTACAATGGCACGAAAAGGGCAGCATGTGGCTTTGCCGGGAATGCATTATCTACAGGTAAAAGCACTGCATCTCCAGGCCGATTGCGAACTGCTGATGCATACAGACGGCGAACCCGGCCAAGGGCGGGATTTCGCATTCCGCCATGCAGGACAGTTGATGGTACAGGGAGCCCGGCCACCGGAAATGCGGTAAATTGGCTGAAGACTTCGTAAGCTATTGGTTGCCGTTTTTCGCCAAGTGTTTTTTTCCGCAAATCTTCGAACCAAATTTGCGGAGATGAGCCAATACAAAGCCAATACTGTCAATACGGGAAAACCAACCGTTCTATTCCTGGCTAGTTTTTTTCCAACCAGATTGCATCCGGTTAAAGGACCCTTTATTCGCAATTTCGCCGATGTTGTTGGTTCATCTTACCCCTTGGTTGTTCTTACGGCTGAAGCCGATGCTGAAATACCCGGCTTCTGGCGTGTGGAACGCAGCGAAGATCCCAACTTCATTCAATTTACGGTTTTTTACAACCACCAGCGTGTGCGGATACCCGTGGTGCGATCAATAGTGAATTTTATTTCTTTCTTTTCAGGAACTGCAAATGCTTACCGCCTAATTCAGAAAACCCATGGCCCTATTGGGATTCACCATCTGCATTCTACATTGCCTATGGGTTTGTTTGTATTGTGGTTGAAATGGACGCGCGGTGTTCGCTACGTATTATCAGAGCAAGTAACTATTTATATATATGAACGATTTGCAAAGTTAAACTCCTTGCAAAAATTATTACACAAATCAATCTTTCGCGGTGCCTCAAGAGTTTCCGCGCTTACTGCTTACCACGCAGAAGAAATAGCCAAGTGCGGACTAAGACACGACACCATGGTCATTCCCAATGTGATAGACGAACAGTTCTATGGCCCGGGTAAACGCATTGAAAAGGATAGCACTATTAAACTCATTCACATTTCAACCTTATCACCGGTGAAAGGTGTCGACGATATAGTCAGAGCAATGGCCATGTTGCGAAATTCCGGTTTGGATGTGTCGTTGACAGTAATTGGAGGAGACGAAAAAAGGATTGCTGAACTACAAAAACTTGCTGAACACGAGGGCGTTTCATCTATGATTGATTGGAAAGGTTGGTTAGGTCGAGAAACTTTTGTGCCCTTGTTACAACAAGCAGATTATTTCGTCCTGAACAGTGCTTTTGAAACATTTTGCGTTGTAGCGGCTGAAGCGTTGGCCTGTGGATTGCCGGTTATTTGTCCGGACCTCAACCCATTAAAGGAATTTATTGATGATAAAAATGGTGTTTTTTTCCTGGAAAGAACCCCAAAAGCAATTGCAAAGGCGGTTCAAGTATGTGTTTCCAATGAAGGAATGTTTGATCGGATATCCATCGCAAGGAAGGTCAATTTCGAATTTGGACCTAATCAGGTTTTAGCCAAGTTTGAAACGCTTTACGAAGAGTTTCAATTGTAAACTCCTTGCACGTTCGGATCTAAATCCGTTTAGGATTACGATATCTTACCTGCCAGCGCGTGATGATATAGACTGGAGGTTAAACCGCTTTTATTGCTTCACAAAAAAACCATTCCTGCACCGATCCTCGTCCTTCAGACATCATCCGGATTTTTGCCGGATCTGACAATTTGTGAAGCTCAGGATAGTCGTACGAATTCAATTTCTGCATATCATCAGTCGAGCTGACGCGCTGTATGCTGTGCGTGCCCGAGAAGAGCTGATTCAGATAAGCTGAAACACGATAAGATTTTGAGTCGTGTATTTCAATTAATAAATCACAAAGACTCAAATCCTTGATATTCGCATCTGTAAATACTTCCCGCTCAAATCCTTCGCAATCGCAGAATACAAAATTGCGTTTGCCCTTGCATGCGTCGCCTAATTGGGCTGCATTCATGCCGCCGGATAACTCAATCCGTTCAGACACTCCGTTCAACTTGGCAATACGGCTAACCAGAGAAAGCGCAGTTGGACTAATATCCACTGCAATAACTTTAGGTATGTTCAGATTCCTGCGCGCAATACCGATTGAATAATATCCTTCTGCGCTTCCTATATCAATGGCACAGTCGTACGTACGCTCAATAACCTGTTCTATAAATGGATAAATCTCTCTCTCGTAACAACCCAGGATTTTGGGATAAATGGCGCTGCCGAACGAAGCATAATCCGGATACTGCATTCCCTTAAAAGGTCCGTGAATAACAACAGGTTCTTTCAATACCTGTTTAATTTCTGCGATCAGAGGTTCTTCCAGTTTCCGGTTCCGGTAATACCTGATACCCTCCGCGAACTTCACGAACGGACGGAGTACACTCCAGGCTATATTGTTGTAGGCCAGTGCTTTGGATATCTTGTGAATCATGGTTATTGGGCCTTCAATATTACTCCAAAGCATTCGCGCTGCCAAAGTAACCTGTGAGGCCCGAAAGCTACTTTAGTCAGATTCACCCTGCTAAAGAAGCCAAATACGGTAACTTCGCCCTTTCAACATTGTTCTCCAGCCAGCCATAATGGGAGTAGTAATCCGCCAAAGTATCAAAGCAAGTGTTTCGAATTACTTCGGAATTTTGCTTGGCTTTGCCAGCTTGTTCATGCTGTTTCCGCTCTTTTTTGAGCCGGAAGAATTGGGAGCCATTCGTTTGCTGCTCGAAAGCGGTGCCGTTATGTCCACCTTTGCCTTGCTTGGCACAAATTACAGCATTAACCGCTTCTTTCCGTATTTCAGGACGGAAGACAAAAAGCACCACGGATTCTTCTTTTGGGTATTCGTAACACCTGCCTTCGGCTATTTGATTATTCTGTTTGGCCTTTTGCTTTTCCGGGATCCCCTGCTGGCATTATTCAATAAAGATGCCGCCAGGCTCGACGGACTTTACTCGCTTCTGCTCGTCCTGGTTTTCTTCACCTTGCTGCAACAGGTAACTGAGAGTGCAGCTGCCAACCATGGCCGCATTGCAGTGCCAAATTTCTTTCGCGAAGTGGCTGTGCGGATCGTACAAATCGCATCCGGTTATCTTTACTACCTCGGTTTAATCAACCTTTACACTGCCATTGTCTTTATCGTTCTTTCTTATGCGGTTGCATTTGCCGGCAACCTGCTGTTTCTGAGGATGCTGACTCCGATCCACCTGCAGCCCGATTCAGGGTTTCTGCGCAACAATCCGCAATTGAAACAAGACATGATCAGATTTACCGGATTCTTATTTGTTGGCGGCTTTACCGGATTGGTAGTCAATAAAATCGACTTCCTGATGATCTCATCCATGCGATCACTTGCTGATACCGCTATCTACAGCATTGGTTTTTATCTGGCTATGTTGATGGATATCCCCAAACGTACCTTGTTGCAAATCAGCGCACCAATCGTTGCCCAGCATGTGAAGGATGAGAACATGACAGAACTTCAGAACATATATAAAAAAATCACGCTCAACCAGGTTGTTGCAGGAACACTGTTATTTTACTTTATCTGGATCAATATTGACAACCTGTATCAAATTATGCCGCGCGGAGATTATTACAGCATGGGTAAGTGGGTTTTCTTTACTTTGGGTCTGGCGCGGATCATGGAGGCTTCAGGCGCCGGGGCAGGTGCCGTTATCGTAAATTCTAAATTCTATCCACTTACTTTACTCAGCTTTGGTGTCTCGGCCGTTGTTGCCATTACGGCTAATTACCTCCTCATTCCCATTATGGGTATACAAGGAGCGGCACTCGCTACGCTTGTTACAGTTGCCCTCAGCCAAGCGCTGGTTGTCTACATTGTATTCAGAAAAACAGGCATGAACCCTTACTCCAAAACCAAAATTATATTACTGTTGGCGTTTGGAATCATGCTAATTCCCACTGCATTCGGCAAGTGGTTCCATAATCCTTTTCTCGATGGCCTGATTCGAACTACGGTATTAGGTGGTGGTTTTCTCTATACTGTTTATGCTTTCCGTATATCGGATGATATGAACCAACTGGCCAACGGTTTCCTGAAACGGATCTCCAAAAACCGCCTCTCCCGCCTACCTACCTTTCGCTGATTTCCGCCAGTCGTCCACCAGCATACCCTGCAAGGCCCGCAGCCGGTCGCTGTAGTCGAAATGTGCTTTTACGTATGCTTGTCCCGCAGCGCCAAGTTGCATGCGTGCGGCGTCGTCTTGCAGGAAACTGAGTATTTCCGCTGCCAGCACCTCCAGATTTCCGGCAGGATACACGCGGCCGCCGGCGGCCAGACGTTTGCGGTTCGTTTCGTCGTCTTCCATCACCACCGGCAAACCGCAAGCCTGGGCATCCAGGGCGCTGAGGGTATTCTGCCGGGGGAAAACGGCCAGGTCGGCCAGACTGTAGTACTTCCGCAATTCGCGGTTCGGCACTGCAGGATGAACCACCAGGCGGATGCGGGGATTGCGGAACGGAGACCGGTAATGCTGTGCACTATACGCCTCGTTTTCCGGACCAACGATCAGCACGTTCAGATCGAAATCAATCCGGTCTTCCACCAGCCGTAAGGCATCCAATATGAGATGCGGTTGCTTGAAATGATCCGATTTTCCGGTGTATAAAATGGTTTTGGCAGGCCTCCAGCCTGGAATCAGTGCGGCAGGGTCAACCGGTTCGCGGTAAAAAAGCCGCGTGTCCGTACAAATTTCATTGTCAAAAACCTGCTGCTCGAGGAAACCGAACAACTCGGTCAGCACGCGTTTGTTCTCCAGGGCGGTGTAAAAAACCGGCCTTCCGCTCTTCACCATTCGCTTCACAATGAAAGGGCGGAAAAAGCCGTAGAGATACAGCCGACCCGGCAAGCTCAGATCGCGGAACTGACTGAACAAGGTATGCGTGTCGCCGCTCACGTAGCGCTTCCTGGTCTGGAAAAACAGGCTCGGACCAAAGGATACACTCTCCAGGCCGTGGTAGAACACAATATCCGGATTGAGCCGGTTCAGGGTTTTGTTCAGGCCCCGCAGCATCACACCCGCTTTTTTGTTGCCTGTTTTGAAGGAGGGCAGGCGGATAATTTCAGTACCTGTTTCAGCCGTAAAACGTTCATCGAGCGGCCTGATTCCTTCGGCATCCGTTTTCCAGAGACTCAGGTTATCGCCCGTAACCACCACCATCCGGCAGTGGTCGGGCTTGTAACGGGCCATGTAGTTCACATCGTAACCCATTTCAGGATGGAAATGGTAGGCGATATGAACAAACAGCGCTTCCTTATCCATGGCTCACAGCTGCCGGGTTCAGGTATTGGTTGATGAGGGCCGCCATGCGTTCAGCGGCATGCCCGTCGCCGTAAACGCCTGCCCGATATTCGCCGGGCGTTTTGGACAAGGCTGAAGGAAGTGCTTCCAGGTCATGAAATACAAGTTGGTTCCAATCGTTTTCCAGGGTTTCCACCCATTCCGTTTCAGGCCGCAGGGTGATGCAAGGTTTCTGCACAAACCAGGCTTCCTTTTGCAATCCGCCGCTGTCGGTAATCACACGCTCGCATCCCAAGAGGTATTGCAAGTTGTCGAAGTACGATTGGGGCGGGATAAAATGGATGCGCGGATAATCTTCCAGCGAAGCTCCGTATTGCTTCAGCAGGTTGGCTGTGCGCGGGTGAATGGCGAAATACACTTCGTGTTCCAGCCGGTTCATGATGCGCAGAATCTCGAGCAGCCTTTGCGGATCGTCTGTGTTGTAAGGGCGATGGATGGTAGCGTAATACCAGGAGCCTGCCGGGGCTGAGCCGTTGAGGGCTTTTTCGCGGCTCGTCAGCAGAATATCGAGCATCACATCGCCGCAGTCGTGCACGTTGTCGGTGATGCCTTCCCGCAGGAGATTTTCCCTGGCTACATTGCCGGGAATGAACAGGAGGTTCGAGATATGATCGGTGAGTACGCGGTTCACTTCCTCGGGCATGGTCCGGTTGAAGCTGCGCAATCCGGCTTCTACATGGGCCACGGGAATGCATAGTTTGGCAGCGGTAAGTGCAGCGGCCAGGGTGCTGTTGGTATCGCCGTAAACCAGCACCATATCGGGTTTGTGTTCGAGGAAAAGCGCTTCCAGGCCGGGCAACATCTGCGCAGTCTGGGTGGCGTGGCTGCCGCTGCCGGCCTGCAGGTTGGCAACAGGCTGCTTCAATCCAAGCTGATCGAAGAAAATCCGGCTCATGTTGTCGTCGTAATGCTGGCCGGTATGAACGGAAAGGAAGCGGATATCGGGATAAGCGGCCATGGCCATCTCTATGGGCGCTGCCTTGATAAACTGAGGCCGGGCGCCGATCACCGAAATAAGGGTACGCATGCAGGCACAAAGGTAAAGGAAGGCGAATGATCGCGCGATGGCTCAGGGCCAGCGATACAGTTTCGAGGCTTGCGTATACGCTCCGATTACACCAAAGCCACCGGGTATATTGCTGCTTACCGGACCGGGCTGGCCTGCAGGGTTGCCTTGTTGCGCGAGGTGCAACATACGGGTATTGTAATAGCGATAGAGCGCTTCGTCGCAGCGTTCCACCACCAGGCGCATGGAAGTGGTTCGGTAGGTTTTTCCGGCTTGCGGTATGCGGAAGGTACCGACTGCGCTGCGGTAGGTACCGCCATTGAATTCTGTATCCGGGAAAAGAATTTCCCTTCGGTTGAGACGGTTGGCCGGATTGGAAGCCACGGCGTAGTCGGTTGGATCGTAGGCGCGGATGTCTACTTTCTCCGATCGGAGGGCTGAATCGCGCAGACCTGCACTGTCGCGGTAAGCATAAAATGTATGCTGGATGTACAATCGGTAGAAGTCGGCGGTGCTATCGGGGTCGGTAATCCGGAATCGGAAAGTAAACAACGCGCCGCCAGGAGGGAAAAGCGCGGTAAAGGTGTCTGTCTCGGCCAGTTGCAGGGCATCTGGCATGCGGAAACTGCGGCGGAAGTTAAAATCGCTGTTCAAGACCACAATCTCGCCGCGTTTTCCTGATGCAGGAGCATTGAGCAGCGAAGCATAGCGGCCGCGTCCTTTTCCTAATAACACATCTGTAATAAAGCCTTCGGTAAACCAGTTAACCACAGCGTTGGCCACCGGTGCGGTTGCTTCAGGCGCTATGATGGACTGCGTTTTCCAGATTTGCACGGATACCGGCGAGTCGGGACACAGAAAGCCATACACCACCGGTCTGGGTTCGAATCCGTTGTCTGGCGCAAAGGGAATCTCGCGTGTGCAGGCGCCAGCCATCCCCAACAACAACAGCGAACATATCTGCCAAAACTTCACCATTGCATTTTCCATTGAACGTTGGGGAGAAGTGGAAGGAAACCTACGGCTTGCAAACGCCTGCGGCCCGCATCGTCGAAGCCGAATTGCAGGTAAAACGGATTGATATGGTTGTAGGCATTAAATACGCCGACGGTCCAGGTGCGGGTGCGCAAACCGGTTTTCTTCTCGAATGCCACTGTGATATCCAGGCGGTGGTTGGCGGGTGTGCGGTAATCGTTGCGTGCACCGTAGATGAAAATTTCGCGGAAAGGCTCGTCGGGCAAAGGAGCGGGATAGCGCTCAAGGGGCAGGGTGACGGCAAATCCGCTTTGATAGGTCCACGCTGCTGATGCATGAACGCCGGGCGCCAACTGTTGCATGTATACAAACTGCACATTGTGGCGGCGGTCGTAACGGAAAGGGAAAATACGGCCATTTTCAATCTCGGCAAAGCTGCGTGTGGAGCGCGACCATGTATAGGCCAGCCAGCCCCGTGTGCTTCCACGGTGTTTTTCCAACATGAATTCATAACCCCGCGCGGTTCCGCTACCAGCCGTGACACTGCTTTCCCAATTGCCCGCACTGCTCAGATAATCGGCATTGTCGCGGTATTCGATCAGATTGCTGAAAGCCTTGTGGTACACTTCGGCAGAGAATTGAAAACTACCGCGGCTCCAGGTGATGCCTCCGGACCATTGTGCGGCCAGTTCGGGCTTTACCGAATCGGTGCTGGGAACCCAAAGGTCGCCCGGCAGACCGACACCCGGATTGGTGAGCAGGTGGAAAAACTGCTGCATTCTGGAATAACCTACCCTCAACCACCAATTACCCCCTGGGCTCCAACGCACCTGCAAGCGGGGTTGCGGCAAACTGTACACTTTGTCGTTGACGCCAAACACAGCCTGGTGCAAGCCTGCCTGGATGCGGAGATGCGGATCGGGGGTATAATCGGCTTGCAGATGGGCGCCAAACTCACCCGCCAGCAAGGGTTCACTTCCACTGCGGGTCTGGCTGTAGGCCTGGTTGACCTGGTTGGAATAAATCCGCAGGCCGGGACGGAGAAACAAGCGCGAGGCGTTCAAACCCGAACTGATTCGCAGACTGCGCAGGGGCGACCATGCCAATCCGCTCTTGAAGCCTGTCTGTTCGATCCCGGAGTTGAAATCGTGCTCCGTGGCCTGGACTGTCCGGCTCCCCTGAATCAGGTTATCGCGGGTTATGGCATAGCGCTGTTCGAAATTGAAGTTATAGGCTGAATGCCAAAAAGTTTGGTGCAGGGTCAGGCCGTTGCGCAGGTGATAATCCCATTGCAGGGAAGCGAGTGTATTTCCCCAGCGGCTTTCCTGGCGGCGCCTTTCCCGGGTTAAAATACTGTCGCCTGAATAGCGTGCATAATCGGTGTAATAGAGCCGGTCTTCACCGGTATAAAAGGAAAAACCAAGTCTGGAACGCTCGGAAAAACGATGCGACAAGCGCAGGGTGGCATCGTAGAAATAGTATCCGTTTGCACCGACAGTATCGGTGGCACCGGTAACCCGGCCGAACACATCGGCCATGAAGTCGAGGTGGCTGCGTCGGGCAGAAAAGACGATGCTGGTTTTCCCTTTCACGATGGGTCCTTCCAACATCACCCGCGAGGCCAGGGTACCCAATCCGGCACTTCCTTTCCAACGAAAAAGATCTCCATCACGGGTTTGCACGGATACCACTCCGCTCAGCCGCCCACTTTTAGAGGCATCAAAACTGCCTTTGCTGAGGGTGGCGCGCTTGATCAGGTCGTCGTGGAAGACGCCGAATATTCCGTACAAGTGGTAGGGATTGAAAACCGGAACGCCATCGAGCAGAATGAGGTTCTGATCCATGCTGCCTCCCCGGATATGCAAGCCGAGCAAGCCTTCGCTGCCGCCGCTGACACCCGGGTAAAACATGAATGCCTTGATCAGGTCGGGCTCTCCAAACAGAAACGGCAATTGACCCAGTTTGCGGCTGCCGATTGTGATCTGATCGCTTTGCCCGTTGCTGATGGTGCGGAAATCGATAAAACGCAGGGTCTGTATCTCCAGTTCCCGCGTGCTGTCGCTGCTGTACATGCGGAAATGGCGGAGGTAGTTACGGCCTCCGGCAAATGTGTCTGTACGCGTTGAAAACCCAGGGTAATAGATACTGACGCGGCAACTGTCGCCTGGCAATAAGAGGCTAAAATAGCCTTGTTCATTGGTTTGCGCATAGCGGTACGTGCCGTCTACCCGCACGATCACACCGATCAGCTTCTCGCCATCGGCTGCATCTGCAACGGTGCCGCTCAACCTGTACTGCACACCCGGACGCGTTCTGCCCGATTGCGGAACCAAAACAAGGTTATAGGCATCCTGCTCCAGCCAGGTGAGCCCGAATTGCAGCAAGTAATTGCGGAGCGGGTCTTCAAACCGGGCCCTGACCACATTGAAATCACTGCGGAAGGCGCCATTCAGCAAGGAGGCATCGTAGTGAAAACGCAATCCGGATTGCTGTTCTACGGCGGCCAGTACTTCTGCCGCTGTGGCTTGTTTCAGGCGAATGGTTACCCTTTTCTGCAATGGATTATCGCGCTGCGCCCACAAAGAGCCAGCCCATAAAATCAGCAGTGACAGGGTCAGATAACGCAAAGGCAATACCGCTTGGATGCGGTGAAATTAATTCCGCAGCCATAAAGTCGGAAAACGAATTGGTCGAATGTGGCCTTCCGATGGGTGGAATGGGGGATTGAACTTCCCTTCTCTTCCCGCTTAACCCCGCAGGTCGGCGTAATTGAAGACCTTCTTCAGGATATCGGTAGTGCGCTTGGCCGGATTGGCACGGATGGCATTTTCCTCTTTTTCTATTTCAGTGAAGAGGGCAAACATCGCCTTTTCGGTCACGTAAGCGCCGAGATCGGTCGTAACCGGCTTCACCAGCGGAATCTTGTTGTAGGCCGTAAAGAGGTCGTTCCAGTAGCGGGTAGCTCCTACGCTGTTCAGTGCTTCCTGGATAACAGGTTTGAAGGCTGCGCGCAGGGCGTCTGAAGTGGAATTGCGGAGGAAATTGGTCGCTGCACCGTTGCCGCCTTTGAGCACATTCATGGCATCTGTGATGCTCATGCCGGTAATAGCATCCACGAAAATGGGTTTTGCCTTTTCCATCGCCTTTTCGGCTCCGCTGTTCAACGCGGTTACTGCCCGGTCAACTTCCGAACCCAATCCGATAGCGCGCAGCCGTTTTTCGACATCGGCTACTTCAGGCGGAAAAAGGATTTTGATGAGGTTGTTATTGAGGAAGGCCCCGGGTTTGGCGAGCAGGTCGGTTCCGCCTGAAACACCGTTTTTCAGCGCTTCTTTCAGACCACTTACAACTTCCGATTCGGTCGGGATGGGATTGAGCTGCGCGGCCTGGTGGAGCAGATCGCAGGATCCGAGGCCAACAGCCAGCGCGAGGGTTAGTACAAAGGTTCTCATGGTTTCAGGGGAGAGCATGGCAAATTTAGGGCCAGCTTTTGAATGCAAGGTAATCCGCAACTGGCTTTGAACTTTGCCGGCCCTGCCTTGTTATTTGCCTGTAGATGGAACACCTTGCCATACGCACCCTCGGTGCATTGAAGAAATCGGGTTACCAACCCAAAAGTCTGAAAGAAGAACTGCGCGGCAATTTGTTGCGTGCACTGCAGGAGAAGCGTGAGGTTTTCCACGGCATCCTGGGATATGAACACACTGTAATCCCTGATTTGGAGCGGGCCATCCTCAGCGGCCATCAGATCAATCTGCTCGGTTTGCGCGGACAGGCCAAGACGCGCCTGGCCCGCATGATGACACGCCTGCTCGATGAATGGGTGCCCGTTCTGGAAGGTTCAGAACTCAACGAAGACCCGATGCTTCCCCTGCTCGATGAAAGCCGCAAGCGCATCGAAGAACACGGCGACGCCACGCCCATCGTCTGGATGCACCGGAACGAGCGCTATGTCGAAAAACTCGCCACCCCCGATGTCAGCGTAGCCGACCTCATCGGCGATGTAGATCCGATCAAGGCCAGCAACCTCAAAATTCCCTACAGCGACCCGCGTGCCATCCATTTCGGACTTGTTCCGCGCAGCCATCGTTGCATTTTCGTTATCAATGAGCTCCCGGACCTGCAGCCACGTATCCAGGTGGCGCTGTTCAATATCCTGCAGGAAGGCGATGTACAGATCCGTGGTTTTAAGTTGCGCATGCCGCTGGATATCCAGTTCGTCTTCACTGCCAACCCGGAAGATTATACCAACCGCGGCAGCATCGTTACCCCTTTGAAAGACCGTATCGGCAGTCAGATTCTCACGCATTATCCCAAGAATATTGAAACTTCCATGGCCATAACCCGCCAGGAAGCCAAGCTTAGTCAGACCCAGGAAGCGCATGTCAAAGTACCCGAACTCCTGTCTCTGCTAATGGAGAGCATTGCCTTTCAGGCCCGTCAAAGCGAGTTTGTAGACCAGAAGAGCGGTGTTTCTGCCCGACTCAGTATTTCGGTTTTCGAAAATGTGGTAAGCGCAGCAGAAAGGCGCATGTGCATCGCCGGTGACGCCAATACCACCTTGCGCATCATCGATTTGTACGCGGCGATTCCTGCTATCAACGGCAAGATCGAAATGGTGTATGAAGGCGAGCAGGAAGGGCCGTACAATGTGGCAGTGAGCCTGATTATTCAGTCCATCAAATCTGTATTCGGTACGTATTGTCCTTTGGAAGGCAAATCACGCAAAGGAGATAAGAAGCCGCTCGACCCCTTCCGAGAAGTAGTGCGCTGGTTTGGCGATGGAGCCCTGCTGGAGCTGCCCTACGAACTCAATGAAAAAGAGTACAGTGAAAAGCTGGAGCAGGTGCCTGGCCTGCGCGACCTGGCAGAGAAATACTTCCCGGGCGCTGTGGGAGAAAAAACGTTGCCGGCTATGGAACTTATTCTGCACGGACTGGCTAGCATTTCGCGCCTCAGCCGCACACAGACGGATGGCAGCTTGCAGTTCGCCGACCTGATCGGTTCTATGCTCGGATCGCGGCATTCGGGAGACGAGTCGGAAAACGCCTGATCGCCGCCGTTCGAGGCAACTTTTCGCGCATCGCGGGCTCCTAAGCTGATTGTTTTCAGCCCTAATTTTGCCTCATGCGGGGTTACCTTACCATCGGTTTGTTGTTGATCAGCAATGTGTTCATGACATTGGCCTGGTACGGTCACCTGAAATTCAAGGAATGGAAATGGTTTGAGAAATCGGGGCTATTCGCATTGATTCTCGTGAGTTGGGGGCTGGCCTTTTTTGAATACTGTTTCCAGGTTCCGGCAAACAGGATTGGTTTCAGGGGCAATGGCGGACCTTTCAGTCTGTTGCAGCTGAAAGTTTTACAGGAAGTGATTACCCTGTTGGTTTTCCTCGGGTATACCTGGTTGTTTTTCAAGGAGGAAACCTTTCGCTGGAACCATGCGGTGGGATTGGTGTTTTTGGTATTGGCTGTTTATTTCATTTTTCGGAAATAATCACACAGTCAAGGCGGAAACCGCCCGGCTTCGCTTATTTTGCCTTGTATATGAAGCACATTGCCCTGCATTATTTCTTCCGCAACGAAGAGAACCAGAAGACGCACGCCAAGCGTATATTTTCATGCGATGACAGCCTTAGCCTGGCTGCCGCGAGCGAGGAATTGGAATCGCTATTGATCGACGATGTGTTCATGGTACCCAACCGCATCGGCTTGCCCACGATCGATCCGATTTCAGCTGCAGACCCCGACGAAGACGACGATTACCACGAATTTGAATCGCTGCATTTCACCGACGAGCCTGCGAACGACGAGCGCAGCTTCGAAACCTTCCTTGACACGCTTCAGACCTTCCGCGATGAGAATCCGGATGAGTATGAGTGGTGAGTCAGATATGAAAATCTTATTCCCTTCACAAATCTCTGATCCGCACCCAGGAGCTCTACCGGCTTAAGCTGAAGTAATTCTACATATAACCATATAGCAGGCTATCCAATTTAACAAGGCAACCTACTACAATCGTATTTGCACATCGAATGCGTCTCCCGTCTGAAGATTTTCAGCATTACGGATCGAAGCCTTCACAGGCAGCAGATACGTTGCCTGCTTGGTGTCGTACCAGACCGCGGTTTTCCATTCGGCTTTGCCGATGCGGGCAAGAGCAGGTAAGCGTCCCCAGCCTTGTTCATGGTGTTGCAAATGTTCCCGGATTTCTTCCGCCAAATGCAACGGTAAGCTGACAAAATACCAGCCCCCGGATCCTTGGTGTTGCCATAGGGTCGCATGAAACTGATATGTGATGTAGAAATCCAATGTAAAAACGGATACTCAATTCTGCTCGCGGGATAATGATATGCTTTGAGGCCTGATTATTTTCATGGCAATCTAAGTTGGATTTCGGTGATACGATGTCGTAAAGTTGATTTTTCGCCTGCTGAGCGGATGTCGATTCTGCAGGAAGCGCAGTTCGGGTATGAAAAACAATTCTCCTTTCAGAATTCACATACGACTGAATCCCTGCTGCTATAGCTCAGGATTGATTAGGAGCTACTGAAGTCTCTCGAAGTTTGAGGAGGTGATCGTCAGACCGACATAGTTACAGGGAAGAAAATCATGAACAGTTAGCTGGATCCGGTCATGCGAAGGAGGACCTGTGCGTGAAAAATCCGGCTTTGGGAAAGGGACGGAATCGAATTGGGTCTATAGGGTTGAATGCAGGAAAGAGGCGAGGGCGTGATTGGATGGAGTTTTCTGGGCAGAATAGGCTGGAGATATTGGTAGGAAGAGGCTTGACGCTGAACATTATTTTTTTTGATAATATTTAAACGTTTATAAGTGTAAATATTTTGGCCAGATAAGTCTGATGCTTGCCACATCGCTTTGGGGGTATACGCGTAAAGCCTATATTGCACCTGCATTTTAGCTCTTTTAAGTATGGACTT
>CANHTS010000023.1 GCA_947463435.1 Flavobacteriales bacterium | reverse complement strand
TGGATCTGGAAATCGACGATTACAACCGCGTGGTTTTTGCTGCCGATATCAATAAACTGCTTGTTCCTACGCGCCCATATTACTTAAAGAAAGTTAACGGTCAAGATTCTACAGATATAAATGGTAATCGCGTTTTGATCGGTGGCGACCCGAACGTGCCGGTTATACAAGGCTTGTTTCAGTCGTTCAGCGATGCTCCGGGCGGATTTCAGGAAGAACTGCGCGAATACAACTGGTCTGTGGGGGTGGAATACTGGTACAACAAGAAATTCGCGGCCCGCGCTGGTTATTTCAACGAACCCGAAACCAAAGGAAACCGCAAATACCTGACTTTCGGTTTTGGTGTGCGTTACAAGGTGATCGGTATTGACGCCGCTTACCTCGTGCCTTTTCAACAGCGCCATCCTTTGGCGAACCAGCTGCGCTTCAGCATGTTGTTTGATTTCGCGGCATTTTCAGAGAATACGCCCAATTGAGGCAGCAATTCAAAATAGAACAAAAAAGCGGGCCTGAGAGACCCGCTTTTTTTATGCCTGAAGGAAGAACGGATTGAAGCGTTTTTCGTGCCCGATGCCGGTGGTTTCTCCATGCCCGCTGCAAACAGTGTAGTCGTCTGCAAGGGTGAACAATTGGCGGCGTACCGATGCGAGCAGTGTCTCGGTATCGCCACCCGGCAGGTCGGTGCGGCCTATGCTGCCTTTGAACAGCACATCGCCGGCAATAACCCAGCGGTCTGTGTGGCTAATCAGACAAATCGAGCCGGGCGAATGGCCGGGCGTGAAGCGGATCTCGAGCGGAAATTCCGGCAGAGGTAGTACATCTTCATTGGTCAGCCAAACATCCGGTTGTCCGGGGTCTTCAATTTCAATTCCCCAAAGCAAGCCGCTGCTCATGGCGCGTTCCAGCACTGGTTTTTCTTTTTCATGCAGATAGAAAGGCACTTTCCATTGTTGCCTGGCGTAGGCCCAGCCCGCCACATGGTCGAGATGCGCATGGGTGTTAACTACAGCCACAACAGTCAGTTGCTGCTCAGTGATAAACTGTGTAAGCGCCATTTGCTCCCGTGCTCCCATGCAGCCCGGATCTATGATCAAGCAGGAGCCTTGTGGATGGTAGACCAGCCAGGTGTTCTCCTGGAAGGGGTTGAAGGTGAAACCGTAGATTTCCATGGATGTCAGAAAAGAAAAAGCCTGCCGGCCACAGGGCAGACAGGCTTTTGTGTATTCGTTTAAATTGTTCGAATCAAAGGTGAATGCATTCGTCGTAAGCCTTGGCTACGGCTTCCATCACCGCTTCGCTCATGGTAGGGTGCGGGTGAACGGCTTTGATGATTTCATGGCCTGTGGTTTCAAGTTTGCGCGCTACCACCGCTTCTGCAATCATGTCGGTTACGCCGGCACCGATGAAGTGCGCCCCCAGCCATTCGCCGTATTTCTTGTCGAAGATCACTTTCACGAAACCTTCTTTGGCGCCTGAAGCACTGGCTTTGCCGCTGGCAGAGAACGGGAACTTGCCTACGCGGATTTCATAACCCATTTCCTTGGCCTTGGCTTCGGTGAGGCCCACGCTGGCCACTTCGGGAGCGCAATATGTGCAGCCTGGGATATTGTTGTAATTGAGTGCTTCGGGATGGTGCCCGCTGATAGCTTCCACGCAAATGATCGCTTCGGCAGAGGCTACGTGCGCCAGCGCCGGTCCGGGAACGATGTCGCCGATTGCATAAACACCGGGCACGCTGGTGCGGTAGAATTCATCCACAACCACCTTGCCTTTGTCAACCTTCACACCTGCTTCTTCCAGGCCGAGGTTTTCGAGGTTCGTCTGAACCCCGGCAGCGCTGAGTACGATATCGCACTCAATGGTTTCCATTCCTTTTTCGGTTTTCACCTGCACCTTGCAGCCTTTGCCGGAGATGTCTACTGCTTCAACCGAAGAATTGGTCATAATATCAATGCCGCGCTTCTTGTAAATCTTGGCGAGTTCGGCGCTGATTTCTTCGTCTTCCACCGGCAGGATGCGCGGCATAAACTCCACGATGGTCACCTTGGTGCCGATGGTGGAATAGAAATAAGCGAATTCAACCCCGATGGCGCCAGATCCGATAATCACCATGCTCTTCGGCTGTTCGGGCAGTACCATAGCTTCATGGTATCCTACAACTTTCTTACCGTCGATTTTTACATTCGGGAGTTCCCTGGGGCGGGCTCCGGTAGCGAGGATGATATGGTCTGCTTCCACCATTTCCTGTTTGCCATCGGCGTCGGTAACCTGTACTTTGCCTTTGCCATTCAGTTTACCAAAACCTTTGATCACGGTGATCTTGTTCTTTTTCATCAGGAATTCAACCCCCTTGCTCATGCCGGAAGCCACACCGCGGCTGCGTTTCACCATCCCGGCAAAGTCGGCGCTGTGGCCCTGGATATTGATGCCGTAATCGGCAGCATGATTCACATAATCGAATACCTGGGCGCTCTTGATCAGCGCTTTGGTTGGGATACAACCCCAGTTGAGGCATACCCCTCCGAGTTCTGCCTTCTCAATGACGGCTACTTTTTTGCCGAGCTGTGAAGCGCGGATCGCGGCTACATAACCGCCCGGGCCGCTGCCTATTACTGCAATGTCGAATTTCATTTTCGTTTCGAAATGGTCGGCGAAATTAAGCAATGCGCGCCGAACCTTTACACCTCCTTCAAGCGGGCTACAGCTTGAAAGCGTTCAAAAACGGCTTCGCTGTGCGGTGCGTCGGCGAGTTCTGCCGTTAAGTCTTGCCCGGCCCAATGTTCGTAGTGCTTGCCTTTGCGCCAAAGCCTGCTTGCGCTGACATCGTAAACAATGCCGCGGAACGCCACCCAGATTTCCGGTTTGTCTTGGCCATTGCGCAAAGCCAGGAAACTGCGGCTGACTTCGGGCAACGTTGCGGGATCCATGCGGCAAATATCAGGATTATGTCAGGGATGCAGGCGGCATAAAGCAGGTTCCGCACGGGCTGAATTACCTTTGAAGGTAAGGATGAAGAAAAACCGCTTGCTGTGGATTACCGCCTGGGGCATCATGTTGTCTATCCTGGCTGCCTTTACCTGGTGGATGTTTGCCCTGCTCAACTATGGCCGCATCGAAATGGAGCTGCGCCGCCAGTCGATGGCCGACGAAAGCCGCGTGCTGCAGAACTCATTGGTGGAGCACGTGCTGCGCGGCGTTTTTGATACCGGACAGGTAACCATTTTCAAACACGGCAAAGGGGCCTACCGCGCCAATATTCCGATGATGAAGGAGATGGTGGAGAAACGCAGCCGCGGTAGATTGGAACTGGTTATTACCGATGCGCTCCTGCTTGAACACCGCCTGAACGTGGAAGTTTCGCAAAAGGCGATAGACGAAGTATACAACCGTTACGAAAGGCGAAAAGCCATGTTCGTGATGGAAGGCGTCATCCTTTCCATCGTGGTGATGGTTTCGTTTGCATGGCTGATGTTCCGGTTCTCAAGTATCGTGACCTTCAACCAGCAGCAGAACAATTTTCTTCTTGCCATCACGCACGAGTTAAAGACTCCGGTAGCGGCCATTAAGCTGGCTTTGCAGACTTTGAACCGCAGCGGCCTTCCGGAGGAGAAGAAACTGGAACTGAGCAGTACAGCACTAAAAAATGCAGACCGCCTCGATGAATTGATGAGCAATGTGCTCCTGGCCACGCGAATCGACGGGAAGGCTTACACGTTCCAGAAAAATCCGGTTGATCTCTGTGAACTGCTCGGGAAAGTAAGGAAGCAGGCATTGCTTGTGGGATGTACGATCGATGTGCAACTGGAAATGGAAAAAGATCTCTATGTAATCGGTGACAATGCTTCCCTTTCGCTTGCATTTCACAATTTGTTGAATAATGCAGTGAAATATGCTTCAGAAGAGTCACCTTTGGTTTCCATTCGCGCAAAGCGTAATGGCAACGATATCAGCGTAGAAGTGTCTGATAACGGGCGTGGAATTGCCGATGACGAGAAGAAGAAAATATTCCAGAAATTCTACAGAGTAGGGGATGAATCTGTGCGCAGTTCGAAAGGAACGGGGCTTGGATTGTATCTTGTACGTAAAATACTGCATTGGCACAATGCAGATATATGGGTTGAAGACAACAAACCGCGGGGTTCGGTGTTCAGAATAGTATTCAGGCTCTGAAGCCCGGATGTTCTTCACCTAAACCCTCAACATATGAAAGCACAAACAGCCATGAAACAATTCAGAATTCTCCTCGTCGAAGATGAACACGATATCTCCGACATGGTCAAGCTCAACCTCGAAATGGAAGAGTACAAGGTGGTTGCCGTGCGCGACGGTTCATCTGCCGTACAGCGTTTCAAGGAAGAGAACTTCGACCTGGTAATGCTCGATGTCATGTTGCCCGGAATGGATGGCCTCGCCGTATGCGAAAGCATCCGCCTGGTAGACGCCGAGGTGCCGATTCTTTTTATATCTGCACGTGGCACTGCAGAAGACCGCATTACCGGTTTGAAAAAAGGCGGCGACGACTACCTCGCCAAGCCTTTTAACCTTGAAGAACTGATGCTGCGGGTGAAGCGACTCCTTGGCAGGACCGCTTCAAAGGCCGACCTGAATCTCAATGTGACCGAATATACTTTCGGCGACAATTATGTGAATTTTGAAAGCTACCAGGCCCGCGGTGTGCAAGGCGATTTTTCCCTTACCAAAAAAGAAGCCCTGCTCTTGAAATTGCTCATCGAGAACAAAGGGTCTGTGGTAAGCCGCGAGAGAATCCTTTACACTGTTTGGGGTTACAATGTGTACCCGAGCACGCGTACCATTGACAACTTCATCCTGGCATTCCGCAAATATTTTGAAGCCGATCCCAAGAATCCCAAATACTTCATATCCCTCCGTGGTGTAGGATATAAGTTCGAAGAAGCCTGAGAGGAAAAGCAATCGCCTCACGCCAAACAAAAACGGCTGTGTTTAAGCAACACAGCCGTTTTGCATCAGAGCGAATGAAGTTTAGTGGGCAACGGGAGCTTCGCCTGTATCCAGTTTCCGTGTGCGCCAGGCGAACCAGGCGAGGTAGGCAAAGCAAAGCACTGCGATGGCGTAACTGGGATGGATGCCAATCTGGTCTGCTATCCAACCCTGCAGCGGCGGAATGATGGCTCCGCCAAGTATCATCATGATAAGCAATGCCGAACCTTGCGCTGCATACTTGCCCAAACCGCTGATGGCAAGGGCGAAAATGCTGGGCCACATAATACTGCAGGCCAGCCCGCCGCTCAGAAATGCAAACAGTGCCGTTTCGCCACTTGTGAGCAAGCCCAGTATCATGGCCAGGATGCCGAAACCAGAGAAAAGGAGCAAAGTGCGCGCCGGTTTTTCCTTCCCGGCAAACATGGTCATTACCATCGCGGCTACGCAAAAAGCATACTTGTAAAGGCCTTCCACCGGTTTGCCACTGATATGGATGGCGCCGAGAACAACTCCAAAGGCAACAAAAGGAACCAGGATCAGCATCACACGCGCCAGGCCTTTGCTGAAATTGAAGACCGGAATAGCGCCTGCCCAACGGCCAATCATCAGGCTGCCCCAGTACAAGGCGATATAAGGAGCGATTTCGCTTTCTTTCATGCTCCCAAATGCAGGTTCAGCCAACAAGGCGCCCATGTTGCTCTGGATGCTCACTTCCACACCCACATACATGAAGATGGCAATCATGCCAAAAACGAGTTGGGGAAAGCGCAGCGCGCCAAACCCGGGCTCGAAAGCCGTATCGGCGTTGACTTTGGGAAGTGGCGCAAAGGAGAAAAACAGCATTACGCCCAGAAAAACTGCCGCAAGGAAGATGTACAGCTGGTTGATGGAAGTAATGGATGCATCGGCGTTGTTGCCTATGCCTCCGAAGAGTATCAGCGCTACCACCAATGGGCCGATGGTTGTACCCAGCGAGTTGATGCCGCCGGCCAGGCTGAGCCGGTGTGCACCGCTCTCCGGCGTGCCGAGAGCAATCACCAGGGGTTGGGCGCAGGTTTGTTGCAGCGAAAAGCCGAGTGCCAGAATGAAGAAAGCCCCGAGAATCAGCGGGAAAGATCCGGCATGAACCGATGGGATGATCGCCAGAGCGCCGACGATTGATATGAGCAGGCCGTAAATGATGCCGCGCTTATAGCCGATGCGGTTGATGATATCCACCTTGGCCATTTGTGAAAATAACAGCAAGAGCAGCGAACCGATGAAATAGCCGCCGTAGAAGGTGAGGTCGATCAGCTGCGATTCAAACTGGGTCAGGCTGAAATGCTTTTTACAGAACGGAATGAAAATGCCGTTCGACGCCGCCACGAATCCCCAGAAAAAGAAGACACTGATGGCAATGGAAAGGGCGGTTTGCCGCCGGTTTTGTGTAATGGGTTGATTCATACGCTTGCTCAATGCTAAGGATAGTTGCCCGAATTTCCATACCCACAAAAAAATCCGGCACAGGGCCGGATTTTTTTGCGGATTGAAAGGTGATTACTGCACCTGCAGTTTGGCAGTCTGAATTTGTTGGTTGTCAAAAATAGCGGTAACCACGTAGCTGCCGGCTTTGAGCTGAGCGACGGGCAATGAAACCTCTTTAGCGCTCTGCAGCAATCCGCTGCGGAAAACTTCGCGTCCGGTGATGTCGCTGATGCTGATTTCGCGGATACGTCCATTCTCCGTTTCACTTGAAACCGCTACCCAGGCATTGGCAGGATTGGGGTAAACGCGCAGACTGGCAGTGCTGAAAGTGTTTACATTGGTAGCACCGCAAGGGCCGCAGCTTTCCCAGCAAACGAGATCAAGCGTATCGTCCGCTTTGCCGGTTTTGAATACGCGGTTGGTGAAATTGTCGGTTGTTTTCACGCAGGGCAAGCCGGGTGTGAGTTTTTCGTCTTTCACCCAATTGCCAACCACGTATTTGAACTCGTATTCTTTGGCGGTATCAAGCAATACGGTGAGGTTCCAAACATCAGAACCGCTTTCCTTCGCCATAGGCGCGCAGTTGCCGCACCAGCCATTGAAAGTGCCGTTGAGCGTGAGTGTTTGACCGCTGGCCAGGGTCACGTTGCGGGCATCCACACGGAATGTTACGCGTACTTTTTCAGCAGCAGCATTGCCACCGAAGTACACGCTGTCGAAGTAATAAGTCTTGGTTCCTGCAGTGGCTCCGGTTACACCGAAGTTGAAGAAAATCGAGAGTTTCTTGTAGGTGTTGCTGTAGTTGATCGCAGCAGTTCCTGCGCTTTGGTTGCTAAAATCGAAGGTGAGCCACTCCCAGCTGTTTTTGCTGCGGGTGCGTAACTCGGTTTCCACACTGATGGTAGGATTGTTTGCGTCTTCAGCCTTGAGCTTTACGAGGATACCGCTGTCGGGGGAATATACCTTTACGGTTATCAGGTTTTTACCTGCCGCGAATGGAATGGCATTGGCAAATCCGGCATTGGTGCCGATGGTGGTGCCTGCCCAAAGCTCAGCACCGTCTGTTTTAATGGCTTTACCAACTTTGTTGCTGCTGTTCACGGGGTCGTTGACAACACTGCTCATGTTGCCACCGAAATCTACCATGGTATAATCTACATTGCCGGCGTCGAAAGTAACGGGGAGGTCGATCTGCTTGATGAGCGATGCGCCCATTTTTACATCGTCGAAGTAGTAAACCTTGGTACCGGCTGTTGCACCGTCGATGCCAAAATTGAAGAATACGGAGAGCTTCTGGTACGTGTTGCTATAATTAATGGCAGCGGTTCCTGCAGCCTGCTTGCTGAAGTCGAATTCCAGGGTTTCCCAGCTGTTCTTTTTGGTTGTTTTTGCGTCGGTTTCTACACTGATATTCGGGTCTTTCGGGTCTTCTGCCTTCAGGCGAACCACGATGCCGGAGTCGGGTGAATACACACGCATGATCATTTTAGGCGTATTAGCTGTGAAAGAGATTTTCGCTGCGAACCCGCCGTTGGTACCGATTGTAGTGCCGGCCCAGGTTTGTGCCGAGTTGCTTTTGGTAACCTGAGCAACAGTATTGCTGGAAACCACAGGATCTGCCACAAGCGCATGGCTGTTGCCGCCGAAGTCGATCATGGTATAATCGACCGTGCTGCTTTCGAAGGTTACCGGCAAGTCGATCTGGGCCTTGGTTCCGGCGGCCATTTCGATGTCGTCGCAATAATAGATTTTGGTTCCGGCTGTCGCACCATCCACTCCGAAATTGAAGAATATGGAAAGCTTTTGATAGGTGTAGCTGTAGTTGATGGCAGCGGTACCCGTGGCCTGCTTGCTGAAGTCGAATTCCAGGGTTTCCCAGCTATTCTTCTTCGTTGTTTTGGCATCGGTTTCAACGCTCCTCGTCTGATCATTCGGATCCTCGGCTTTCAAGCGCACCACAATGCCGGTATCAGGTGAGTAAACCCGAACGGTGATTTTGTTAGAGGTGCTGCTGAATGGGATTTTCGAGGCCAGTCCGGTAGAAGGGCACAGCGTTGTGCCTGCCCAGGTCTGTGCCGAATTGGTTTTGGTTACTTCGGCTACTTTGTTCGAGGCATTCGCCGGGTCGGTAGCTACTTTACTGGAGTTGCCTCCAAAGTCGGCCAAGGTGTAGGTAATGGCCGAATTGTCGAAAGTAATCGGCAGATCCGGAGTCTGCGCACTGGCTGTCAGCGCCAAGGCCGACAGCATCAGAAAGGTAATTGGTTTTTTCATGGATATGGGTTTGGATGTTTTTTGGAATTGCGTTTAGTCAGGTATATGGGTAAAACGGCTGATGATTACCTCCGCCGGCTTTCGCGCAGCACCGGGCTGGCCGAACAGGAGCCAGAGGTTCATGCGTGCATTCGTGCTGTCTTCGGGTGCAGGAATCAAAATCGGATTGGAAACAAGATTTCCCTCCAGCTTGCGCCTGGTCTGATTGTTTCGGTTGAACGACCAGGAAGCCAGTTTGCGGCCACCTGGATAAACGGTGCCGGTGTAGCTTTCCCAATGCACCGAATCGGGCATCCAGTGGAAGACATGCGTGCAGGGTTGCTTCAACGCACTCACAGGCATTTTCGGGCGGTGCGATCGTTCGTTATACGGCGCCGGATTAGAAAACCATACCGGTTGCACACTGTAAGTGAGCAGGAGGGAATCGTTGGCATTGTTCCAGCGGGCGAATTCAATGTCCACTTCGCTGTTGGCCTGGGTCTGGAATGAATAGTTGTTCCAGGTGAAGAGTCCCAACACCGCTTTCTCATCCAGCGTGGTCAGGTCGCTTTCAGTGGTGAAGATGTAGCGGCCATAACCGAATTCCTTCACCGAAATCACTTCACTGCTGTACCAGAGGCCGTTTCTTTCCTCGATGCGCAGGTGCAATCGGTTGCGGCTGTCGAGGAATACGCTGCTGCTGTCGTTCGAAAAGCGATTCGGTCCCGGCCCTACCGGATTTCCCGCGCTGTGTTTGATATTCCACCAATAGCCGGAAAAGTACAAATCGCCGCGCTCCACATTCTCAGGCAGTGGCGGTGGGTCTGACTGTTTGCAGGCCGCAAAAAGTGCCAAAGTGGCTATGATGGGAATACGGAGGTTCATCGAATGGTTATCTGTTTGGTGAAGTCGCCGATATACAAGGTAACGGGCCCGGGTTCTGAAACGCGTTCCATCCGGCGGTTGATGAAAGAGAAGTCTGATTTGCGGAGCGCGAAAGCGAATGTCTGATTACTATGACCCGGCTCGCGTTCAACCGTCACAAACCGGATCAATTTCTTCACCGGTGGAGTTATGCTTGCATAAGCCCGGCTGTAATACACAGGCACGGTTAGTTGGCCGCTTAGGCTTCCGCTGTGAAGTACAGTGAATTGCAGCTGAATGAAATTGCTGTCGTTGAGTACGCTATCGCTGACCTTGACAGCATAGGCTACATGAGTTAAATACGAAAGCCCATGCGCGAAATCGAACAATGGGCGATAGCCATTGGCCGAGAAATCGCTGTACATATTCTCGGTATGCTTGCGGTCGTAATGCACGATATCGCCGCTGCTGCGCGGATAGGTAAAAGGCAGCCGCCCGCCGGGAGACGCTTTCCCGGAGAGGATATCGGCCGTGGCACGCCCGCCTTCATCACCCGGTAAATAGGTGTACAAAACAGCCGCTGCCTTTTCCACTTCTTCGGTAATGATCAAGGGCCGGTTGAAGGTGCAAACCAATACGACTGGTTTGCCTATGGCCAACGCATCGGCCACCAGCTTCTTCTGATCAGCCGGTAAATCCAGCGCATCGATATTGCAGGGGATTTCAGTGCCTGGTTTTTCAGCCAGACATACGATGATGCCGTCTGCAGCCCGCATGGTCTTCTTCAGCTGTGTTGCATCAGGGAAAGCGGGTAAAACGCGCAGTTGGTCTCCCAGATTGTCTTGCATTGCCTGGGCAATGGTTTTCCTGCCTTCGTGCCGGTACGTGGTGTCGGTTCCTTGCCAGCTGCGGCTCCAGGCACCGTTCAGCAAATGCATGGAATGGGCCCCGGGACCGCAAATAGCCCAGCGCTGACGGGTGTTCTCCAGCGGTAAAGTGTTGTTTTCGTTTTTCAGGAGGGTGATGGAAGCCACTGCCGCATCGTAACTGAGCTTCCTGTGTGCTTCAGATCCGACGGCCGTATAGAAAGAGTCTGCGAACGTGGTTTGCTCAAAAAGCCCGAGTTGGCGCTTCAGGAGCAGGATGCGCTTTACAGAAACATCCAGCCTGCTCTCGGGTATGCGGCCTTCCTTCACCAAATCGAGCAAGAGGTCGTTGAACTGGAAATCGTTGGGCGTCATGCTCATGTCGATGCCGGCTTCGATGGCCATGCGCACCGCCTCTTTGCGGTTGGCTGCCACACGGTGGATATCGGATAATTTGTAAATGTCTTCCCAATCGGTAACCGCCAGTCCCTTGAAACCCATTTCGCGGCGCAATACCTGTTGCAGCATGAAAGAATCGACATGCACCGGTGTTCCGGAGATATCGCCTGAATTGATCATGGTGGTCGCTGCGCCGGCATTGAATGCAGCAGCAAAAGGAGGCAGGAAGTATTCACGCAATTCGCGTTCGGGTATCCACGCCGGCGTGCGGTCTTTTCCGCTCAGCGGCATGCTGTAGCCGGCAAAATGCTTCAGGCAGGCAGCAACCGAGTAAGGTGAAGACAGGCTTTCGCCCTGCAACCCGCGGATCGCTGCCTGACCCATCGTGGTAGCGAGATAAACGTCTTCACCGTAGGTTTCAAAAAAGCGCGACCACAGTGGCTGCCGGCCTAGATCGAGCACCGGACTAAAGTTCCAGGGAATTCCGGCAGCGCGGGTTTCGTAAGCAGAAGCCCTGTTGACGCGTTCCACCAATTCCGGATTCCAGCTTGCAGCCTGGGCCAGTTGTTGCGGAAACAGCGTCGATCCGAGTGTGTAATTGGCTCCGTGAATGGCGTCGATACCGTATAGAATGGATATGCCATGCCGGTTGATGGCCTGGTTTTCCTCTTGTATGGTGCGGATGATTCTCCTCCAGTTTTCCAGTGTCATCGCACCGCTGCCGCAGCCGGTATTGAGGATGTTGCCTACATGGTAGCGCTGCAATGCCATCCGCAACTTGTCGTTGTCGATGGCTTGAGGAAGTTCCAATGCGCAGGGTTTCCCTTTGGCCACGACCCCCAGATCGATGAGCGTCATCTGCCCGATCTTCTCTTCCACCGTCATTCGGCTGAGCAGCGAATCTGCCCAGCGGGAAGCTTGTTCTGCATGCTGCGCCCGGGTCTCGCTGAACCAGCCGGCAAGAAGCATTACAAGGGATATGGGCAAGAACCTTTTCATAATGCAGGTTTCCAGGGTATGATGCGGATGCGGTCGAGGTAGATATCGCCGTCACCCTCCAGTTGGATGATGAGCTGTTTGATTTTGCTGTTATCGGCGTCGTTTTCGCGGAAAGGGAAAGCACGCAGCGGCAAGACCAGTTGCGTCCATTGGCTGTCGTTGAAGCCATTCGGTGCCATTTCGGCCCGGAAACCGAGCCAGGCCTGTGCTCCGCTGTAGTCTTCGATTCCGAACGCAATCGGAAGGTTGCTGAAGCGGCCTTTTACAGCGCGTACCTGCAGGGAAATGGCAGCACTGTCGGCGATTTCGCTCAGGTCTTTCGGCGCCCAGTTGTTCCAGCCGAAGCCGATGCCAATCCATTTGCATCCGCCGCCGACCTTGTCCCAGCGCACATGCAATCCGTATGCGCCCGAGTGCACCGTTGCCGTTTCGCGCTGCAGGCTGAGGCATTTGGGTTCCGGGCTGCCCCAAACCGAAGCATCCAGGTTTTCTTCGAATACCACTACGTCTTTAAAAGTGCCGATGCTGTTGCTGTCGCGCTGCGGCATTTCATCGTAGAGACCGATCGCCGGCATGCGCACGAATCCATGCTTCCCGGTGCCACAGGAGAGGCAACAGAAAACAGGAAGCAGGAAAAGAAGTGCGCGCAGGTTCATGGTTCGAGCGGTCGGTCGGTGAAGATGAGGTAGTCGATTTTCGATGACGCAAAGCCGGCCGAGGGATCTGCCAGGTGCAGCATGGAAATCTTGCCGAGTTTATCCGGGTTGTGACGGGCATTGCCCTTCGGTGTGGCAGGCTGTCCGTTTACGAGGGATGGCAAATCCGAGTAGCGCACACTCACCAGTTTCCAGCCGGTCCAGTTTACCCGAACTTCCAGGTCGTACTGGTCTTCGTTGGCAGCATTGGTGTTGCCGTCGCTGTTTTCGTCTTCCTTAAGCTGGAACAAAACCAGCGATGGATTGGTGCCGGGCACTCCGTATATCATGCAGTTGAAATACACACCGTCCGGGTTGGTGGATAGCGCAAAAGTTTTACCACTGCCGTAGGCCGATGCAGGGAAATCAATCAAGCCGATGAGCCAATCCCAGTTCACCGTACCGGCCATCTGGAGGTAGCGGCTTCCTTGCGGAGCCAAGGCATCGTTCTTCACATTGAAGTCCATTGCCGCACCCGACTGTACAAAGCGGTTCCATTGGGAATTGATGCCGTTTTCAAAGTCGGCAATCAGCAAACCGTTGTTCTTTTTCGGCGCTGAAACGCGAATCGGCAGCTCAAAGCTGTCATTCACACCATCGATGCGCAAGGTAGCCAGGCAGTTTTCAGCCCCGAAAACCGGGAAGTTGGTGGTTGAGCCATTCCAGAGCCCATTCACTGCATCGATTGCCGTGCTTTGTCCGGTGATTACTTTCTCTGCTCCGGAGGCCAAGCCACGGATGCGGATATTCCATTGCACCACTTTGTTGAAACGGGCGCTGAAAGTAAGGCTCTGGCCATTGGTGAAATTGACGCTGTCGCGGTTGGCGCGGAAGGGTTCGAGCAAGGTGAATTCGCTGAACAGATCGCGCAGCGAGGGCCCGTCGAATTGTTCTTTGTCTTTGCGGCAGGAACCGGTTCCCAGGGCGATAAGGCCAAGCATTAGGATGATAGTTTTGCGCATAGCTCAGAAGGTCATGTTGTAAATGATGTTGATTTGATTCAGGCGGTACGGCGGTGCTGCCTGTTTTGCGTCTTCGTAACGGCTGGCCTGGGCCATAAGCGTCAGCCAGGTGCCGCTGCCAAAACGACAACGCAGCCCGGCAGCCTGTATCAGCTGCAACTGGTCCATATTCAGCGGACTGATGAAGTTAATGCGCGTGAAGGCATCGCGCTCGGGAACCAGCAGGTTTCCTTCGCTGCGTATGCCTGCCAGTCCAGCCATCAGGTCTATTTGGCGAAAGATTTCTATCTCAGCTCCCGCACTGTAACGCGTGGTTGAAAAGTCGATGCGCTCGTAATCGGTTTCACTGTTTCGCTTTGCACTTTGGTGATCGATTCCCGCACGGATGCGCAGGGCTTTTTTCCATTTCGCCGCTTCGCCTATATCGGCAAGCCAATACAATTGGGTACGGGCAAAACCGGTGCGGAGCAAAGTGCCTTGTCCGCGTATTTCCGACAGGCGGTGATGCGTAAGTGTTCCACTCATACCGGCCGGCAGCCGGAAGCGCAAGCCTCCATAGCCGCCGATGCGGTTGAAAGTGGCCAGGCCGAAAGGCAAGACAAAGTTGTAAGCCGGATTAACGGGTTGCAATGCGGTATTAACCGAAACATTGTACAACTGTTCATTCCCGATCTGATCATAGAGACCGATTGGACGGTCGTAACGCCCATTGGCGTAGGTATTGAAGTAAGCCGGTGCGGCATTGTAACGCACATCCTTGCTCTGGGCACCCACGCTGCGGAAGTCGGGGCCGACGTTCAGGTAAGCGGCATGCAATTCGAGTTTGTTGTTATCGCTGCTCCAATGACCACGTGCATGGACGAAATAGTCGTTCAGGCTGAAATTCTGTGTGCCGCCTTTATGTGCAAAGCGACTGGTTCCGGCTTCTGCCTGCAGTTGTATTTTCTTCAGAAAGCGCATACCGGCCTGCAAGCTGTTGACGGTATTGTTGAAAGAGGCTGTGTCGAGCGCGGTGCCTTTCACATCAAACACGGAAAAGGCATTCCAAGCCAGGCTGAAGTTCTCGCTTTGCCGGATCCGCAAGGTATAACCACCCATCAGCCTTTCCGGACGGGTGGCGAAATCTGTTGCCTGCAAACGGGTGATGTAAGCCTGCACATCTGCGTCTTTCAGATAACGGTCAAACTGAAAGCCGGTTGCAAGGTGGATGCCCTGCTGTCGCCAGGTGTTGCGCTGATAGAAACGCTCATAGTCCACAATCTGCTGCTGCAGGCGGAAGATCTCGGGCAGTGAATCCAGACGGTCGGCGTGCGGATTGTAAAGGGTGAAGGGTGTCTGCTTGAGGTTGAGGTCGCCGACCTGGTAGCGCAATACGTCGGCCGCGACGCCTTTCAGCCAAAGTTGGCGAACGTCGAAGCTCACACCGGCACCCCAGAATCCGCCGTATTGGTTGCGGATGCGGAACATGCCGAGGATTTCGGTGTTGGCGTTGGGGCGTATGTTCACGCCGAGGTCGATCAAGGCATAGCCTCCAGTTTGCCGCCTCACGGTGGCGGTGTCGGGAATGCTGTCTTGTGTATGCAGGCGGCTGTTGGTCATGCCCGAGCGCGCACCTCCGGTGAATTCCACGGTTTTTCTTTGCTGTGCAAGCAGGCCCGTAAAGCTGCCGGTTAACAGCACTGCAGTGAGAAGGATGTTTTTGGTTGTTAAAGCCGGCATCAGAAGAAGATTTTTATTTCGGCACTGGTTTCAAAGCCGCGGTATCGGTCGCGGGAAAAGCTTGCGTCGCGGCCTTGCATCCAGCGCTGGCGCAGATACAATCCGGAGCCTTTGCTCAATTTGATATCGAAGCCGGTGGCTATGGCTGTGGCATGTTGGTTTTTCGGACGACGCGTTTCGGCATCGGTCAGCGTTTCGTAATTGGCTACGATGCGTTCCCAACCCAAATAATTGCACCAAACGATGGCCGGGCTGAGTGCGTAATACGCTTCCAGTTGGTGGTAATAAGTGCGCAGCAATGCCGCTTCGCTGAAAACGGTGATGGGAGAGAGGAAGTACTGGGCCGAACTGTATTGCCCAAGGTAATTCACGTAAAGATTTCGGCCTGCAATCCGGCTGTTGTAGCGCAGGTGCAGCTCGAGGCTGTTGAAGTACTTGTCGTTCATGGGCAGGCCGCTCATCGGGTCAGGATTGCCCAGGGGTAGCGTTTCATAGACACTTCGATAGATCTTGGAAAGATTGTTATAAGGGCCGACGTTACCGGGAAAATCCCAGCGCCAGAAATGTGCGAGTTGCAGATTGTTCACCGGGTGCATATAGGTGATTTGATTCGAGCGCCGCTCCAGTTCGGCCGACATGCTCCAGCCCAGGCCTGCATGCAAGGGGCCAATATTCCATTGTGTGTTCAGGTCGATGCCCTGCCTGTTGTTCACCAATTGCCCGATCGGTGTCATGGCGCTTGCAACGGCTGGCAATACCGGTTGTGTGGCTGTGTTGTTGCCTCCAATAACAGGCTGCTGAACCGAGGAGTTGATGAAGATGGAACTGTTGTTCACCACCTGCGGCGCTATGCGGTACAGGTGCATCTCAAGGTTAAGGTTTTTACGGAGGGTCTTTTCCGCCTTAATCGAAATGGCTTCACCCCAAGACTCGTCGCGCTCTCCTGCATAGGAGCTGCCGGCGCCGATTTCCCCCTGCACCATGAAGGTGGGCCAGCGGAAACGAAACTCGCTCGTAAGCACCGATATGCCGGTAGTTTTTTCAGACAATGAATCGAGGAAGGCGCGCATGGTAAAATTGTTCAGGCTAACGAAATGCCGTCCAAAGTCTTTGCGCACCCTTCCGCCCGCGGCATTGTTCGGAATGGGCGACAGGCCGCCGTTCAACTGCGTCTTGCCGTACATGAACACAGCGCTGTAGCCTTTGGGCAGAGCATTGGCTTCGAGTATGAGGCCTTGAAACGCTTGTTGGCCCCAACGGGCGTCCTGGTTCATGCTGCCGGCTTCGAAGAAATTGCGGTAGCGGGTTTCCATGGTGGTGGTATTCGGATCCCAGGGATTGCGTTCGAACAAGGTATAGCGGTTGTAACCGCGGTTGGTCTGGAAGGTGAAGGGCGAAAGCGCATACCAGTTGATACCACCCGTGCGCACGGTAAAAGTTCCGATATCGGTGCTGTGGCTGCCGTATAGGCTTATGCCGAGGTTCAGGCCTTTGACATTTTCAATCTGCCCGGCCCCGGTCATGGGCGACCAAAGGAACAGGTCGGTGCCGAAACTGGTATTCGCCGAAGTGCTGCCGGCCAGGTTGAGCATGAGTTGCGGAATCTGGCTGTCATCGCCGATGAAGAGGTTTTTCGGCGCATTTTCCAGATGGCTGTATGCTTCACTGAGCTGGCGGTAATTGGCCAGGAAGCGGTAATAGCCGCCTACGCTGAAATGGCGCAGGGCGGGCAATGGATTCTTGGGGTAGTTGCCGGCCTCGAAGAAGCGTTGCAGGCTGTTGCTGCTGTCGTGCTGGCCAGCTGCGTCGTTGATGGCTGCTCCGCTCAGAAGCACAGCCAGGAAGAGGCCCAGGTGCAGGTTCTTATTCATCGCGGTCCTCCATTCCTTGCTTCTTGAATTCCATCCAACGGGCCTGTCCGTCTTCTGGTTTGCGTTCGATTACCATAAACGGGAGATTCTGATAGGCTACCTTCCCGTTGGCTGTTACCTGTAAGAACAAACGATAGGCGCCAGGGTTCATCGGCATGCGGCCTTGTATGCTTTTGCGGGTAGGATTGCGCACGGTGCCGCGGATTTCAGCCGCGGCCAGTTCGGCGTCACCGCCCGATTTCTTGTCGGTACTCTCTGCCAGTATCCGCCAATGGTAGCGGTATCCCGGATTCTTCTTTTCCAGGCTATCCGTCTTCACCACCGCGGTGAAGGCGTCACCGGCCAGGAAATGTTGAGGATGTATACGCTGCTGGCAATCGAATTGGATTCCATTTACGGAAGGCGCCGGTTTGGATGGCCAGCGTCCGGTGAATACGTATTCCAACGCGTCGATGGGTTCTGTGGGGAGATTGTCCTTGCTGAACAGTCCGAACCAGGTTTCAGTGTATTCCTGTTTCGCGCCCCAAAGAAAAGCATAGGAACCAACGCATTGCGCCTTTTCCGGGCCGATATACCGGTCGTAGCGTTCCAGGTAAACCTGTTTCTTTTCGGTACTGCTTTGTTCGATGGCCGCTTTCCAAGGCGTAACCGGGCTTTCCCAGTAACCGTTTGGTCCCCATTCGGTGATCATGTAGGGGCCATGCCAACCGAAGCGGCGGATATTGGCAGGTACACCTTTAATATCTCCGTAGGTGTTGATGCCAAGTAAGTCGATATCGGGAGCGCGATTTCGGATATGCACCACCTCCATCGAATCCAGTCCGGCGGTAACGGTACTGGTCGGATGGTTCGGATCGACTTTGTGCGCATAGGCTGCGATTTGCTGCACGGCGTCCCAACAACGCGGATTGCTGTACTGCAGGTCGAGTTCGTTGCCGATGCCCCAGATCAGCAGGGCCGGGTGGTTTTTAAAACGGTCGATAGCCGCACAGAAATGCCGGTATTGCCTGTTTACCTTGACCGTATCGTTGTAGTCGAATCCGTGGCGCTCGTGCTGCAGCCAGAAACCAAGCATGACGCTCAGTCCGAGCCGATGGGCCTCGTCCAGTATCCGTTCAGCATCTTCAATGCCCCAGGTTCGGATTGAATTGGCTCCGATGGCAACAGCCAGGGGAAGGTTCACCGTTCCGCCTACTCCTTTTACATAGTAGGGTTGCCCGTTGCGCAAGAGAACATAGCCTGAATCTGTTTTTAAGATGCTGGTTTGTGCATGTGCCGCAGTTTGTCCTGTGAACAACAATGCCAAACAAAGGCACAATCGTCCGATCCAAGGATGGAAGTAATGGTACGGTGGGTTCGACTTTTTCGCGCCAGACATGGGTTTGTACCCTGTTCAAGCCGCTGGGATCCGGATTGGAATCGCTGCGTCGGGAACTGAGTTGGGGCGAAAGTTATTGTTAAAATTACAATAAGTCAATACCGCGATGGTTGAGCTTGTCGAAACCAGTTCTCAAGGGGCACATTATGAACACATTACGTGTCTACGTTGCATCACAAGTCAAAATTGAAACCTTGCTGTTCCAGTTCCTGATAGCGCTTTTTGTCGAAGTGATAGAGCTTGGCAGCCCGGTGCGATACCTGTTGTTGTTTTTCGCCACAGGCGACAAGGAAGTCGTACGTGATAATTTTCTTCCTGAAGTTGCGGGTGTCGATGGGGATTTGCAGGATGCTTTCGTACAGTTCCTGTAATTGTCGCAGGGTGAATTTCTCCGGAAGCAGATCGAAACCGATGGGTTTGTAGCGGAGTTTTCCGCGGATCCGTTTCAGTGCCTTGTTTACAATCAGGTTATGGTCGAAGGCAAGGGACGGTATTTCGGAGACCTTTACCCACGAAGCTTTTCTGGCAAAGCTGCTCCGGGGTATCAGGTTAAAGTCCTGTATTCGGATGAGTGAATAATAGGCAACGGTAATTACCCTGCCGAGTGGATGTCGGTTCACATCGCCGAAGGTATAGAGTTGCTCGAGGTGGGATTCTTCGAGTCCGGTAAGTTCGAACAGGATGCGTGCTGCGCCACTGTCGAGGTTTTCATCTTCCCGCACCAGGTTGCCGGGCAATGCCATCTGGCCGATGAATGTTTCTTCAGCCCGTTCGATCAGCAATACCTTCAGTTCACCAGAGTCGAACCCGAGTATTACGTTGTCGATGGAAAAGGTATTGTGGTATTGCTGTTGCATGCGGCCGTCTTTCTGCATCGGTTCCGGGTTGCGAATTTATCGGATTCTGCGGGCTTGGGTGTTGTTTGAAAGCAAAGGCATGGTGAAGGAAGCCAATTGCGGATTTGCTGATTTGGAAAACAGAAGGCTTTGCGCATTCCCGGATTTGTCAAAGTCAAGCGAATCACTTGACCACATCTTGGTGACTTTGATAATCGCGCAACCATGCATGAGAAACTTATTCGGCTTGTGAATCAAGGGGGCAGCGTAGGTGAACGAGCGTTTTAGTTTTCCAATAGGGGGCTGTTGTCTTTCGTTTGGGGAGTGTCTGTTCTGAAGGCTGTCGGAATGGGCGATTGAACCCGTAACGAAGTTTAGATGCGCGATATGGGGTGAGGGGGAGTAGAGACGAGGAAGGGGCGGGTTGGAATAGGTTGTGGTGATTATAAAGGAATGATTAAACGTTTATAAGCGTGTAATTTTCAGTCAGATTAGGCGCAAGCCGTCCATGTACCTTTGCAGGTCTGGGTTTTTCACCTAAATTGAACCCGCATTCTAACTGTTTTTGATTATGAACTATTTGACTTTTATCCAAACTTACAACACCGAAGAGCGCTGTATACTTTTGTGGAAGAATTTGCGGGATAAGCATGGTGTGTTCTGTAACCGCTGCGGCAACAATGAACATCTGTGGCTCCCTTCAAAGCTGAAATACCGGTGTAGACAATGCAAGTCTGAAATTACCTTGCGCAGTGGAACCTTGCTGGAGTATTCAAAACTGCCTTTCCGATACTGGGTTTACGCGATTGGTGTAGTTGCATTTCAGAAGAAATCGATTTCCGCATTGCAGGTCCAGCGCCATTTGGGTCACCCAAATTATCGCCCGATCTGGCTGATGATGCAGAAAATGAAGGTGATGATGGCCGATTTGGTGGATTGGTACGCGATGCTGGACCATCTAACGGCGGGAGTAGCCCACTTTCCGGCCGTTCCAGAAAAGTCAGACCCTGAAGCTGAAACCCCCAAAGTCGCTGCGAAGCAAGGCTTGAAGGTACAATCAGAAGATGGACAGGGTTTGGAGATGATGCCTGTTGAGATAAAGGGACTGAATTTGCAATTGCC
>CANHTS010000022.1 GCA_947463435.1 Flavobacteriales bacterium | reverse complement strand
TCGCATTTTTTGTGGAAAAGGATTCCGCTGTTTAGGCTTGTTTTGCGCGGCATGAATGAGAGCGGCATCAGGGAGCGCATGGCGCAGCTAACGCGCGAATTGCAGGAGCACAATTACCGCTATTATGTGCTGGCCGAGCCGGTGATCAGCGATGCGGAATTTGACCGCCTGCTGAAAGAGCTTGAATACCTCGAACAGCAGCATCCTGAATTTGCCGACCCCAACTCTCCCACCCGCTCGGTTGGCAGCGACAGCGGCGGGGATTTCGTTTCCGTGAACCACCGCAGGCCCATGCTCAGCCTGGGCAACACCTACAGCCACGAGGAACTGGAAGAATTCGACCGCCGCGTGGCCAAAGGGCTTGGAACGGATGACTACGCCTATGTCTGCGAATTGAAGGTGGACGGACTCGCGATTTCGGTTTTCTATGAAAACGGTGAACTGGTTCAGGCAGTGACGCGGGGCGACGGAACCCGCGGCGACGATGTAACAGAAAACGTAAAAACCATCCGCAGCTTGGCGAAAAAGCTGCACGGCGATTTTCCGCCATCCTTCGAGATGCGCGGAGAAATCTTCATGCACCGCAAGGCCTTCGATCGCCTCAATGCGCAGCGCCTCGAACGCGGGGAAACGGCCTATGCCAATCCGCGCAACGTTGCTTCCGGCTCGCTTAAACTCAAAGACAGCCGCGAGGTGGCTGCACGCCCGCTCGACATAGTACTCTACCATTACCTCGACGACCAGAACCGCTTTGCAACCCATTGGGACAGCCTGCAACAAGCAGCATCCTGGGGATTGAAAACAGCAGACTCCAGCCGGCTGTGCCGCAACCTGGACGAGGTAAAGGAATTCCTGGCCCTTTGGGATGAAAAGCGCAAGGAGCTCAGTTACGATACCGACGGCGTGGTGATCAAGGTGAACAATTTTGCGCAGCAGCGCGAACTTGGTTTCACCGCCAAGATTCCGCGTTGGGCCATTGCTTTCAAATTTCAGACGGAAACGGCCCATACCGAATTGCTCAGCATCTCGTTCCAGGTAGGCCGTACGGGAGCCATAACGCCGGTGGCCAATCTGCGACCGGTGGCATTGCTCGGCACTACGGTGAAGCGCGCCTCCCTTTACAACGCCAATGAGATTGAACGGCTGGATGTACGTCCCGGCGATTATGTGTTTGTGGAGAAAGGCGGCGAAATCATTCCGAAGGTAACGGGTGTTGATTTCAGCCGGCGCAAGGCAGACAGTCTGCCGTTTGTGTACATTACCCATTGTCCGGAATGCGGTACTGCCTTGGTGAAGGAAGAGGAAGGTGCCCTGCATTATTGCCCAAACGACGACAGTTGTCCGCCCCAGGTAAAAGGCCGCATCGAGCATTTTGTGGCCCGCAAGGCCATGAACATCGACAGCCTCGGTCAGGAAACAATAGATGCATTGTACAACCAGGGCATGTTGCACAACGTAGCCGACCTCTACGACCTCCATTACGAACAATTGCTGGGCATGGAGCGCATGGCCGATAAAAGTGCGCGCAACCTGTTGGACGGGATTGCTGCCAGCCGACAGGTGTCTTTTGAAAAGTTGCTCTTTGCGCTGGGCATCCGCCATGTGGGTGAAACCGTGGCCCGCAAGTTGGCCAAGGCCTTTGGAAGCATGGAAAAGCTGGAGCAGGCCGACCTGGAGACCCTGCAACAAACCGAAGAGGTGGGACAGGTGATTGCCCAGAGCCTTTACGACTGGTACCGCAAGCCGGCGCATCTCCAACTGCTGGCCCGCCTCCGCGCTGCAGGACTGCAGATGGAATCGGTTCAGGCGGAACAACTATCGGATACCCTGAGCGGCAAAACGCTGGTTATCAGCGGCACCTTTACGCGCATCGGGCGGGAAGAACTGAAAGCGCTGATTGAAAAACACGGCGGAAAAAACGCCGGCAGCGTTTCCAAAAACACCCATTACCTCGTGGCCGGCGACGGCATGGGGCCGGCAAAACTTGAAAAAGCCCGACAATTGGGTGTGGAAATACTCACAGAAGAGCAGTTCTTTGCATTAATTGGAGGCGAAGGATAGCGGATGAAAGACAGCATCAGACACCGGATTGGGCTCAGGCAGGTAAAAAAGCAGTTACATCAGCATACGCGGTACCGCAAGTTGACGGCATTTGATGAGGCCCGCACGTTTCTGTTGGCTTATGCCCGGCAGCAAACAGAACAGGAAATCAAAGCCATTGAGCAGTTTGCCGAAAACATGGCCAAAGCCGGAAAAAAGGTATTGCGCCTGATCTACATGGGAAAACTCCGCAAAAAGGATCCCCGCCCGGCAGACACAGAAAGCATATTCCACTTGTACAGCGAAGATTTCAGTCTGATTGGTCTGCCGCAATCCGCTAAAGCACGCAAGCTGCTGAACGAACCTTGCGATTACCTGATCAACCTGAATCAGGAAGGGAAAACCGCCCTGCTCAGTTTCAGTGCCTTCTCGCATGCAGGCATGCGAATCGGTTGGTACAGCGACCGCAATATGCCCTATTTCGATTTGCTGCTCGGCAACAAAACCAATGCTGACTTCACGCAGTATATCCGCGATATTGACCATTATATCAGGCAACTTAAAAAATGAAACACCATTCCTTTCGCGGCGCAGGAACCGCGCTCATCACCCCCTTCCTGGCATCGGGAGAAGTAGATTATCCGGCCTTGCAAAAACTGGTTGAATTCCAGATTGCAGGTGGCATTCATTACCTGGTAATCCAGGGCACTACCGGCGAAAGTCCTACGCTCAGCGCTGACGAAAAGAAACGCATCGTTGAAACGGTTGTTGAGACGAATGCGGGCCGTGTACCATTGGTGCTCGGTGTTGGTGGCAACGACACCCGCGCGGTCGCCGCAGCCATGCAACATGCTCCGCTCGATGGCATCGATGCCATCCTCAGCGTGGCACCGTATTACAACAAACCCAATCAGCGCGGCATGGTGGCGCATTACAAGGCCGTTGCTGAAAATGCGCCGCGCCCCATCATCATCTACAATGTACCCGGACGCACCGGCGCCAATATGCTGGCCGAAACCCAGCTTGAAATCGCCGGTTTCGACAATATCATCGGAACCAAGGAAGCCAGTGGCAACCTGGAACAATGCATGCAATTGCTCAAGCACCGGCCGGAAAACTTCCTGGTTATCAGCGGCGACGACAATTTCACATTCCCTTACCTGGCACTGGGCATGGATGGTGTGATCAGCGTAGCCACCAACGCTTTCCCCGCCGAAATGAGCCGCATGGTGAGCATGGCCTTGAAAGGTGAATGGGATGCAGCCCGCAGCCTCCATTTCCGCCTGCTCGATATGATGCAACTGATCTTCGCCGATGGCAGTCCGGGAGGTATCAAGGTAATGCTGAACGAAGCCGGCATCTGCGAAAATGTGGTGCGCCTGCCGCTGATGACGGTTAATACGGCTGTGGAAGAACGCCTGCGCCGCCTGTACCGTGAACTGACTGCATGATTCCATCGTACCGGGACAACCTGAACCGCCTGCCGGTCTGGCTTTACAATGCCGGCGTGCGCGATATGGTTGTGGCTCCCGGTTCGCGCAATGCTCCGCTGATTGCAGCATTGCAACGCTATGGACAGATACACCTGCACAGCGTAAGCGACGAACGCAGCGCTGCTTTCATCGCCCTCGGCTTTTGCCTGGAAGGCCGGCCGGCTGCTGTTTGTTGCACCAGCGGCACCGCGCTCCTCAATTTCTACCCCGCCGTTTGCGAAGCTTACTACCAGCGCCTTCCACTCATCGTCATCAGCGCAGACCGGCCGCCGGAGCTGATCGATCAATGGGACGGACAAACCATACGCCAGCCTGAGGTTTTTGCAGCCCATATCCGCGCGATGGTGCAATGGCCTGACCAATTGCAATCTCCTTATGCCGCCGAAGACATAGACCGCGCCATGAACCGCGCTTTGGTTGCCGCTTTGGGCACTGAGCCCGGCCCGGTGCATATCAACATCCCGCTCCGCGATCCAATCTACCAAGGGCTCGACAACACTACACCTTATCCTGCAATTCCATGGCCGGGAATCCCCTCCGAAACGGAGGCACAAGTGCCTGAAGCCTGGCAGTCAGACCTAGGCAAAATCCTGGTTTTATGCGGCCAGAACAGGCCAAACGAAGCGCTCCACGGCAGTCTGAGCCGCCTGGCGGAGAAGTTTCCTGTGCTTTGCGATATCAGCAGCAGCATGCTCAGCGCTGCTTCGGTAGACCACTGGGAAACCTTGTTCAGTTTTGGAACGGTAAACGAATTGCTGCAGGCAGATACGCTCATCACCTGCGGCACGGCCATGCTCAACAAGCAACTCAAACAATGGCTGCGCGCGCATCCGCCCAAGCGGCACTGGCATATACAAAGTGGCGGCTGGACTGGTGATCCCTTCCAAAGCCAACCGGAAACTGTGTTTGGCGATCTGGCAGCATTGCTGAATGCATTGTACCAACAACAGACGGCCAATCCCGCCTATCTGCAAGCCTGGCAAGTGGAAAGCCATCACGCATTTGAAGTGTTTCGGGAGCGCAAAGGCCGTGTACTCCGTGAAACTGCATTTTCAGAATGGGAAGCCTTAGACTTTGCATTAACCTATCTACCGGATAGTGCCGCAGTGCATTTCGGCAACAGCATGGCCGTGCGCTACGGCGCGTGGATCATGCCATCCGATTTCCCGGGTAAAACCTTTTCCAACCGGGGTACCAGCGGTATCGATGGCTGCGTGAGTACGGCTTTGGGTTATGCTGTCGCCCATCCTGAAGTGCCTTGCTTCTTGTTTGTTGGCGATATCAGCTTCTTTTATGACAGCAATGCGTTCTGGAATACCATGCGGCCGGATAACCTGAAAGTCGTTTTACTGAACAACGGTGGAGGCAACATCTTCCGCGTGATCGACGGCCCGCGACAGCTTCCGGAATGCGAAGTTTTCCTGGAAACCAGGCATCAGCGCAAGGCAGAACATTTATGCCGGGATTTGGGAATTGCCTATACCCTTGCCCCCGATCGCGAAAGCCTGGAGGAAGCCTGGCCGGAATTACTGAACGCGGATGGCCCGATGGTACTTGAATTGCTTTTCGCACCCGAAACTGCCCCGCGCATTTTCCCTCAACTCAAAGGCTGAAGATTCAACGCTTCACACGCTGGGGCTGAATGCTGAACAGTGCACCCAGCATCAGAAAATCGCGCCCGGTTTCGTCGTTGATGCGGTAATCGTATTGGTACATATAACCGACAAGGGCTGAAAACTGCGGATTGAAAGCCCATTGTGCCGTTCCGGAAATACGGTTCCTTTCGAAATACGGCTCCCTGGTTCCGAAGAAAAGTTCGTTGCTCACCTGCAGGCGCAGCGCCTGGATAGCCGGTGGTTTACAACTCAGCGCGAAACGGTAGCGAAAACGGTTGCGGAAACCCAGGTTGGTAAAGCGGAATTCGGCACGGTACCGGTGTTCAAAGCTCCAGACACGGCCGGGGTGCAGGAGTTCAAACTGCGGCCAGACGCGGAAATCGCGCACATTGGCGGGGCGGATGAAGTCGCCCGCCGCCTGGTAGGTATCGTAATGGCCGGCGCCCAGGGTAAGCCGGTATTCCTTTTGCCATTCCTTGGAAATCCAGGCCTTGGCTTCGTGATAATGGAAGTCGTTGTAGAACTGCAGGGAACGCACCTGGGCTTCGGCTCCCGCGCTCCAGTTTTTCGCCAGCGGCATCCGGATATTCAGCACATTCCAAGACCCGGTGGATTCTGTGCTTTGAGTGCACACGATCGCAGGAAAAAACATGCATACAATACCGAAGCGCAGATACATCAGCTGCAAAGTAAATACAGCCAATCCACCCCCTGATTCCCCCTTTATCGATTGCTTACCTTTGCACCGTGCAACTGAATGAATTAACGGCGATCAGTCCGGCCGACGGGCGCTACCGCAGCAAGGTTTCTGCCCTCGCTCCTTTTTTCAGCGAGTTCGGACTCATCAAATACCGGGTGCAGGTAGAAGTGGAATACCTCATCGCATTGGCCGATGTTCTGCCCGCTGCGAGCGGCGCCGCTGCCTTTGCACAACAGGCGGCTGTGTTGCGCAGTATTTATATCGATTTCAGCGAAGCCGATGCCCTGCAAATCAAGGAAACAGAAAAGACTACCAACCACGATGTCAAGGCCGTGGAATACTTTGTCAAGGCTGCACTCGACCGGCTGGGCCTCGCCGATTTGCGTGAATGGGTGCATTTCGGACTTACCTCGCAAGACATCAACAATACCGCCGTGCCGCTCAGCATCAAAGACGCCATGGCTGCTGTCCTCATTCCACAGCTCGACCTGCTGATTGAGCGGCTCGACGCGATGGCAAAGGAATACATCGATGTTCCGATGCTCGCCCATACACACGGGCAGCCTGCCTCACCGACCCGACTCGGCAAAGAAATCTATGTTTTTGTAAACCGCCTGCGTGTGCAACGCGCCCAATGGACGGCTGTGCCCTTTTCGGCCAAGTTCGGCGGCGCAACCGGTAACTTCAACGCACACCATGCGGCCTTTCCCGCCACCGACTGGGAACAATTTGCCATCCGCTTCGTCAACCATTCGCTGGGGCTGGAACGCAGCGACGTTACCACCCAAATCGAACACTACGACAACCTCGCCGCGTTGTTCGATGCCACCCGCCGCATCAATACCATCCTCACCGATCTCTGCCGCGATATCTGGGCGTATGTGAGCATGAACTACTTCAGACAGCGCATCAAGGCCGGTGAAGTGGGCTCGTCTGCCATGCCGCATAAGGTGAACCCGATCGACTTTGAAAACGCCGAAGGCAACCTGGGCATTGCCAACGCCCTTTTCGGTCATCTCAGCGAAAAACTGCCGATCAGCCGCTTGCAACGCGACCTTACCGACAGCACCGTGCTCCGCAATGTCGGTGTGCCATTTGCCCACAGCTTGCTCGCCTGGAACAGTATTTTGCGCGGGCTGGACAAGCTCTTGCTCAACCGCCCGGCCATCGACCAGGATTTGAGCGACAACTGGGCGGTTGTGGCCGAAGCCATTCAAACCGTATTGCGCCGCATCGGATACCCCAACGCCTACGAGAAACTCAAAGAACTCACGCGCACCAACGATAAAATGAACGCTGAAACCATCGCTGCCTTCATTGAAACGTTGGACGTTCCGGCTGAAATCAAAACCGAACTCCGCGCCTTCACCCCCTTCAGCTATACGGGTATCACCTTCGGCTTCGAAAAGTCTTGAAACCAAGGCTGAAGAAACTCCTGCTGATTCTTGCCGGGCTCTTCTTGCTGGGCCTGGTCGGGTATTTACTGGGAAGAGGCTGGATATTGAAGCGGGTTTACAGCAAGGTGCAAAGCCAATTGGCAGAACGTTATGCGGTGAAGCTTTCCTGCGACAACCTGCGCTTTGCCGGATTCGCAAGCCTCGCATCAGACAAGCTCAGTTTGGTTCCTCAAGACAAAGACACCCTCTTCAGTTGCTTATCATTACGATTGAAAATACGGGTATTACCGCTTTTCATCGGACAAATACGAACATCATTACTGGAAATGGAGGCGCCCCGTTTTCACCTCAACCATTATCCAGGTCAGGAGAATTACCTGGGTTTCCGGAAGAAGCCAGGTAAAACAACAACAACCCGAACCAGCGAAAACTCCGGCAGCCGTTTGGAAGAACTCCTGCGCATGTTGCCTGACAATCTCAGTTTTCGCCAAGCGCGCATACAGGTTAGTGACAGCCTATTCGGGTTCAGTCTCCATGCGCCCTTGCTCCGAATGGACGACGGCAAGCTCGATTCCAGACTCGACATAGCGCAAGACAGCCTGCGTTTCCAATGGCAGCTGGGCGGCAATTTCTCGCCCTCTGAACGCAAAGGAACTTTCACCCTTGGCCATCCGATTCACGGCCGGAAAGCTGTTTTCCCGCTCTTGCAAAAAAGCACCGGATTGTACGCCGATTTTTCCAAATTGCTTTTTTCACTGGAAGGAACAGACAGGCAGGAAGGCTTCCTCCGCACTTCCATTCGCCTTGGAACAGAGCAGTTTTCCTGTGGTCACCCCTTGCTGAGCGACACACTCGTTTCCGTGCCGAAGGCTGAAGCGCTCTTGCACATCGATGCCGGCAAGGGTTACCTCGCCATTGATTCCTCCTCCAATATCCGCATCGACCGGGCCGAGTTCCGGCCTTTTGTCTTCTTCCGTTACCGCGATAGCATCCGATATGCCTTGAACATTACCACTGCATGGCAGGACGCGAATGACTTCTTTAGCTTCATGCCGCGTGGCATGTTCGGCAGTTTGCACGGATTGCGGGCCGAAGGCAAACTGCGTTACCGTTTGCGCTTTGCGATGGATGCAGCCAGGCCCGAAGCGCTCACCTTCGACAGCCATATGGAAACCGATCGCTTTCGGATCACCCATTTCGGAGAAGCCGATCCGAGGGTACTGAACGGGCCGTTTACCTATACTTTTTATGAACGCGGGAAAGCCGTTCGCAGCATACGGGTGGGTGCGGAAAACCCATCGTTCACCCCTGTGCACGCCCTGCCCAACGCATTGAAGCAGGCTGTTCTGGCGGCAGAAGATCCGAATTTTTACGGACACCGTGGCTTTGAACCTGAAGCCATACGCAATGCAATAGCTGCCAATTACCTGGCCGGCCGGTTCAGGCGGGGCGGCTCAACGCTCAGCATGCAACTGGTGAAGAATGTATTCCTGAGCCGGCGCAAAACCCTGGCGCGGAAGATCGAAGAAGTCATCCTGGTATGGATCATGGAACAGCAGCAACTCGTACCCAAGGAGCGGCTGTTTGAAGTGTACCTGAATGTCATCGAATGGGGCCCTGGTGTGCTGGGCATCGGCGAAGCGGCCCACTGGTATTTCGGCAAACCGGCTTCGCAGGTGACGGAAGAAGAGGCGGTATGGCTGGCGTCGATCATCCCATCACCCAAGCGTTTTGCATCCTGGTTCGATGCCGATGGCAACCTGGTGCGCAGCGATTTACACCTGCGTGTGGTGTGGCAGGTGATGCAGAACCGCGGTATTGCGTTGCCGGCCGATACCACACAAACCCTGCCCCGCGTCAGAATCAGCGGCGCAGCGCGCAGTTACCTGCGTGCACAGCCTACCTTTGCAGATAGTACCGCAAACACGGAAACAGAAACATGGGAGGAGTAATGCATATAGGCGACAAAGTGCGCTTTTTAAATGAGAATCTTTCCGGCACCATCACGTCCTTCGGGAAAGATGGCATGCTGGGTGTAACGATAGAAGACGGCTTCGAGCTCGATGTTCTCGCTTCGGAAGTGGTGATCACCGAACCATTGGTGAAGCAGGCCGGGCAGGAACCGGTGCGCCGCGATGCGCCCAAGCCACCGGAAGAACTCAAAGGAGGGCTTTTCCTGCTCGTGGGAAAGAACGACAAGCAACACTGGGTAATGCGCCTGCTCAACCGCAGCGGAAGCATCGTGCTTTTCACCCTTTACCGACGCACGCCTGCAGCCACAGAGCTGATGGCACATGGCGAACTGAAAGACGGAAGCGAAGTACCCTGCGGCGAGTTGGGCATGAGTTCTCCCGACAAATGGGGCGAATGGTACCTGCAGGCGCTGCCCATGCGGCAGTTTCCCGGGCAGGTTCCTGCCCTGATGGTTTTTACGCGGCGCTTCAAACAGGGCGAGTTCCAATCCACGCCCTACCGCATGGGCGGATTGCCGCTGTTTGCCTTCCGCCTCGACACGCAAGACACGGAAAGCCGGGATGAGCCGATTGCTGCACCGGCCGCTCCTGAACCCGGCCCATACCGGGCTGTCAACTTCAACAAACCCGCCGATGAAATCGACCTGCATGCCGAAGCCCTGGGGCTGGATGCAGGATTGGCCGGCGACATCATCCTCCGGAAACAAATGGAGGAATTCCAGCGACAGCTTGAACTGGCCATCGCCTACCGCATGCCGTATCTCACCGTCATCCACGGCGTAGGAACGGGCGTACTCCGCAATCTCATTGAAATAGCACTGCGCGGCAATCCGGGTGTGCGCGACTGGCAGGCTGCCGATTCGCGCCAGTACGGTCAAGGCGCCTTGCGCATCAAACTCAGGTCATGAAGCAATACATCATCCTCTTGTTATTCACGCTTCCGGGCATTGCCCAGGTAAGCGCCCAGGATGCGCCGCTTGCCAGACCGGCATCCTACGCCCCAAGCGACAGCATGTTCAGCAAAGACACGATCCGTCTGGCGGCTGTGGGTGATATCATGCTCGGTTCCACGTATCCTTCCCTCTCCTATCTGGCACCCAACGACGGCAAACGCTTGCTCGATCAGGTGAAGCCCTGGCTGCAGAAGGCGGATATCGCTTTCGGCAATCTGGAGGGAACGGTTTTTGATGGCCCCGGGACGGTCAAAAACTGCCAGGATCCGACGAAGTGCTATGCCTTCCGCAGTCCGGCACGCTATGCTTTCCATCTGCGTGAAGCGGGCTTCGATTTGCTCAGCGTGGCCAACAACCACATGGGCGATTTCGGCGATGCAGGGCGCAGGGCGACGGTTCGCAACCTGGACAGCGCGGGTATTGCATCGTCAGGACAGCTTTTCCGCCCTTACACCCAAATAACAGTCAAAGGAAAAACGATAGGCATGCTTGCTTTCGCACCCAATTCCGGGTGTCTTTCCCTGAATGACACGGCCGAAGCGATGCGCCTGGTAAGAAAACACCGCAGCCAGTGCGATATCCTGATTGTTTCCTTCCACGGCGGCGCTGAAGGCAGTGGATACCGGCATGTGCCAAAACAAAGGGAAGTATTCCTGGGTGAAAACCGCGGCGACGTATACCGCTTTGCGCACCGGGTTATAGATGAAGGCGCAGACGTGGTGCTTGGCCATGGCCCGCATGTCACCCGGGGCAGCGAAGTGTACAAAGGCCGGTTTATCACCTATTCCATGGGCAATTTCTGCACCTACGGTCGCTTCAGCCTGAAAGGCCCGAACGGCATGGCGCCTTTGTTCAGCCTGGATTTGTTGCCTGATGGAAGATTTGCCGGCGGCTGGATTGTACCGGTGAAACAATACGGCGAAGGCGGTCCGGTACTCGATCCGAATGGCGATGTAATCCGCGAAATCGCCGAACTCAGCCGACTGGATTTTAACGGCGCAGGTTTGGAAGTGCGACCTGACGGAAGACTATTGCCAAAATAACGCCGCCGGGCTTGCTCAATTTAGCTGCAGATACTATTTTCGCGCACCAATTACGATTATGGCAGTTACCAGACTCAAGAGAAAAGACGCACGCAACAGGGCTAAATCTTCCCGCGAGGCGAAAACCATCAAGCGCCTGAAGCATGTGGTGCTTATTGCTTCGCCTTTCAAAGGTGAATCAGGCATTATCCTGGAAGACCAGCAGGCCTGATTCGAATCAAGTCGAAAAATATTGAACAGCCGCTCCGTATGGGGCGGCTTTTTCTATTTTCGCCCACATGAAGATTCAAACGGCACTGGCCGGCGTTTTGCTCTTGCTTGCATCATGCGGGAAGAACACGCCAACTCCCCGTATCCTCGACGAGGATATTTTATTCAAGTGTCAGGCGGCCATTGATGAATGCATCATATACGACCATTTCCCCCCCTTACAGGCCAGCCGCAATTATGTGTATCCGCATATCGCTGCTTACGAGGTACTTGTTCCTTTCTTTCCTGAATACCGTTCGCTGCAAGGACAACTGAACGGATTTCCGGTTTTACCCAAACAAGACACAGCGGGTATCAACCTCGACGCAGCCGTCACAGCCGCCTTCCAGAAAACAGGTTCAGCCCTGGTGTACAGCCGCTACCTCGACACGTTCCGTATGAAGACGCTGGCTGCCTTGGAAGCGCAAATAGGCAAGAAAGCCGTGGAGCGTTCTGTGGCTTATGGCGAGCGCATCGCAGACTCCGTGTTGGCCTGGGCCGGGCGTGACAATTTCCGCCAAACCCGCAACGCACCGCAGCATAACCCCGGCAATATGCCGGCATCCTGGCAGCCAACCACGCCCGATTTCCTCCGCGGAACCGAACCGCATTGGGGCACCTTGCGTTCCATGTTGTTCACGGCAAGTGACTTCCCTTCGCTCGAGGCTCCTGTAACCTACGATTCCACGCCTGGAAGTGCCTTTATGCAGGCTGCCCGTGAAGTGCTCGACATCCAGAAAAAACTCGATTCAACCCAAACGGCCATAGCCTGGTATTGGGATGACAATCCAATTACCATCACCCATTTCGGCCACGCTACCATCAATACATTCAAGCTCTCTCCTCCCGGGCATTGGATGGGCATAACGCGCTATGCTGTGAAGAAAAAGCAGCTCGGGCTGATGGAGACATCGGAGGCATTCACGCGCGTGAGCATTTCAGCTTTCGATGCCTTGATTGCCTGTTGGAAAGAGAAATACCGCTGGGATTATATACGCCCTGAAACGGTGATCCGCCGCCATATTGAGCCCAATTATTCACCGCTCATCCAGACGCCGCCCTTCCCTGAATACCCGAGCGGACATGCCACCATTTCCGCATCGAACGGCAGGGTTTTGCACGACTTGTTTGGCGATTACACCTTTACCGACAGCACCATGCTGCAATTTGGCATTTCACCGCGCACCTTCAACAACTTTGTGGAAGCCGCAGACGAAGCAGCGATGAGCAGATTGTACGGCGGCATCCATTTCCGCAACGGCAACGAAGGCGGCAAGAAGCTCGGGGCCGCGGTGCACGCCTTGCACAAAAACAAGCTGGTAACCCGCACAAGCGGTGGATAAAGCGTCAGGTACGCGGTTACAGGCCGTGTAAATTCGCCCGGTGCACGCATTGAAAATCGCCAAAGAGCTCAACCTGCGCGAAAAACAGGTTGATCAGGTTTTGCAGTTACTGGACGCCGGCGCCACGGTTCCATTCATTGCCCGTTACCGGAAGGAAGCCACCGGCAACCTCGACGAAACGCAAATCGTTGCCATCCGCGACCTTTTTGAGCGTTACGATACGCTCGAAAAGCGCCGCAGTTTCATCTTAACCCAAGCGCAGACCTTGGGCAAACTCACGCCGGAGCTGGAAAAAGCACTGTTGGCAGCGGATGACTTACAAACACTCGAAGACCTTTACCTGCCTTTCAAACCCCGCAGGCGCAGCAAAGCCGACGCGGCGCGCGAAAAGGGCTTTGAGCCGTTGGCAGCGCTGATGTACGCACAAAAGGATCAAAACGCGCCCGGCAAAACCTCGGGCTATGAAGGCACACGCGAAGAAGTGCTGGAAGGTGCGCGCGACATTATAGCTGAATGGATCAGCGAAGACGCCGTGCTCCGCAACAAGCTCCGCGCACAGTTCCGCCAGCAGGCTGTTTTGTACAGCAAGGTGACACGCGGCAAGAAGGAAGCCGAAGGGGCAGATCGCTTTGCCGATTACTTTGCCTTCAGCGAAACCCTGAAACGCTGCCCGTCTCACCGCCTGCTCGCCATGTTTCGGGGCGAAAACGAAGGTTTCCTGAAGTTAAAAGTACTGCCCGATGAGAACGACACCACCTTGATCTTGAAGCGGCATTGCCTTCACGGTTACGGCGACACGACGGATCAGGTTAAACAGGCCATGCAGGATGCCTGGGATCGCCTGTTGCAACCACAGCTGGAACGCGAGTTCCTGGATGAAGCGCAGGCCCGGGCCGACGAAGATGCGATTGCCGTATTTGCCCTCAATGCCAGGCAACTCTTGCTCGCCCCGCCCTTAGGTGAAGTGCGCGTGCTGGCCATTGACCCCGGTTTTCGCACGGGCTGCAAAGTAGTTTGTCTTACTGAACAAGGCGATTTACTCGAACATGGCACCATCTTTCTGCATGAACCTGATCAAGCGCAGCGCAAAATGGGCGATTGGATACAGAAGCACCGGATCCAGGTTTTTGCAGTTGGCAATGGCACTGCCGGTCGTGAGACTTCAGACTGGCTGAAAACGCAGTTTGCCCACCTGCCTTTGTTCATGGTCAACGAAGCCGGAGCCAGTATTTACAGCGCTTCAGATGTGGCGCGGGAGGAGTTCCCAAATCTGGATATTACCGTGCGGGGTGCCATTTCCATCGGTCGCCGCTTGCAGGATCCGCTGGCAGAACTGGTGAAAACAGACCCGAAGAACATCGGAGTCGGGCAATACCAGCACGATGTTAACCAGACCCTGCTGCGCAAACGTTTGGATACAGTCGTCGAAAGCGCCGTGAACAGCGTTGGCGTGAATCTCAATACCGCCAGTCCGCATTTGCTCGCGTATGTCAGCGGTATAGGTCCGCAGACCGCCCAGCGCATTGCCGCTTACCGCCGGGAAAACGGCCCGTTCAAAAGCCGGCGTGCTTTGTTGGAAGTATCCCGTTTGGGCGAGAAGGCATTTGAGCAATGCGCCGGTTTCTTGCGCATTCGCGGCGGCAACAATCCGCTCGACAACAGCGCCGTGCATCCGGAGCGCTATGCCGTGGTGGAGCGCATGGCGAAAGACTTGCAGACCGATGTGAGCCGTTTGGCCGGCAATGGCGAATTATTGGGGCGGATCAGGCCGGAACAGTATGTCGATGAAAAGGCGCAGCTCGGATTGCCAACCTTAACAGACATTTTGAAGGAATTGCAAAAGCCGGGGCTCGATCCGCGGGGTGAAGCCAAAGCCGTGCAATTCGACGAAAAAGTGCGCAGCATCACAGACCTGGAACCCGGCATGGAGTTGCAGGGAATCGTGAGCAACATCACCGACTTCGGGGCTTTTGTAGATATCGGCGTAAAACAGGACGGCCTGGTGCATATCAGCCGCATTACAGATCGCTTTATCAAGCACCCTTCAGAGGTCTTGAAACTGGGCCAGGAGCTTACCGTACGGGTGCTTGATGTGGATGTGCAGCGCAAGCGCATTTCCCTCACGCTGCGGTTTTAGATAAAATTTTTATCACTCCGCAAATTGGCTGCGAACCCGGCATCGTGGTTTGTAGTATGTTCCCTCCTGCCCTACTCTTGCTTAACGAACGACTGATGCATCAGCACGGCAGCCGAAACTTTGCGCGGCTGTTCCGCAATATGCTGCAACAAGATGGCATCAGGCACCGCATGGTGTTGTTGCCCTTGCAGCAGCAGATGCGCGATGTGATGCCGGTACAAATCGCACCGGGACGCTTTGTCCTTTTTCGAAGTGGCAGCTTCTCCGAGAAGCGCAGGCTCTTCTCTGCTGTTCGTCAGGCGGGTGTAGCCGGCGAATTTGAACGCATTTTCCCGGAAGCGGAGGTCGAAATGAGCAGCCTGCGGCTTGAAGGCACGCAAATCAGCATGCAGGATGGCCTGGCTCTGGTATCGGATAAAGTGCTGTGGGACAACCGCCACCGCAAGTCTATGCAGATCATCGATAGCCTCGAACAAGCACTTGAGCGCAAAGTCGTTATTGTGCCATCGCTTCACAGTGAAGACACAGGCAGCCTGGCCGGCTATCTCCGCATGGGCCCTGAACGAACCGTTCTGATACAGGATTCAGTTGACCTGGATACTGCATTCCGCCGCAGGTTGGAAAGCCAATTCAAACGCTTGCAGCTATCCACTGTGGTTTTGCCCGATCCGCAACCGCAGGCCCGTCGCCGCCATCCCGCAGCTTATGCTGGCTATCTCGAATTCGGTGAGACGATTTATTTTCCCATCTTCGGCAACGACGACACCGATGGCCTTGCCCTGGAAAGGATGGCGCAATTGTACCCGGAGAGCACCTGTACACTCCTCAATCCAAGCCCGTTCGGGGGTTACAACGGCTGGGTATTTCTGCAAACCTGGACGGCTGAGGTGAATCAGATGCCTGCGCGCGCAGAGCAGGAAGCGGCTGGCAGACCCACAAAGGCGGCGATTGGTTGAATGCCTGAACAATTCGTGGACAAGCGCCCTCTGCGGATTTCAATTCAGGGCAAGGGTCAAACTCCAATGGTCAAGGTAACCATAATTAGGCTCGTGCCCATTTGAGTGGGGATTGAGGATGATGCTTATTCAGAATTCTTAGAATGCATCAAATCAATGAATTAACTTGCCGCTTTCACCCGAAAACCCCAAAATGAAATACATCCCTTTTCTTCTTCCCGGATTTCGTCGGCTTTGCTGCACGCTCATGACCGGGCTCGCCCTCTTGCCGGCTTCCCACGGGCAAACCACCATACAGTCTGTAATCAGCAGCGACCAGGTATGGTCCGCCGCCAATAGTCCTTACGTTCTCACAGCCAACGCTGTAATACGCCCGGGAGTGAAAGTGCGCGTTCAACCCGGCGTTCACATCAGAACCACCGGCAAATTCAAAATCGTGGTAGATGGCACGTTTGAGGCCAGCGGAAAAAAAGATTCGGTGATACGCATCGACACCGCAACGTTTGAATTCACCACCAACGCCAAGGGTTACGACTTCAAAACCCGCAGCGGTTCTCATTTTTCGTATTGTCATTATACGGGCATGGGCATCAATACCATTTACACCATCACCCTCTCTCCCATCAGCATGCTCATCAGCAATTGCCGGTTTGAGAACGTGTATTACACCATTTATGGCATGAACGCCAATACGGATACTTGCCTTCTGCGCCTTGAAAAATCCGTTTTCCTGGGCGGAAACCAAGGTTATGCCGCGTACATTTTTGGTTCACTCGCCTTCCTGGAAATGGATGAATGCCTGGTAAGCCGCATGTACGGTTTTTACTTCGGTAAATATGCCACGCTCACGCGGAACCGGTTCGAGCATTGGATGTCAAATTCCGGTTTGCGCATCAATAATGGATCGCACTCCGGCGGTTGCATAATTATCTCATGCAATGAATTCTATAACTTCAGGAGCCACATGATCGAAATTACAGGCACACCGAATACATTCCCGATCATCATCAACCACAATACATTCGACATTACAGGCACAATACTGAACGCTGCACATATCCATCTGGCCTTGTTCAGCCGGCTTAAAAACAGCAAACTCAAGATCTACGGCAACAATTTTTTGCGTGGCAGCCAAACCATTGCATTTTCAGGTGGGAATGCCCCGGGAATGTCAGACACCATCGATTTACGCGACAACTATTTCGGGGGCCGCACGCATACGCAGATTGCAGCCAGCATAACCGACTACAACGATGATATCACGATTGCACTCATGGCTATGCACGGCAACGGCCACAGCAACGAGATCAGCGATTGTCTGGCAGCGGATACCAGTTTCGATTACCGAATGAATGTATCAGATCTTCATGTTTACCGGCTGGCGGCCAAGGCCTATCCCAATCCGGCCAGCGACAAGATTACCCTTGAATACGACAGCCGCGGCGAGGTTGCCATTGAAATTCACAACCCGGCGGCGCAAGTTGTATATAGCGGCACCGGCGCTCCGGGCAGGCATACAGTCGATTGCAGCCGCTTCATCCCCGGTGTGTACATTGCCACCATACGCGATGCCGAAGGCAAGACTTCACAATTAAAACTGCTGTTGCAGCGTTAACAGGATCAGTGCGGTTTTAGGAATCATCCCTTTGGGTTTTAAGGGATAAAAAAAGCCCGGACAGCTTGGCTATCCGGGCTTTTTCTTTTGAAAAATGATTACTCAGGCGCCTATGCCACTTTTCTTTTCCGCTCCACTGTTTTGCAGCAGATACGACTTGATGAAAGGCCACAGATCGCCGTCAACCACATTCTGGATATTGCTGGTTTCTTCACCGGTTCGCACATCTTTCACCAATTTGTAAGGATGAAAAACGTAGTTCCTGATTTGCGATCCCCATTCAATTTTCATTTTTGAATCTTCAATCAATGCACGGGCTTCATTGCGTTTTTGCATTTCCATTTCATACAAGCGGCTTTTCAGCATCTGCATGGCCCGTTCGCGGTTACCGTTCTGGGTGCGTTCAACCTGGCAAACCACCACGATACCGGAAGGAATATGGGTGAGCTGCACCTTGGTTTCCACCTTGTTCACGTTCTGACCACCGGCACCGCCGCTGCGGCTGGTATGCAATTCGACGTCGGCAGGTTTGATCTCGATTTCGATGGTATCGTCGACCAGGGGATACACGTAAACACTGGCAAAACTGGTATGGCGACGCTGGTTGGAGTCGAACGGACTCACGCGTACCATGCGGTGAACGCCGTTTTCCCCTTTCAGGTAACCGTAGGCAAAATCTCCTGTAATCTCGAGTGAAACGCTTTTGATACCTGCTACTTCACCGTCGGTACGTTCCAATTCTGAGATGCTGAAACCATTCTTTTCTGCGAACATGATATACATGCGCATCAGGATTTCAGCCCAGTCGCAGCTCTCAGTTCCACCAGCACCGGCATTGATTTCCAACACACAACCGAGTTTGTCTTCCTCGTTCTGCAGCATGTTTTTAAACTCCAGGTTTTCGGTGAGTTCGCAGAGCCTGGTATAATGGGCATCAACTTCGGTACCGCTTACATCGCCGGCTTCTTCAAACTCGCGCAATACTTCCAGATCGCCCAGTTCGCGTTCCAGCTCAGCATGGGCATCGGTCCACACTTTTTTTTCCCGGATTTTCTTCAGCAGGGCTTCGGCTTTTTTAGGGTCATTCCAAAAGCCCGGGTCGAGGGTTTGTTGTTCCTCGTCCTGGATTTCGATCAGCTTGCGATCGACGTCAAAGATACCTCCTCAGGGCCTCAACGCGGCCCCTTATATCTTTAAACTGCTCATTGTTCATGCGGCAAAGATAGGTTTACACAAGGCCCCATAGCAAACGCGAAGGCCTGTGTACCCGAGCTTTATCTGGCAACTTGCAGCGGATAGGCGGCAGTACCACTCGCAGACTGAATGCGCACATGGTACATTCCGGCGGGAAGATGGCCGATCGGCAGCCGCATTTCACCTTCGTTGCCATGCGTTGCCAGAACAGTCCGGCCGCTAAGGTCGGTAAGCAGCATATTGTATTTACCGCCGAAACCGGGCACCAATTTCACATCATGGGCAGCAGGATTAGGGAACAGACTGATACTTGGCCCGTAGAGATAAGTAACTCCCAGTCCCCAGCCGTATTCAATGCTCAGGCTATCCACCATCAACAAGCTACCAAGGCGCGGTCCGATGGCGCCGGTGCGCAGGTCGCCGGCGTGCAATGAGATGGCTATTTCGTTGATGGTATCGCTTCCAAAATATGTAAGCCCACAGGTGAAAGGCGTCCAGTTAGCTGCAGCGCCCAGGGTATGAATGGTATCTTCCTGAACAGTGCCGTCGCCCTGATAGGTTGTGAGGTGAATGCTGGCACGGTCGCCGCTTTGCGGCTTGTACTTGTAATACCCTTTCAGCCTTCCGGGGTTGTTGTTCACTGGCAAACCACCTGTAAGTTCCATGCTTCCGGGTATGCGCTGCTGATTGGTGACATTGCCCTTGACGGTGCCATTCCATCCTTTGCGGTTTACAATCGCGATGCTGTGTTTACCTTCAAATGCATCTGAAGACAGGTTTACTGACACACTGTCAACGCCGAGCCCCTGGTAGTTCGATGAGGTCCAGTGTACCGGCTCGAGGGTCACCAGCGAATCCCATTCTTCAAAATCACCATTTTCAAAAATCGCGGTGTCGGCGCTTTCAAACCAGAGGCTGTCGAGGGTGATATTCGAACCGGGTACCTGGGTTTCCAGGTTGCTGCTGCCGCTGATGGCAGCAAAGGAGAAGTACTCTGCTTTAATGTCCGGGTCAGGATCGAACCAGTTGATACGAATGCCAAATTCTTCGTACGCCGGAATATCCGTATCGATGCTGTTAGAGCCTATTCCCAGTACCTGTCCTTTGTCATCCCTTACAAAAACGATGACAAATGCTTCTCCTCCTTTGAGGTCTGCCTTCATATAACCGCGCAACAACTCAGGACGTTTGCGGAGGCGGCGGCCACCTTCGTTGCCGTAAGAACCGGGAGAACCGATGTACAAGGTTCCATACAAGGTATCGTCAGCGCGTTTACGGGTATGTATACGCACGGCATACTTACCCGAATGTGCGTCGGAAACGCGCTCTATGGCCGGCTCGACACCGCGGTACACATGGTCACCATTATCGGAGAGAAAGCCCTTGGGCTCGAAATACCACGTGCGGCTGGTCCAGCTTTCGAAACCGGCATCGACGGGGGCGGTCTGCGCATAGAGACCTGCCGAACAGGCCAGCGCAAGCATGCTGAGAATTCGCTTCATGCCGCGAATTTAGGCAGGAAGGAAGAAAATAAGGCTTCGGCTTACTGCGGGTTCAGGTCGAGTGCCGTTACTTTATAGGTCCAGGTTTTACCGTCTTTGGCTTTAATACGCACCTGCCAGGTGGTTTTATCGCTCACATTTTTAACCTCGATCGCCGGCTTCCAGACCAGGGTGGGCATAGGATACAAGGGATCGTAAGGCTGGATTTCAACCGGCACCGGCTGATTGGCAGCATCGGTCAGGGTAACGGTAGCATCTTTCAGATCGTGGTAAGCGCTGAACGACCAGTATTTGAACAGCAGTCGCTTGGCCACATAGCCTTGGTTTGGCCAGGCTATGAAACGATTCTTGTAACGCGCAGTGTCTTTGTTTCCCTTGTCGTCTACCACCCAGATGGCCGCGAAGGACTTGGAAGAACCGTGCCCGAGTGCGTAAGCGATGGGGTTCAGCAGCCAACGGCGATTTCCAACGCTTTTGTTTTCATTGTCGTCCATCGCACTGCTCACGGCAAGCACAGTATTCACGCCTGCAATGGGCACACTGTTCTTGGCTGCTGTATTGGCTTCTTCTGTAAAGCAGCGATTGAATTTATCCACTTCGTGGGCAAGGGTTCCGGTTACTTCCCAGGCCAGCACAGCCTGTTGGCACATGCGGTTTTTCTCCGGCGCCAGGATGATCGGGTCGAGTACACCGGCGTTTCGGCGGAAGAAATTGATGCGTTCTTCAACCTTGCGCTGCAGGCTGTCGCTATGGGTGCCGGGCAAGCACATGGCAGCGCTGCCGTTCCAGCGGTAATTCGCCACCCGTGTGCCGAAGTAACCATGGGTAAAATCGGCGCGTACGAGCTTTTCGAGCGATGGATCGAGCG
>CANHTS010000021.1 GCA_947463435.1 Flavobacteriales bacterium | reverse complement strand
TGAGGCAATTGCAAATTCAGTCCCTTTATCTCAACAGGCATCAGCTCCAGGCCCTGTCCTTCTTCTGACTGTACCTTCAACCCTTGCTTCGGAGCTGCCTTGGTGGTTTCAGCTTCCAAGTCTGACTTTTCAGGAACAGCCGGAAAGTTGGCCACACCCGCCGTTAGATGGTCCAGCATCGCGTACCAATCCACTAAATCAGCCATCATCACCTTCATTTTCTGCATCATCAACCAGATGGGGCGATAGTTCCGGTGTCCCAGATGGCGCTGCACCTGCAAAGCGGAAATCGATTTCTTCTGAAAAGCAACTACACCAATCGCGTAGACCCAGTAACGGAAAGGGAGCTTTGAATACTCCAGCAAGGTTCCACTGCGCAACGAGGTCTCAGACTGGCATTGTCTACACCGGTATCTCAGCTTTGAAGGGAGCCACAGATGTTCATTACTGCCACAATGGTTACAGAATACGCCGTGCTTATCTCTCAATTTCTTCCACAAAAGGATGCAGCTTTCTTCGGTATTGTACGTTTGAATAAAAGTTAAATAGTCCATAATCAAAAACGATTAAAAAGCAGGTGCAATTTAGGCGAAAAACCAATCCATGCAAAGGCCTATGGACAGCTTGCGCCTAATCTGGCCCGAAATTACACGCCTATAAACGTTTAATTATTGCTTTATAGTCCAAACAAGTCGGCTTTCCCCACTTCTTTCTTGCCTTACCCCATCTAACCCCGGCGAATCAGAATTTCATTATGGGGTAAATCACTCATCACGACAGCTTTCGGAACAGACACTCCCCAAACGAAAGACAAAAGACTTCTAATGAGAAACCAATAACTCTAGTTCACTTCCGGCTCTCTCTTGATTCCGAGCACGGATAGTTTTCTAATGCATGATTTGGGTTCAAACGGCAGGTCCATACAGGGCTTCCGTTTGTGTTTGCCGCTCTTCCAATCTATTTTGCGGCACAGATGTTAACTACACACAATGACTGAGATCCTTGTACCCTTGATTTCCCTGATTGTTCTGGAAGTGATTCTCGGCATCGACAACATCATTTTTATATCCATTCTGGCCGACAAATTGCCCGACGAACAACGCAACCGCCTGCGTTTCTGGGGAATAGGGCTGGCTATGGTCATGCGCCTGATGCTGCTTGCCGTTATCTCCTGGATCCTGAAGCTGGATACCACCTTGATTACCGTTGCCGGGCAAGATTTTTCCGGAAAGGGTATCATCCTCATCCTCGGCGGACTCTTCCTGATGTATAAAAGTACCAAGGAAATCTACCATAAATCTGAAGTGGCTTCGGGCAACGCTCCGGTCGTAAAAGGCAAGGCGAGCTTCCGGAAGATGCTCACAGAAGTCATTATCCTCGACCTGGTATTCTCGGTAGATTCGATCATTACAGCCGTTGGTATGGTCAATGAACTTTGGGTCATGTACACGGCGGTCATTGTTACCGTGCTGATCATGCTGATAGCATCGAAGCCAATCAGCGATTTTATTCGCAAGCATCCTTCCTTCAAAATCCTAGCCCTTTGTTTCCTGATGATGATCGGGGTTTCGCTGCTCGCCGAAGGCTTTAGCTTCGAGATCCCCAAAGGCTATATCTATTTCGCGATGGCATTCTCCTTTTTGGTGGATATCATCCAGATGCGCACCGTTAAACACGCAGAGCCAGGCGCCAAGGCCTGAAAGACTAAAGCTGAAAGCTGCATTTTTGCACCATGTTTACCGGTATAGTCGAATGCACGGGCGAAGTGGAATCTGTCAGGGCTTCAGAAAGCAACCTGATATTCGCTATCCGCTCTTCCTTGGGTCCGGAATTGAAAATTGACCAAAGTGTGAGCCATAACGGAGTCTGCCTTACGGTGACTTCCGTTGACGGTCAGGTTCACGAAGTGACAGCCGTTGCCGAAACCTTGCAACGCAGCAATTTGGGCGACTGGAAAGCGGGTAGCATCGTGAACCTGGAACGCTGTCTGCGTGCAGACGGAAGACTTGACGGGCATATTGTACAAGGACATGTTGATGCCACCGGAACGATTTCATCAGTCAACGACCGCAACGGAAGCTGGGAATTGCAAATCGCCCATGAGCCGCAGTCCGGAATTACTGTTTCCAAAGGCAGTGTGGCCGTGAATGGCGTGAGCCTGACCGTGGTAGACAGCCGCGCCGATGGCTTCTCCGTGGTGATCATTCCCTACACCTGGGAATTCACGAATTTGTCATCTCTCCGGCCCGGTGCTGTGGTTAACCTTGAGTTTGATATCCTCGGTAAGTACATGCAGAAGCTGATGGAGCGCGACTAACGAACGTTAGTTTAAAATCTTTCTAAATAAAGTAGGCTGGGGAAAACCCGGGTAACCAAATGCGGGCCGCATTGTTAGATTTGCGACCCTAAGCATTATCGCTCCATGAAGGTACTGCAATTCCTTTTCACATCCTCAATCGGCCGCAAGGTAGTGATGGCTCTTACAGGGCTTTTCCTCATCCTTTTCCTTCTCATTCACCTGATTGGCAACCTGCAGTTGTTGAAAGCCGACGACGGCTATGCATTCAACAAGTACGCCTGGTTCATGACCACCAATCCGCTGATTAAGACCACTTCGTACCTTTTGTACGCCTTTATCCTGCTGCATGCGTTTAAAGGCTTCTACCTGGCTTTCACCAACCGCAAGGCGCGGGGCGGAAGCTACGGCAAGTACAACGGAGCGGCCAACAGCCACTGGACCAGCCGGAATATGGCCGTGCTCGGCACCGTTATCCTGGTTTTCATCGTGACCCACATGGGTGACTTCTGGTGGGAATACAAGTTCGGCGAGATTCCGTGGACTAAGTACGAAACCAGTGTAGTGCAAGATGTGACTACTTCGGCACCAATCAGCGGAGCAGAAGCAAGCGGCCATATCCGCATGGGCTCGGTAGGAGACAAGGAAGTGTTCATCACCAAAGACCTTTACAAGGAAACGGTGGAAGCATTTGAGCAGCCTTTGTTGGTTGCCTTCTATCTGCTTGCCATGGTGATGATCGCTTTGCACTTGTGGCACGGCTTTGCCAGCGCGTTTCAGTCGCTCGGCATCAACCACCCCCGCTGGAATCCGATCATCCGCAGCCTGGGTTACGGCTATGCGGTGCTGATTCCCGCCGGCTTCGCCCTTATTCCCCTGTACGTTTACTTCCTTATGAAATAACTAGCAGCGCAATCGCATGAGTCAACAACTCGATTCCAAGATTCCACAGGGCCCGCTGGCCGAGAAGTGGACCGGTTACCGCAGCACGGTGCCGCTGGTAAACCCGGCAAACAAGCGCAATATGGAAATCATCGTGGTGGGTACCGGCCTTGCCGGAGCCAGCGCTGCGGCCACATTGGCTGAACTGGGTTACCAAGTGAAAGCTTTTTGCTTCCAGGATTCACCCCGCCGCGCGCACAGTATTGCCGCGCAGGGTGGCATCAATGCAGCGAAGAACTACCAGAACGACGGTGACAGCGTGTACCGTCTGTTTTATGATACCATTAAAGGCGGTGACTACCGCGCCCGTGAAGCCAATGTGTACCGCCTGGCTCAGGTTAGTACCAATATCATCGATCAGTGTGTAGCACAAGGCGTTCCTTTTGCCCGCGAATACGGCGGAACCCTGAGCAACCGTTCTTTCGGCGGAACCCAGGTGCAGCGAACGTTTTACGCCGCCGGCCAGACCGGTCAGCAGTTACTGCTCGGTGCCTACAGCGCCCTGGAGCGCCAGGTTGGTCTCGGCAACGTGAAAATGTATGCACGCCACGAGATGCTCGAAGTGGTTACAATCGAAGGCAAAGCCCGCGGCATCATCGCCCGTAACCTGGTTACAGGCAAACTCGAGCGCTACTTTGGTCACGCCGTTCTGCTGTGTACCGGTGGCTATGGTAACGTTTTCTACCTGAGTACAAACGCCATGGGCTCAAACGTAACGGCAGCATGGAAAGCCCACCGCAGGGGCGCCTATTTCGGCAATCCATGTTTTACGCAGATTCACCCTACCTGTATTCCGGTTTCCGGTCATTATCAGAGCAAGCTCACCCTGATGAGCGAATCGCTGCGGAATGACGGCCGTATCTGGGTGCCGAAGAAGAAAGATGACAACCGCCATCCGAACGATATTCCGGAAGATGAGCGCGATTACTACCTGGAACGCCGCTATCCGGCTTTCGGTAACCTGGTTCCCCGCGATATCGCCAGCCGCGCAGCCAAAGAGCGTTGCGATGCCGGTTACGGCGTAGGCCCGAGCAAAATGGCTGTTTACCTCGACTTCCGCTCCAACCTGATGAACAAGTACGGCAGGGCAGAAGCCAGCAGGCTCAACATCGAAAACCCCGATGAAGCCACCTTGGTGCGTCTTGGTAAGGAAGTAGTGAAAGAGAAATACGGTAACCTGTTTGATATGTACAAGCAGATCACCGACGAAGATCCTTACGAGGTGCCGATGCGCATCTATCCGGCTGTGCATTATACCATGGGCGGTCTTTGGGTTGACTACGAACTCATGACCACCGTGCCCGGTCTTTACGCCCTCGGCGAAGCCAACTTCTCCGACCACGGCGCCAACCGCCTCGGTGCTTCAGCGCTGATGCAAGGTCTGGCCGACGGTTATTTCGTGATTCCTTATACCATTGGTTCATACCTGAGTAAGGATATCCATACCAAGTCAATCAGCACCGATCACGAAGCCTTTGTGAAAGCAGAACAGGAAGCGCAAGACCGTCTGAACCAGTTCCTTTCCATCAATGGCAAGCGCACGGTAGAAAGCTACCACCGCGAACTGGGGCTGATTATGTGGGACAAATGTGGTATGGCGCGCAACGAAGCGGGTCTCAAGCAGGCGATTGAACAAATCCGTGCCCTCCGCGAAGACTTTTACAAGAATGTGCGCGTACCCGGCAGCCAGTTTGAATTCAATCCCGAACTCGACAAGGCCGGCCGTGTGGCAGACTTCCTCGAACTCGGAGAACTCATGTGCATCGACGCCTTGCAGCGCAATGAAAGCTGTGGCGGCCATTTCCGTGAGGAATACCAGACCGAGGAAGGCGAAGCACTCCGCGACGACAACGGATACCGCTATGTATCAGCTTGGGAATACAAGCACGGCAACAACTGGGAACTGCACAAGGAAGCCCTGGAATACGAAAACATCAAAATCGCACAACGCAGCTATAAGTAAAACAGAAACGTTATGGCAAACCACGAAATGAAAATCAATCTGAAGGTTTGGCGTCAGAAGAATGCATCGGATGCCGGCCGTTTTGAAGAATATGCCGTAAAGGCCAATCCCGACATGTCGTTTCTGGAGATGTTCGATGTGCTCAACGAACAGCTCATCGAAGATGGCAAAGATCCGGTTGCGTTCGATCACGATTGCCGCGAAGGCATCTGCGGTATGTGCAGTATGTTCATCAACGGCCGCCCGCACGGTCCGAAGCAAGGCATCACCACCTGTCAGCTGCACATGCGCAGTTTCAAGGATGGCGATACCGTGGTGGTTGAACCCTGGAAAGCGCAATCGTTCCCTGTCATCAAAGACTTGTCGGTTGACCGTGGTGCATTCGATCGCATCATTGCCGCCGGTGGTTTTGTATCGGTGAATACCGGTAATGCGGTGGATGCAAACTCCATCCTCATTCCCAAAGACGTGGCCGACGAAGCCTTTGCCGCTGCTACCTGCATCGGTTGCGGAGCCTGTGTGGCCGCCTGCAAAAACAGCAGTGCCATGCTCTTCGTGAGCGCCAAGGTGAGCCAGATGGCTCTCTTGCCCCAAGGTCAGGCAGAACGCGAAAAGCGCGTTGTGGCCATGGTTGATCAGATGGACAATGAAGGCTTCGGTTCCTGCACCAATACCGGCGCCTGCAGCGCTGAATGCCCCAAAGAAATTAGCCTCAGCAATATCGCCCGCATGAACCGCGAATACCTGCGCGCCAAGCTGGTTGGAAATTGAACTGAAATCAGATCAAAATGAAAGGCCTATCTGTTGAACAGGTAGGCCTTTTTGTTTTTACGGATCAGGCGGTTCAGAACTTGAAATGCAAACCGATCATCCACCAGCGGCGGGGCATTTCAGCTCCCATGATGTCTGAATAGCGCACATTGCCCAGATTCTGACACTGCAAGCGAAAACGCAAAGGCAAATCTGGGTATTCCCATTCTGCCAAGACATTCATTAGTAAATAATTGGGCACCAGTTCTTTGTTGATAGCCAGCGCTGTTTCTGAACTCCGCTCCTTGTACAAACCATTCCAGCCCAGCATAAACTTTTTGTATTGCAGGCCGAGTTGGGCATTGGCCAGGAATCCGGCGTTGGAAGCTACATACTTCGAAATACCCTGGTTGCCATCGGCGCTGCTGAATTCCAATGCGGTGAGCCCGGCCATGAAAAAGCCGCTTAGATCAGACGTGATTTTTCCATTCCAACGGATGTCTAGTTCCGCTCCGCGTGTATTGAGCGGGGTCAGGTTCTGTGCGAAGAAATAGAAGCGACCGGTATCGATTTTTGGGGAAGGCGGAATGAACCTGCCCTGGATATACAGGAAGTCTATAAGGTTTTCGCTTTCGCGCATGAACAAGGTGGTGCTGATTCGCCAGCCCCTGCCGGCACGAAAGTCTGCACCGACTTCGTAATTCAGGGCAAACTCGGGTTGAAGGTTTGGATTGCCGAGGTTGCGCCCTGCGCCCAGCACACCGGGCAATCCGGTCGATACATAGCGCTCGGTGAAATCGGGATTGCGGAAGCTGCGGGAGAACCCGGCCCGCAATGTTCCGGTGGAACCGGCTTTGTAAACCAGGTGAACCTGTGGGGTAAGATGCATATCGCCGAGCGCGTCGCGGGTAAAGCGCAGGCCGCCATTGGCTCTGAGTGGAATGGCATCTGCTTTCCAGTAAAATTGCGTCCAGACTGCGACTTCTTGTTCCTGGTGCACGCCCCGGTCGCTGCTGGTGATGTCGCGGCCGAAATATTGAAAACCGCTGTGCCAGTTCAAGCGGCCGTTTTCGCTGTTCACGATATGTCTTCCCTGCAACTGCCACAGCCAAAGAGTATGAAAATTGCCCACGAAGGCGGGATTGAAAAGGAATGAATCGGTGGTGCGTTGAACGGCCAGGTTGAATTCGCTGAAATGCCGCTGGTTGTGATTGATCTTGATGCTCTGCTGCCCTTGGATGCGCCTTATCCATTCACGGCTGCGGTCGGCCGTGCTGCGCGTATAGAAAAAGCGCGCGTTGAAGTCGTACAGCGATCCGCTCAGACGGCTATGCACACTTACCTTTCTGCCCCAGCGACCGGAATAGGAGAGGGCGGTAAGGCTGTTGCTGAAATCGCTGCGCAGGCTGTCGCCGCTGAGCCACTGACCCGGTGAGCTTTGGTGCATAAAGGCAGTGCCGAGTACATGGCGGAGGTTCTTGGATGTCGCGCTGGCATGCAATTGCATGCCCAGATAGTTCCATTCTCCTATGGTGAAGTTGCCACCAACGCGTGCACCTGGTATGTGGGCCTTGCCGGCATATGCACGGGTAATCACATGAATCACGCCACCGACGGCTTCGGGTCCATAGTTCAATGCTGCCGGTCCTTTGATGATTTCGAGATGGTCGATTTCAGCCGGTATTACCGGAATATTCCCATTGAAATGTCCGGTTAGCGGGTCGTTGATGCGCACGCCATCCACCAAAACCAAGACCTGCTGAAAGGTGCTGCCGCGCAGGGTGAGGTCTGCCTGACTGCCAAAGCCGCCCCTGCCCTGCACTTCCATGCCGGGAACAAAGCGCAGGATATCGTCCCATTGAATCACAGGCAACATCCGCAATTCTTTGGCTTCCATGTAGGTGATGTTCCGGCCCTGGTCTTCCAGGCTGCCGCGGAAGGTGAGTGCCTGAACCTTGGCCGGATCAAGCGCTATCGTATCAACCGGACTTTGTGCAAATGCCCGGCTAAGTGCGCATAGCGTTAAGGTGAAGAATGTCTTTTTAATCAAGGGTCGTTTTTGATAAAGGAGCGATAAACCATGTAGGCCGTTCCGGGAACCAGGATGAACAGCAACCTGAACCAGCTTCCACCCGAACCGAGTCCTTCTGTAATCATGAGGGTGCCTACAGCAGTCGTCAAAAACAGGAAGAACAAGCTCAGGGTTTTGCCGAAAAAGCGGGTATAGAATCCTGGCTTTTTTCGGATCGGCCGGAAGGTGCTTCCTTGCTCCGCTTGTCCTTCCGGACTTGCGCCATGCACGGTATTCCAGTTGCCGATGCGCGTTTCCAGGGCCTTGCTGAAGCGCGTAAATGCTTCCCGGTCGTTTTCGTTTTCTGTAATGCGGATGCGCTTGTTGCCTTTCCGCGCCTGGATAATCAGGAATCGCTTTTCTGCCAATGCCCTGTTCATGTCGCTGCCGATTTCGTAATGACCGATTTCATTCCAAAGCAAACGGAACGATTTGGTGGCAGGCCAGTTGCCCAGGCGGAACATCGGGCGCATATCCACCTGAACACCGTCTGTCTCCAAGCTCAGGTTTAGATGGCGAAGGAAGGGTGCCATCACCGAGAACAAAGTGGCCAACAATGCGGGAAGCACCAGCCAGATTGGTGCGCCGGCTGCAAAGAGCACGAACATTACCTGCATGCCAACGGCTACGGCCAACAGCACGACCGGCATCAGTCTGCCGCTTGCAGTACTGCGGCCGTACAGGTGGATACCGGAGTTTGAATTCAGAGGGTCGCTTTCGGTTCCCATATCTCGAAGCTGAAGTCGAAGGCGTGTTTTTCATCGCGTGGATGCCGCATCGACCAGACAGACTCCCAGGGTTCGCCGGGCAGATGAAAATAGGCGGAGGCATCAGGAAAACGCGCATGCACGCGGGTGTAATAGATGCGGGCGGCAAGCGGAATCGCCTGACGGTACACTTCCCCTCCTCCAATGATGAAGATCTCTTCAGTCTCCGTGTCGGCTGCTGAGGCTATGGCCGATTCGAGAGAGGCAAACGACTCAAAGCCATGGATGATTGCTGCATTGCTGCGGGTAATCACCAGGTTTCGACGACCCGGTAAGGCTTTGCCCAGGCTTTCCATCGTTTTGCGACCCATGATAACCGGATGGCCCAGGGTCTTCTCCTTGAACCAACGGAAATCGGCCGGCAAATGCCAGAGCATGCGGTTATCCCGACCAATGGCGCCGTCTTCTGCAGCGGCAACGATGAGTGACAGGAGGGGTTTCAATGCCGGCAAAGTTAAGGAGGATGATGCATTGGCAAGCCGAATGCCAAGGGCCTGCGCAATTCGCACCCAAAGTTTCAACTACAACAACATAACACAGCGTTGTTTTTTTGAGGGAAGAGGCGGGCGCATCCCTAATTTCGCAGCATCATGCACCGATCGCATACCTGTGGAGAATTGAGACTGACAGACGCCGGCAAACACGTGACCCTGGCCGGTTGGGTTGCCCGTAACCGCAAAATGGGCGGACTGGTTTTTGTTGATTTACGCGATCGCTACGGCATCACCCAATTGTCTTTCAATGAAGCGGTAAACGCAGCACTAATGGAAGAAGCCGCGAAACTCGGGCGCGAATTCGTGGTGAAAGTGAGCGGTTTGGTGCGTGAACGCGAAAGCAAGAACCTGCAGATTCCAACCGGCGAAATCGAAATCATCGTCGATAAACTCGAAGTGCTCAATGCCGCCAAGACGCCGCCTTTTACCATCGAAGATGAAACCGATGGGGGAGACGAGCTGCGCATGCAATACCGCTACCTCGACCTGCGCCGCAATCCGGTGCGCCGCAACATGGAACTCCGTCACCGCACCGCCCAGGCTGTGCGCAATTACCTGAGCGGCCAGCATTTCATGGAGGTGGAAACGCCGGTCTTGATTAAAAGTACGCCAGAGGGAGCCCGCGATTTTGTTGTGCCCAGCCGCTTGAATGGAGGCCAGTGGTATGCCCTGCCGCAAAGTCCGCAGACCTTCAAACAGCTGCTGATGGTGAGCGGATTCGACCGCTATTTCCAGATTGTCAAGTGTTTCCGCGACGAAGACCTGCGCGCAGACCGTCAGCCTGAATTCACCCAGATCGACTGTGAAATGAGCTTCGTGGAGCGGGAAGACGTGTTGCAGATTTTTGAAGGAATGGTGAAATACCTGTTCCGCGAAGTGTTGCAACGCGAATTACCTGAAGTGCCCCGCATGCAATACGACGACGCCATGCGCCTCTACGGTTGCGATAAACCCGATCTGCGTTTCGATATGCAATTCTGCGATATTACGTCAGTTGCGAAAGGGAAAGGCTTCCCGGTGTTCGACCAGGCTGAGACAGTCCTGGCCATCAATGCCAAAGGCGCTGCACCCTATACGCGCAAGCAACTCGATGAACTCACGGAGTTTGTAAAACGCCCTCAGACAGGAGCCAAAGGTTTGATCTGGTGCCGCGTCGAAGCCGATGGAACCTTGCGTTCTTCGGTAGATAAGTTTTTTAATCAGGAAGACCTCCAACAATGGGCCACTGCCTGTGGTGCCGAAGCCGGCGACCTGATGCTGGTGTTGGGTGGAGATTTACACGCCACCCGACGCCAGATGAACGACCTGCGCCTGGAGATGGGAAACCGTCTCGGACTGCGCGATCCTTTTAATTTCAAACCCTTGTGGGTGGTTGATTTCCCCTTGCTTGAGCACGATCCCGAAGCCGGACGCTGGCATGCCATGCACCATCCTTTCACATCGCCATTGCCCCAAGACCTGGACAAGATGGAAAGTGATCCCGGGGCCGTGCGGGCCAATGCCTACGATTTTGTGCTCAATGGGGTGGAAATCGGCGGCGGCTCCATCCGTATCCATGATCGCAACCTGCAGCAGCGCATGTTCAACCTGCTCGGCTTTACGCAAGAGGAAGCGCAATACCGCTTTGGATTCCTGCTCGACGCTTTCGAATACGGTGCGCCGCCGCACGGTGGCATTGCTTTCGGATTTGACCGTTTGTGCAGTTTGTTCGGTGGATCAGAATCCATCCGCGACTTCATCGCATTCCCGAAAAACAACGCAGGCCGCGATGTGATGATCGATGCGCCTTCCAACCTCGATGCGGCTCAGCTGAAAGAGTTGGGCTTGGGTTGATGTTTTTGAGGCGGGATGTTGTTGAAAAATGACAGGGAAATCCCGGATTCAAAATGTGTAGCCTGACAGCGTTCAGCTATTCAGCTTGGGCAGAGCTGTCTGCCGGTATGTTGCTATTTACTGCATCTTCTCTTGCAGACTGTAAATCAGGAATCGCGGAGCATTACCTCAGCAAGGTAATATTCCCCCTTTCCGTCTTCCTTTGTTCGAATGCATTGATCAGGGTAATGGTATAGGCATACACGCCTTCCTGCGGATTTTCCGGTGCCCAGCCTTTCGAAGGGTCGTCGCTCGAGAAAACTTCCTGTCCCCAGCGGTTGAATACCTGAACGCGGTATTTGCGTGCGCCGCGTACCTCCGGCTTCCAGACGTCGTTGAAACCGTCGCCGTTTGGTGTGAAAGCACTGGGTACCCAGAGGTAATAACCGATACCTACACGGATGATGCCGCGTGCTGTGTCGGCACAACCTTCGCTGTTGCGCACGATCTGTTGCAGGGTCCATACGCCGGAATCGCGGGTATTCCAATCAGCAATGCTTCGGCCATTGAAAACACCGTGGGGCAGCTGCCAATCCCAGGTATTTGCCCCAATACTTTGGTCTATGAATTTCACCGTCTGGCCTTCGAACGGGTCGGTCGGCGTATAGGTGAAACTTGCTGTGGGTGTGGGATGGATGACAAATCGAATGCTCGCTGTGTCTGCGCAGCCGAGGCTGTTGTAGGCGTAGAGGGCGATGTCGCGGGTTCCGGCTGCAAGGCGCAGTGTGGTGTCCATGCCGCTGTAGCGCCGCTTGTCAAGGAGATAGCGCCCTGCGGCACTGCTATTATTGCGTAGGCTGAAAAGACCCGGATCGCACGAAACGGTATCTGGCGCAATAAGGCCGGCCACCGGCATGGGCACAACAGTTACCTGCACATTGGTTGTGGGCTGATTATTGGTACAGCCATCGCTCACCTGGACGCGGTATGTGCTATTCCCTGCCGGACTTACAATCGCATTTGAATCGCTGCTGATCGGGTTGCCGGTGCTCAAATCGGTCCAGGTGTAATTGTACCTGCCATTACCGCCGCTGGTTCTCGCGCGGAGTCTAGCGGTCTGACCGGCACAGATAGCGGTATCAGGGCTGCTGCGGAGACTGAGATTAGGTAAAACGCGTATGAAGGTATAGGCGGTATCGGGTACAACGGTGCATCCATCCTGCAAGACAACCCGTACACGTATGGTGGAAACAGGAGTCAGGTCGAGGGAACTACCCGTTCCAAGCGCCGGAACCGGACTGGCACTGTTTTCCCAACGATGCGTGTAGGTTCCGTTTCCTCCGGATGACTGTGTCAGGAGCCGAATCGGATTGCCGTAACACAATGTGGTGTCATTGTTGGTGTTCACAGACAAGGGGGCGTATACCCGAACAACTACCTGCTGGGTGTCGTTGCGCACGGAGCAGCCATCGGAAAGAACGGCCCGGTAAGTGGTGTTGGTATTTGGACTTACAATCTGCAGGAATCCGTCAGACAAACCTTGATTCCATTTTATCACCCGACCGGAAGCCAGACCGCCGCTGGCGAAAGTCTGAATGGCTGCCGGGCGGCCCAGGCAAATGGTAGTGTCGCGGCTAAGCCGCAAGGTGAGGCCGGGTCGCACGTCAACTGTAACCAAGGCAGTGTCTTCGGTCACACTGCATCCATCCGAAAGAATAGCCCTGTAAACAGTGCGTGCAGGAGGCGTTACCGCTTTACTGCTGCCGGTTCCCAGGCTTTGATTCCATCTGACAGTGTAAGCAGTATTCAAACCTCCGGAAGCGATGGTATTGAGTTGAACCGAACGGCCCAGGCAGATGGTTGTATCGCGGCTGATATTGAGGCTCAGTGCAGGACGAACCTGGACATTGAGGTTAAGATTGAAGGTGTCGGGTGTGCATTTGTCCCATGCGGTGACGGTGTAAACCGTGGTGCTTACCGGACTCACAAGAATACTTGAAGTGCTCAGGTTACCCGGCATCCACCGATAGGAATAACCGGTAGCGTCTCCACCGTTCAAGTTAGCACTGAGTCGGGTGTTGCGCCCCAAACAAATGGTTGTATCCCGTCCGGCGGAGAGTGCCAATGGCGCGCGGACATTCACGACGATACTGTCGAATGCATCGTAATGCGTACAGGCATCATCGAGTACAATGTGGTAAACGGTGCGTGTGGTCGGGCTTATCTTGTTTGTTTTACCTGCAGGCAAGCCTTGCCATTGGAACAGATAAGCAACGGTATCGCCCCCACTTCCCATGGCATTGAGGTTGAGGCTGTTTCCATAACAGATCAGTGTATCGCGACCTGCGTTGACCGCCAATGGTGGCCGAACATAGAGGATGGCTGCATCCGATGCTTTGTCCGTTTCGCAGAAGTTGCTGGCCAGCATGCGGAAACGGTTCCGGTGTTCGGTATATTGCACATTGCGCCGTTCCAGTCGGTTTAGGGTATCACCGGCCAGATCTGTCCAACTGAGTCCGTTGTTGGTGGAACGTTGCCAACGCAGTTTTGGCGGCGTAACTGAATTCACCTGGATGTTCCATGCGATTGAATCACCTTCACAAAGCAGGCTATCTCTGACCTTGTTCAGGAAAACCATGGGGGTATCGACATTCATGCGTGCCGGTCCTGTAAAGGCCCTGCTGCGGCAGATATTGCTGAATTGATTTCTGTACTGGTACCCGCGCTGATTCCAGCTGAAGTTGGGTATACGCAATGTGTCGCTTATCTGCCCCGGAATGTTCTGCCAGGTTTTTCCGCTGTCGCTGCTGAATTGCCATTGCCGGGTTTGGGGTGCACTTCCGTTGGCTCTGCTCAGCAGTTGAAGCTGGCTGCCTTCACAAATGGTTTTTCCCAGCGGGTCAATAGCCACTGAAACCGGAATGGGAGTGGCAGAAGGGGTAAACGAAACACCATTGCATCGCGGACCGATTTCGTTGTTGGCGCCTACTGCTTCCAGTGAAAACCAATAGGCCTGGCCGTTGGTAAGCCCGGTGACGGTGAAGAAGGTATCGCTCGTGACGGCGATCGGTTCCATGAGACTGTTGATACTGCGCAAAACGCGGTAAGCCTTCGCTCCGGGCGTGCGCGCCCAGAACAAATGCACTTGCTTATCGCATACAACTGCCTGGGGTTGTGCCGCACGCCAATAGATGGTGAAGGTGGTATCGCTCTTATCGCTCAGGCTGCCATTGCGTACACGAATCAGGGCTTTCTTTGTGTTCAGTCCTGCAGGCGCATTGCCCCAGGTGAAAAAGCGATTGGTATTGGCCAGGCCTGTGGTGATGGTGTTCCAGGTGGCACCGCTGTCGGCGCTGTATTCCAATGTGAAGGTGGAAGTAGTTCCATAGGCATCCCAGGTAATGGTCTGCGCTACTGTGGTGCTGCTGGGCGGGATGAAAGATTCGTGGCCATTCGGATAGGTTACGCGGATGTAGTTGCTCACCGGCAGCCAGGAAACGGTAAATACTTCCTTAGCCCCTGTTACCCGTGTGCCTTTTACCCGTATCACCCAGCGTCCTGAAGTGGGGTTAACAATGAAAAACTGTTCTGCGTTATTGAGGCTGTCGCGCTTTCGGGTGGCACCGCAGGTATGGCAGGATGGGTCGAGCGTCCAGGGTCTGAACACATTCCCGAAGCTGTCTACCAACTCCAGGTCGAGATCGTTGACCAGAGAGGGCGAGGCGCTCACCGCTGCCGGCACATCATCCCAGGTCAGCATCACCTTAAATAGTCCGGTTCCGGCGCCGAAACGAATGGTGTCTGTCCAGGTGCCTGCATTGCCCACGCTATCCACCTTGTACCATTTTCGCTCCAGCACTTGCAGGGCCGTAAGTGCATTGATTCTTCCGAATCCGAAGGCGTAATCCGGACCTGTATTTCCCAAATCGTCTCCGGTATTGCAAACAATCGCCTTGACGGTATGCGCCAGCGGATTGCGGTTGCTGTTCAATTGACGGAAACGCTCGTACAATTGTGCTATCGTTCCGGTTACTCCGGGGCAAGACATGGAAGTGCCATTCCAGCCACCTGCGTAGGTGTTGTTGGGAAGTGTTGAATAAACATTTACGCCTACGCCACAGATCTCGGGCTTCATGCGGCCGTCGCGCATAGGGCCATAGCTGTGGAAGCTGCTGTTGCCATCGTTCCAGGTGAGCGCTCCGACGGTGATATTGTTCTTCGCCGCCTGGAAACCGCTGTTGATGGTGCGGTATCCGCCGGTTGCACAATTGTTGGCGCGAGAATTCCCCGAGCTGAACTGATGGCTCAGGTAAGGGTACATGGTTACCAGGATGTCCAGGTTACGGCTGATGCCGTCGTAAGTTCCACGCGTGGCGCAGGGATCGGAACTGTAACCGTAGGAGTTGTTGGTCATCACGATGCTGTCGCGCCAGCTGGCTGTATCCATTTCTGCAGGGATATTCCCGCCGAAATCCCAACCGTAAATCCTTGCTTTGGGTGCCATACCTTGGGCAAAGGGGTCTATGATTCCGCCTCCGGTGATGGTGCCGCAAACATGCGTGGCGTGGTTTCCATTCGCTCCGGTTACAAACTTTTGCCGGTTCACCATGCGGTCGTTGTAATCGACATGCGAACCAATGCCCGCGCCGTCCCACTCGCCGATGATGATTCCTTTACCCCACAAATCACGCCCGCCCGGTTCGGGCATATTCAGCGCTAAGGAGCGGTGGTTGATTCGGCCCGGCATATTGTGGCCTTCTGCCGGTGGGGGGAGCGGTTCAAACCAGTGAAAACAAGGAAAACCAAACAGTTTTGTTATGGACGCCCGGTTGACGGATACTTCAAAGTATTGGAAAGTAGGGTAATGCGTTCTGATTTGGATGCCGTTTTGTTGCAGGATTTCACGACAATTGGCCGGATCCCAGCCTTTTGGATAATACGCCTGAATAACAGCATTCGCCGGTTGTGCTATATCTTTACTCCATTCGGGGACAGTTCCATTTTGCCACCAATTCCCTTCGGCTTTCCATTCCGGCTTCAGTTGTGATGCCGCTATGAGCCCGCGCGATTCCCAGTTCTTGGGGTCAAATGCCCCGTCGATCGCAATGTACCAAGACCAGTCTGGCACAAACTCCAGCAATCTGACACCCGCCTGACGCAAATCTTCCCGCAAACCGGCATCAGGAACACTTCCAAATACCGCAATGCCAAGTTGCCTGCGCACGTTGGCAGGTTCGATGGCCTGTTGCCCGGTGCCTGATTGCCATTGTATGTCTCCTGACCGGAGTCTGCTTACCGATGTAAGCCCTTCAGTCTGTGCCGAAAGCCACGCGGTAAAGAGTCCGTAGAGTATGCCCGTTAAGACACTTTTTTTGTAAAGTTCCCCCATGTAAGAAATTCCTCAAAAACAAAAATAGAGGTCTGAACCGGCCTTATCAACACCATCGAAGGATGTCTTTGTGCATCGTCCAATCTGATTTATCCAGTTGCTCGTAGACCAAATCATAGTTATCTATACTTGAAAGGGTTGAAATGACGATCGAATTCGGGTTGTATTTTACCGGAATATCTGTAAAATGGCGACTGACTTTATTCCAGTCCTTAATCCTGAAAAAGGAATAATTTTCCTTGTTCAGGACTGTGGCAAGGAAACGCGCTTTCTTTCCATGTCCAAGGATATACAAGGGTGCTTCCGTTGCAGCAAACCGGCGTTTGAACCATTCCCATTTTAATTCTGTAAATGCTTCTGCGCTGAAGCCGCCGTGTTTTCGGCTCATCCTTGATGCATGTTGCCGCCAATGATGCAGCACCTCGCGAACCGGAAGCACTTTCAGTCCGGCGTGGAAGAATCGGAAAGCCAACTCGTAATCATCCGGATAAATGGGTGCATCGAATGCATTTACCGCAAGCAAATCACTTTTCCACGCCATCCAGCAGGGGCTCGGTATCACGCATTCACGCCAGATCCAGTCCCAATGGTCGTTTGCATCGCATCGCGCATTCAACCAGTCTTGGTAGAATCGCGTACCCATACCGGTGTTTTCATCCGGGAAAAAACGGACATAACCGGTGGCGATATACCCGGGACCTTCATGCAGCAAGGCTTGTGCAAGGGCTTGTATTTTGTGGGGCGGCATGATGTCGTCGGCATCCATGCGCGAAATCAGTTGTCCTGTAGACATGGAAAGCCCGTACGCATTGGCAGCCACCAATCCGCGGCCGGGGTTCCGGAGCAAGACAAACCTGGGGTCGTGGTCTGCGAACGTCCGAACAATCGCTTCTGACCCATCCGTAGAATGGTCGTTGATCAGCAATGCTTCCCAATCGGTAAAGCTTTGTTGCTGAATGCTTTCAAGGCATTCCCTGAGCCAGGGCTCCGCATTCAGAAACGGTAAAATGATGCTAATCTTCATTCGTGGCCAAGCTACAAATCCAGCCTGATATAGCAGTTACTGTTTAACCTGCCGGCAATGGTACCGGCGTTCAGAAAAAACCTAGAAATTGTCGAAGTCTCCTCCGGTGAGCATCAAGTGTTCGGCTGAAACATCGGTATTCAGTGATTGGACAGTCAATGCTATTTGTTTTCTTTTTGTAAATCCAAACCCTTGCAACCAGCTATTGCATTCTTTTATGTTGGATGTGAACACAAGGTAATCGAATCCGGCATTTGTTGCAAAAACGCTCAAATCCTGGAACAGCTCGTTTTTTTGTTCACCCAGAAGATCGCAAATCAGCAATTGATTGCCTTTGAAGGCAACCCATGCGTATCCATGGGTAAGCCGGATCAGCTTCGATCCGAGACTGTTTTTGTAGCTCAGATATGCCGCCGACCTTGTGAGTCTGACATTACTCCCGGAAAAGGAAGCAGCCAATCCGGGAAGTTGGGCCACTGAATTGTCTGGTTCAACCGAAAGTTGGTTTATCTTATTTTGTTGTGTTGCCGCAAATTGCTTTGGAAGTAACTTTCTGCATAGCCGGATGTACATTCTCGTTGGCAGTTGTTTGATCCAAGTCTCTATCGGCTGGCCTGTTTGCCAGCCTGCTTTGATAAAACCGGGCAGTGAATTGGCATTGGGGAATGCAAACAGAAAATCGAATGCATCCGCTTTGCAAAGTTTGAGCGTGGCATCGTGTAGTATCCTGAAAAGCCCTCTCTGGCGGTGCTCAGGATGCGTCGCGACATCTCCTGACTGGCCTGAAAGCAAGCGCTTGCCTTGCCATTCGGCGAATACCGGGAAAACACCAAAATAGGCCGCCGGATGGTGCTTTTCTTTATCATACGCTACATGACCGTAAAATCGATGTTCGCTATGATTGGTATCGAATTTCTTCACAAAGTATGCATCGTTGTACTGGTTACCCGGGAAGCTGGCGTGGAAGATTTCGGTGAATGACCGGAAATTATCTGAATTAAGACGTTCGGTAGTATACGATTGGCTTACCATGCTTCAGCTGTTTTGAATCCATTTTTGATATAATCTATCAGCGAGAAATTATGGTGGAATCGTCTGCATTGGGCGTCTATGGAATAGAACCCAGATAACTGAAAGCGATTCATCCGCATGTTGTCAGGCTGTTTGAGCTTGTTTCTTCCGGGTTCAACCGTAAATCCGATGCGCATGTCGGAAAAGCTTGGAATATCCTGCCAGTTTTCCGGGGTAATTCCGTAAGGATAGGCAATCGAAGAGCTTTCGGTTCCGGTAACTTCACGGATATATTGTTGATTCTCAATAATTGTACTTTGAATTTCATCCGGAGTACAGAGACTGAGATTCTGGTGATGCGTGGTGTGGTTGCCAATGGCGATATGTGGGTGTTGCGCTAACTCCCTGAGTTCTTTCCTCGTCATGGGGCGCATCTGGTCATGACTGCCATAGAGTGCATCATTGCCAAACGTAGTTCGGATATAATCATCTTGGTCTTCCCATCGCATACCCAATAGCATTTTTACCTCTGAAGCCATGATGTGCCGGAACTTATCGCTTTGCAAGCTTCGTTCACGCGCTAGCACATCCCACCAAAAACTTTTCCCCGTCTCGCAGTGCTCACGACAAATATAGATCGTAGCCTTTGCACTGTATTTTTTCAATACAGGAAGCGCCAGGTAGTTGTTGAAATACCCGTCATCAAATGAAATATGGACGAACTTCTTGCCTTTCAGGTCAGGACTCAACAGGTCCTTATCGTGAACAAACTGAAAACCCCTCTCCTTGAAGTAAAGCACCATTGCCTCAAAATCTTGCACTGTTACGCCTTCTGAACTCTTTCCATATAAAGGAATCACATCTTTTTTGCCAGGATATAATTTGTGCAGATATACACAAACAAGATTCTGTTCTTCCAATACTATTGATTCAGCCAAGAACTCTGACAATTGATGGTGAATTTGGCGAACTGCGTTTAACATTGTGAGTGTTTTATTGTATTGTCCAATCTGCGATAGCGGTGGACTTTGTTCTGTTTATCCGAGAATAATTAGATTGGCAAATTGTTTGAATAAATGCAATTCTGAAGATTGGATAGGTAAATTCAATTAGACAGAAACTGTTAACAATCGCTTTTTTGAGCATTTTAGAGAGTCTTGGGTGGCTAAAATAGTGTAATTCAGTCACATCTGTCCAAAACAATTTTCAACCACCGTTGGTGAAGGTAGAGCTTTTGCCCTACCTTCAAGTTGCAAAACCAATCCAAACGGTGTATGGCAAAAGTAACATTACTGGCTCAGCTATTGGCTCATTTGCCTAGCGAGGAAATCAGAAAAGCTGCGGCTGAGGCCGGAAGCAATAAGCATAGCAAAGGCATAGATACATGGACGCATCTGTTGTCGATGATTTTCTGTCATCTAAGCAATGCCGGTTCAGTTCGGGATATCAGCAACCGACTCCGGTCAATGCCGGCACCGTGGTGCATCTGGGCTGCAAGTAGGCTTCCAGTAAGGGCAGCGTCTCCTGCATCGACCAGAAATGCGACCACAAGGTCTTTGAGACGTTCTTTCATTTAACGCTTCAACATCTTGGACAGTATATTGGCTTTGAACGAACCAAGCTGCGGCAATTGAAAAGGAAGGTTTTTCTGATGGATTCAACGGTTATCCCGTTGTGCAGCAATATTTTCGATTGAACTCACTTCCGCAAGCACAAAGGGACTGTAAAGCTGCATATGGTGCTAGACTACGAGGGTTGCCTGCCTTGTTATGCCTGAATACCTGACGGAAAGCAGCATGATAGCAAGGTGGCTAAGACGCTCGTTTTTCCTAAGGGAAGCGTGGTGTTGTGCGACCGTGGTTATCTGGATTTTTCCTGGCTTCGCAATTTGGACAGCAGCGGCGTGGTCTTTGTCATACGGGCCAAGGATAACATGGCTTTTGAGGTGAAAACTTCTTGCGAAGTCGACAAGGAATCAGGGTTCCAAGCAGACCAGAATATAAGGCTCATAGGCCCTGAAAACGCCCAAGCATAACCCAAAAACCTGCGCAGGGTAGTTTTTATTGACCCTGTAACCGGCCAGGAACTGGCATTCCTGGCCAACAACAAGTCCTGGACAGCAGAAACAGTTGCGGCAGGCTGCAAAGAGCGCTGCAACATCGAAGTGATTTTCAAGCAGATCAAATCGCACCTGCAAAAAAACAATCGTCGGTATATCGGAAAACGCGTTATGAATCCAATCGTGGACTGCCATGATAAACATCCTGCTGCAGAAAGCCATGCAAAAATATCGCGGAATACAAGTGGCATCTGTCCAATCTCGTCACCTTTCTCCGGTTAAATCTATTGGTGAAAATTGGCCTCAAGGAATACCTCGACAAACCGTTTGAGCAAGAAAATATAGCCTCCGAAAATATTCAACTCAGTCTGTTCACATAAACCTGAGGGGGGGTAAAATCTCAAACTGGCAAAAAGACATGCTAACTTACTGATCCAGGTCAGTTTAAAACGTTTTGGACAGCAGTGATTCTATAGGTATTGTTTTTAAAAATAAGTATTTTCGGATTTGCGCGAAAGGAAAATACAATATTTCGCTTTTCTCTAGTTTTTGTGTTCAAACAGGCTTGTTGGTGAATTGTCACTGAGGGAAAAGCTGTCGGTATTCTATGGAATGGTTATTATCGCACAGATGAAACATTCGTTTTCTCAGCCCGGCGAAGAGGATTTACGCGAACTGAGCCTGTTGCTTGGTGAGAATGGCCTTTCGTCAGCACCTGAAGATTTGCGAAGTGCAGCGAGCGACTACACTGAGGATCTTGAGTTTCTGCCTGTGGCGGTTGCCTATCCTGCCACAGCAGCTGAAGTAGCCACTGTGTTGGCCTTCTGCAATGCGCGCAATTTCGCCGTTACACCGCGTGGCGCGGGAACCGGACTCAGCGGTGGCTCCTTGCCGGTATTCGGAGGAATCAGTTTGCATACCTCACGGCTCAACCGCATTTTGCATATCGACAAAGAAAATTTCCAGGCCACGGTTGAACCTGGGGT
>CANHTS010000020.1 GCA_947463435.1 Flavobacteriales bacterium | reverse complement strand
CCTTCCGAAATACTCGTTTACAATATCGGTGATGATGAAAACCACGGGCCAGAGCAATACCCCGGCCGTAAGATGAAAACTGAGTGTTTCACCGAGAATTCGAAATTCTGCATCGGGTAGTCCGAGCGAGCGTTCCACCGAGAATATCTTCACACCTATAAATTCGGCGAGCAAGGCATTGGTGAGAAAGAAGCCGGCGAGCACCAGGAAAAGCTTATTCTTTTTCCCCTGATGACTTGAAGTATGTTTAGCATTCATAGGTCTGTCCATGTTTGGCAATGGTAATATTCCTGAATCCGCGATCGAGCAGGCGACTTTGCCAGGCCTGCAGGGCACGTTCGTTGCCATGAACCAGGTAGGTTTGTGATACGCGGTTGGGATCTTGTGAGCTGAGGTATGCAAGCATTTCGTGATAGTCGGCATGGGCCGAGAATGAATCCATCACCTCAATCCTGCAAAGGATCGTATGCCAGTCACCGAAAATACGGACCTTTTCGCTACGCGCCTTCAGCTGGCCGGCCAGGCTGTTGGGGGTTGCATACCCTACAATCAGTACCGTAGAATTCGGATCTTCGATATGGTTCTTGATATGGTGCTTGATGCGGCCGGCTTCGGCCATGCCGGAGGCGGAAATGATAATTGCCGGGCCTTTGTTGTCGTTCAGCGCCTTGCTTTCTTCCACCTTGCTGATATAGTGCAGATTGGGGAAACCAAAAGGATCACCATCGCGGGTGATGTAATCCAGGATTTCCGCATTGAAGCATTGCCGGTGTTTCGACATGACTTCGGTGGCATTGACCGACAAGGGACTGTCTACATAGACCGGTATTGAAGGCAGTTTTTTGGCAAAGGCCAGGCGGTCGAGCATGTATATCAGCTCCTGGGTACGGTCGATACTGAAAGCCGGTATGATGAGTTTACCGCTCCGCTCCACACAGGTTTCCTTTACAATGCGCAGGAGATGTGCTTCAGCATCCGACTCGTCTTCGTGCAGGCGGTCGCCGTAGGTACTTTCACAAATGAGGATATCGGATTGGGGAATCGCTTCCGGCCCGCGCAGGATATGATCACCCGGCCGCCCGATATCGCCGGTAAAGGTGAGTTTCTTTTCCCTACCGCCGTCCTGGATGGCAAGGGTGAGCGCGACGCTGCCGAGAATATGCGCATTCACGGAACTGCGCACGGCAACGCCTTCACAAAGATCCCAATAATCGCTGTGCTCGGGCATGATTTCAATCTGGCGCATCACCTGCCGTACATCTTCTGCGTCGTAAAGCGGTTCGAGTTCGGGAAGTCCTCTTTCCAATCTGCGCTTGTTGACATGCTTCAAATCGCTTTCCTGGATTTTCGCGCTGTCCATCAACATGATAGACAGCAAATCGCGGGTAGGTTCATTGCAGTGAATCGGGCCGCTGAAGCCTTCTCGAACCAACCTGGGCAATAATCCTGAGTGATCGATATGGGCATGCGACATGATCACATGGTCGATGGTATGCGGATCAAAACCGAAATGTCGGTTCAGCTCATTGCCCTCCTGCCCTTCGCCTTGAAACAATCCACAATCCAGCAAAATGCGCTTGCCTTGCTCCGTGGTGATGAGATGTTTGCTGCCGGTAACCCGACCTGCTGCGCCGAAAAAGGAAATTTGCATGAAAATTGTATCAGGTTCCAAAGTAATGAAATCCGTTACGGAACTTTGCAAAACTTGAAATACTTCCTTGCCCCTTGCCTCTTTTTATTCTCCACAATCGGAGGAGTTTCTTCGCTGTTTGCGCAAGAATGGGAATCGTGGATGCGGCAAGCATATAGCGCAGATTCTGCAGGGCGTTATCAGGATGCTGTTGTACAATACGATAAAGTAATCCAGGCCAACCCTGGCTATGCGAAAGCCTGGTTCAACCGGGCGGCTTCAAAACAACAGCTCGGCAGGCAAGCCCAGGCGCTGGTCGACTTGAATACCTGCCTGAGGCTGGACACCAATTTCACCGACGCCTACTTCAACCGCGCGCTCGTTCATCTTAAACTCGGTAACCATGTCTTCGCGTTGACCGACATGGAATTGTATTTCAGCAAAAACAGCAGTCCGGAACCGGAAGACTGGGTATTTCTGTCGCACGCCCAGGAACAGAATCAACTGTACAAAGAAGCCGCTGAAAGCCTCGGCAAATATCTGGATCAGGAACGTAACGACCTGGTTCAGTCTGTCAGGCAGGGGCGTTTGTTGTCGTTGTCAGGTCGGTATAAAGAAGCCGAAGATGCATTCAGCCGCCTCCTTATGCGTTTTCCGGAAGCGGCCGTTTTATATGAAGGTCGCGGCGAAACCCGACTCGAACGCGGTGCGTACCGTGATGCCATCGACGATTTCAATATGTGCCTTTTGCAGGGAAAGCGTACAGCCAGAATTTACCAACTGCGCGCCGAAGCCCGCATGGCGCTGAATGAAAACGGCGATGCGCTCGAAGATTATACGCAGGCCATTGCAAGGGATACAGCTTCGGGCGACTTATTCCTCGACCGCGGATTGTGCCAATTGAAAATGTCTGCTTTTGCGGAAGCGGAATTGGATTTTAACAAGGCCATTGCATTGAAATGCAACGACCTGGGATATTGTCTCTTGGCGCGCGGATTGGCGAAAATGCAGTCCGGAAACGGCAGCGGGGCATGTGAAGATTGGGATAAAGCAGTACTGATCGGTGAGCCGGAAGGCCGTACTTACCTGGAGAAATACTGTGTGCGGAAAGAACCTCATGAATAAAAGAACGCTGGCTGTTGCATTGTTTGGGCTGTTGTTGTTGACTGCCTTGTCGGGAAACCAGTCTCCCTCAGGTGGAGATTGTGGCTCGGCCCGGGTATTGTGTAAACTCGATCCGGTTGGCAGGAAAGTATGTTTTGTTCAATTGCCTTGCGTGCGCGAAGAAGGCTGGGATACCTTGCAGCATGTGCGTTTCTGGAGGCAAATCATGCGACTCAATCCGGACAGCGCCCTTGTAAGCATTGCGGATACCCGGGAAATACTATGCCGTATTCGGATGCGCGATTACTCCATACTTGGAGATTCTGAAAGAATGGCGTACAAAGCATCCGTCCGTGAAAAATACGCGCTTCCCTCCCATACCCGATTGTATATCACCACCGGCAAGAACTGGTTTTATAATCCGCATGTAGTGGCGCCTAAAATTCAGCAAGCCATCGCCATTTTCGATAGCCTCGGTGTTGATCCGTTCCTGGCACAGGCTGTTTTGCTGATCGAAAGCCCGGTTGGAAACCTGCGTAGTGAAGCCGGCGCATACGGCCATTTTCAATTGATGAAAGATGTTGCGCGGCAGTTTGGTTTGCGGGTTGACCGCCATGCCGATGAACGCGAAGATTTCGAAAAGAGTGCTGTGGCCGCCGCTAAACTATTCAGAGACATCTGCATACCCTACGCAGCCAACATGCTGCGCGATCAAGGTTACACTTACCACGAACGCGCGCTGTGGTTCCGCCTGCTGGCCATGCATATCTACCATGCCGGCGCCGGAACAGTAAGGAAAGCACTTAACACTGTACCGCTGCAACCTGATGGAAGCGCGTTGATTAGGCGCCTTTGGAACACAGAATACGGATACTTCCGCAATGCTGCGCAGAATTACTCCCAATTGGTATTGGCATCCTATCTCGAGTTCAACCATTACATGATGAACTATGGGATGGATTACGAGTTCATCCCCGGCCGTTGAGGTAAGTCGAACGCATACCCCACTTGTGCAGGCGATATTGGAGGCAAACCTTCAGAACACCCAGTCCATATATCACGCTGCGCTTGAAATTGATTGAACTCGCCTCTTTGAAATAGCGTGTCGGACAAGTCACCTCGGCGATTTCCATACCTGCCATGAAAATCTGGGCAGTGATCTGGTTGTCAAACACAAAATCATCAGAATTCGCTTCCAGATCGACCTTTTTAAGCGCCTCACCGCTGAACGCGCGGTAACCGGTGTGGTATTCGCTGAGTTTTTGCCCCATCATGATGTTCTGGAACAAGGTCAACAATCGGTTTGCTATGTATTTATACATCGGCATACCGCCCTTCAGTGCACCTTTACCCAGGATACGCGAGGCATAAACCACTGGATATACATCATTGGCAATGATATAGGCCATGCTTTCAATCAGCTTTGGGCTATATTGGTAATCGGGATGCACCATGATGATGATATCGGCACCCAATTCGAGTGCTTTGGCATAGCAGGTTTTCTGGTTCCCGCCATAACCGCGGTTGCGGTCGTGGCGCAATACATGGTGGATTCCCAACTCCTTTGCAAGCTGGCTGGTTTCATCCCGGCTGGCATCGTCTACCAGCACCACTTCATCCACCACATCGAGTGGAATTTCAGACCAGGTTTTTTCGAGGGTTTGCGCTGCATTGTAAGCCGGCATCACCACGACAACTTTCTTCTGCTTGATCATTCCGGGCAAAGTTCAGTATTAATGCTGAAAAATGCAGGCTTTGGTCGCAGCGTCCGTATAAATGAAAAAGGCCTTCCGTTCGGAAGGCCTTTTCTGAATATCATTTACTGTGACGCGATCAGCGGATAGAGCGACCTGGTGCAGGAGCAGGTGCGGGCGCCGGAGTGGTCCGGCGGTTGCTGCCCTGGAAGAAGAAGTCTACGCGGTTGCGGTCTGTAGGGCGGCAGGCTTCGTCAACGATGATGCGGTCGCGGCTCATGCCATAGTCACGCACCAGGGTGTTGATGATAGCATCCACGCGGCAAGCTGCTGCTGCGTCGTCACCTTTGCCACTGTACATTTTTTCTTTACCGGCTCCGGCTCCACCGCAGATGGTGAGTTTCTTGTCGGGGCACTGGCGCATTTTGTTCGCTACTTCATACAGAACCACAGCGTACTCGGGACGAACCACACACGAGTTGGTGCTGAAGAAGATGCTCGGGAACACCATATCGTCGCAGTTGCAGCAGTTTACGTTGATCGTGCGACCACGTGCGTCTACATATGCGTTGCGAGGAGAATTGGGCTCCATATCGCGATGATTCGGGATACCGTCGCCGTCGTCGTCGCGCATGCGGCCTGTTTCGTCAACTTCAGCTCCGTCATCAGAGAACATTTCCTGGTCCTGGCAATCCGCAACACCATCGCGGTCTGTATCTACAGCCTGACCGTTTCCATACACCATGCAGGTATCAGGCGTTTCGTCGTCAACGTCGAAGTAATCGCTCACGCCGTCTTTGTCTTTGTCGGCCATGAGAGAGTCAACTTTCTTCTCTACGTCAGCGATTTTCTCGTAGATATTTTCTACGGGGCTCAGCCAATCGTAGTGCTGGGGGTTCTTGTTACCAAATTTCCATGCGAGATTCACGTTCATCATGCCGTAAGCATCCAGCCAACGGTTTTGAAAGATGGCGGTATTATAACCGTCGATATCATCGTTACGGGTCCAGGTCTGGCGATATTCAAGACCCAGATCGAACATGCGACCGAGATTGTGTTTGAAACCGAAACCGAAAGGAATGATAGCGTGACGGCCTTCGTAGCGCTCTTCAACTGGCTTACCAAGATTAGGGTTACGGGGACCGCGACCGAAATAATGCGTCAGGTAATAGTCGCCGAGGAACAGACGCTGATCAACAAACGTGGCGGTTGTTCGGTAGGCTGCGAAGCCAACACCGGCAAAAAGATACATCTGGGTTTTGCGCAGCGGACGCAGGAAACTAATATTACCCAGGGTGAAGACCATTTGCATGTTGAAGTCCTGCACTTTGCTGCGGAACTGGAAATTGTCTTTGAAAAGGGTAGGTGCCTGGAAATCGCGGGCACCGCGCAAAACTCCGTAGTTGTATTCACCACGAAGACCGAAGGTCTGAGAGATGGAATACTTCACAAACGGACGGATGTGCCATCCTGGCTGGATCTTGTCGGCGTCGCCGAAGAAGAAAGTCGGTCCACCGCCAAGCCCAAGAGAAAGTTTCTTAGCGCGGCGATCAACGAAGTAGCTGGTCACGGAATACTGACCTGAGTCAGATTTTACCTGATCCTTACCTGCGGGCCATTTAGGATCCGCGGTGGGATGCCAGCTCACACCGTCTGATCCGCCGTTGCCGGCAGGGGCAGCGGGTGCAGGGTCTCCCTGCGCCATCACTGATGCGGCTGATGCGGTGAGGATGAACAGAGATAACTGTTTGAGGGTTTTCATCGCGTAGAATTGGATATTCAAGGTGCAAGTATAGGGTGGAAATCTGATTTTGTCAAAGAGAATTGTATTATTATTTCATGAAGTGTCCTAAAAAACGACACTAATTTCTTCATTGCCAAAATCAAATGAAGTAAGCGAATCTAGCAAATGCTTGTTCTTAAGTAAAATTTCAAACGCCCAATCTGCCCTTTCTTGTGGAGTGGATGGGGAAAAGTAGCGCTGCTTGATTTTCAGCGCCTGTCGCAGCAATGCGCTCCATTGTGGGTGGTTTTCAAGCGATTCGGAATAGTTGTTAGCACTTTTCTTCAGTAGATTCAACAATTCGCCGCTTGTGTTGCGAAAGGCCTTTAGCTCGGGGTCGCGCCCGGAATGCAAAGCCGAAGCCGTTTCTTCGATCAGTTTTATCCAGCGTTCCCGCAGTTCAGGGAAGGGATTCACCGCTCCTGCCCTGCCCAATAACGCTGCCTTAAAGACGGCCTCGCTTTCCCACCACCAGGTATCCGGAATATCCAGCTTCTCCATCTGCGTCAGCGACTTCCCGTCTGGTACAATGAAACTCCTGCGCCTTACCAGTGCCGGTCTGGCCATGCCCGCTTCCGTAAATAATTCCTTCGTCTGACTCCAGTAGATATACTCACTCGGGCCGGCGATATACGCTACATTGGGCAGTATCCGCTCCTGATACAAGGGTCGGAACAAGACGTTCGGACTAAACTGTTCCGGTGAACGCAACAAGCGACTCGACAGTTCCAGTTCAGGCAAAAAATCCTCACCGGGAAAAAGCCTATAACCATTCTCAACACGCGCGATGCGCTTCCGAATCCCGGATTCGTTGATTACAAACAGGTTCGGATCGCGAACCGCTGCTGTGGCCGACACGCCCGCTTCCGACAGGCTTTCCGTTCCGCGCTGCAAGGCTTTGCTGTAGCGACCCAGCAAGAGCTCAGCCTGCATATCCTGCTGAAACTGCTGCTTCAATACCGCATCGTCCGGATCCAGACAAATCAGGCCATACTGACCAAAATAGCGATGTACGATTTTCCGCGTAGCGGCTGCCAGGTTCGCGCTGTTAGCATAAATGTCTTTCAGCACCTCCCATTCCGGTCTGGCCGATGGATCTGATATGCGCGCATCCAGTTCATTGAGCAAAGGTTGCAGTTCATCCAAATGCATTCTGCCGACAGGTCCGCCGTGGCTGCGCTCCCACTTCAACTCCGCTCCAAATGCCTTTACACGGGCAATTTCTTCGAAATCATGATCTTCTGTGGCCATCCAGAAAACCGGCACAAAACGCCGTTCAGGCCAGCGTTCCTGATATATCCTGGCTTTTTGTATGGCATCCGCAATCTTATATACCACATACAAAGGCCCAAGGAAAAGATGCACCTGTTGCCCTGTGGTTACCGTGAAAGTTCCATCCAAGGCCAGTTGCTCCAAAGAGCGCGCTGCCGCAGAACCGTCAAAATCGGGAATATCAGCGTATTGTCCCCGGATGGCTGAACAAAGCGCTTCCCTCCTTTCGGCGTCGAACCGCATGGCCCTGTCTTGCAACAGCGCTTCGTTCGGCTCTTTAGAAAAAAAAGCTGCATTTTCAGCTGCCTGTAAAGCTTCCGGGAAATATCCGGCAGGCGCAGATAAAGGCCTTGCCTTCATGCAATATCGCCGAACAAGTCGTATGGAGTATGCGAGGTAATGCGCACCTGGGCGAAGTCGCCAACCCGGAGGTAACCTCCGGCAGTGGGTATAAATACTTCGTTGTCTACTTCGGGAGAATCAAACTCGGTTCTTCCTACATAATGCTCTCCTTCAATCCGGTCAATCAGAACCTTCAGCTCTTTACCGAGCAAGGCGGCATTGGCGGCATCTGAGATTTCCTGTTGAATTTCCATGATCCGCGACGCGCGGGCTTCCTTTACCTCAGCCGGCACATCGTCGGGTAAGGTATGGGCATGGGTGTTTTCCTCGTGCGAATAAGTGAAGACGCCGAGTCGGTCAAACTTGAAGTGCTCAACAAAGCTGCAGAGCTCGTCTATATCCGCCTCTGTTTCGCCGGGATGGCCCAGCAACAAGGTGGTGCGCAGTGCAATTCCGGGAACCTGTTCGCGGATGCGGGTGAGCAGTTCCTCACTCCTCCGGCTGGTGATACCGCGGCGCATGATCTTCAACATGCGGTCGCTGTGATGCTGCACCGGAATGTCCAGGTACTTACAGATATTGGATCGCTCGGCCATAACCGGCAGCACATCTTCAGGGAACTGGCTGGGAAAAGCATAGTGGAGGCGAATCCACTCCGCGCCTTCAATGTCTGAAACACGCTTCAACAGCTCGGCCAATTTGCGCTCTCCGTAAAGATCAAGCCCGTAATACGTGCTGTCTTGCGCGATCAGCATGAATTCCTTGGTTCCATTCTTTACGCGGTTCTTCACCTCTGCTTCGATCTGTTCGAAAGATTTAGACACGTGCTTGCCGCGCATCAAGGGAATGGCGCAAAAGGAACAAGGCCGGTTGCAGCCTTCTGAAATCTTGATATACGCGTAATGGCGCGGCGTTACCTGCAGGCGCTCGCCAATGAGTTCATGCTTGTAGTCGGCACCGACGGTGCGGAGCAGGTGGGGCATATCGAGCGTTCCAAACCAGGCATCGACTTCCGGGATTTCACCTTGCAATTCGTCTTTGTAGCGATGCGAAAGGCAACCGGTTACATACAGTTTCTCCAGTTTGCCATCGGCTTTTGCACCGGCATACTGCAGGATGGTATCGATGCTTTCCTGCTTGGCATTGTCAATAAAGCCGCAGGTATTGATGATGACGATGTCGGCTTCGCGGGCCGTTTCATGTTCCACATCGAACTCCGACGCCCGGAGCTGACCCATGAGCACTTCACTGTCTACCAGGTTTTTGGAACAACCGAGGGTAATGACATTCACTTTGGGATTGCGATGGCTGCGTGTTTTCATGCTTTTTGTCCGAATAAGGCATCCACAAATTCGCGTGCATCGAAAGGTCGCAAGTCGTCGATACCTTCTCCCACACCGAGATACTTAACCGGAACGCCGAAGCGGTGGCTGATGCCGAGTACCACGCCGCCTCTTGCGGTTCCATCCAATTTGGTGAGCGCGAGTGCGTTCACCTGGGTAGCCTGTGTAAACTCCTTGGCTTGTTCGTATGCATTTTGCCCGGTGCTGGCATCGAGAACGAGCAGCACTTCATGGGGCGCATCTTCCCTGAATTTTTGCATCACCCGCTTCACCTTGGCGAGTTCGTTCATCAATCCGACCTTGTTGTGAAGTCGGCCTGCGGTGTCAACGATTACCACGTCGTACCCGCCTTCAACGCCCTTCTTCACAGCATCGTGCGCCACAGAAGCCGGGTCTGCGCCCATGCCGAGGCTAACCATATCGCAACCGGAGCGCTGGGCCCAGGTGCCGAGTTGGTCGACCGCTGCCGCGCGGAAAGTGTCACCCGCGCCGAGCAATACTTTGAGTCCGTCGGCCGTAAACCGGTGTGCAAGTTTTCCGATGGTGGTGGTTTTTCCAACGCCGTTCACACCGACTACCATAATAATATAAGGTTTGCCGGAAGCAATGGCTGACGCATCAGCCACGGGCATCATACCGGCTACTTCCTGCCGAATGAGTTCCTGCAACTCGCCTTCATTCAGATAAGGTTGTCGGGAGGCAGCTTCCTTCAGCCGATCAATTACGGCGATGGTGGTTTCAACACCCACGTCGCCGGTGATGAGAATTTCTTCCAGTTCATCCAGGAAATCCTCGTCGATGCTCCGTTTACCCAAAAATGCTCGCCCGATGCGACCGAGGAGGTTTTCCCTGGTTTTCTGTACCGCGGCATCGAGTTTCGATTGATCCTCCGGTTCAGGGTTTCTCTTTCCGAACAGATTAAAAAATGCCATGGTTCATCAAGTATAAACAAAAATGGCTTCCCGGAGTTCAGGAAGCCATCTTCAGGAATTCAGCTTTTGTCAGCCTTTGTTGAAGTAGTCCTTCAGGGCTTCGCTGGTAATGATTTCTTCTTTGAAAGAATAAGCGCCGGTTTTGGGCGAGCGAATGGTCCGAACCACTTTCACGTAGTCTTTACCTTGACCTTCTTTCTTGAGCGTTGCTACTACCTTCTTTGCCATGTTTTACTTGATTTCTTTGTGGACAGTAATCTTGCGCAGAATCGGGTTGTATTTCTTCAATTCGATGCGCTCGGGAGTGTTTTTCTTGTTCTTGGTGGTGATATACCTGCTGGTGCCGGGTCGACCTGAGGTCTTATGCTCCGTGCATTCCAGTATCACCTGAATCCTGTTGCCTTTCTTAGCCATTTCAGATGCTTCCTTTCTTAAACAGGCGGTCGAGTGCCGCGTTAATTCCGATCTTGTCGATGGTCCTCATGGCTGAGGTACTCACCTTCAGAGTTATCCATTCGCCCGTATCCGGAAGGAAAAAGCGCTTGGTTTGGAGATTCGGGTTGAACCTGCGCTTGGTCTTGCGATTGGAGTGGGAAACATTGTTCCCTTTCAGTGGCTTCTTTCCGGTTAGATCACAGATGCGTGACATAATATTCCTTATTTTGGGGCTGCAAAGATGATAATTCTCCCTTTCAAATGCAAGTGTTATGAGAGAGTTTCCTGTTTATTTCTTGTGGATGCGCTGAAGACTGTCCAGAATACCAGCCATAACACACCCGATTGCTGCTCCATCAGGCTCTCGAAAACGAAGGCTAGCGCAGCCATCGCAAAGAAGGCTGATGCCGCGTGGTTACCGCGCTGCCAGGCCGCTATAAAGGGCAGCAACAAGGCCAGCAAGCACAGAATTACTGCCGGAAATCCACCCTGTATGCCGCTTTCCAGGTATTGGTTATGCGGCATCTTGCGGTTCCAGGGCAAAACGCGGCTCTGTTGAGCGGTATGCGCTGCGTCCATGGCCATACTGAGATCATGCATTCCGAGACCGGTCAAAGGCGCTTCCTGCAAAATATGAACGGCTGCTTTCCAGGCTTCCACACGTTGGGCAAAAGAGCGGTCGTTGGGGTCAGTTTGCCGGTTGACGGTCTGCAAATCTTCCAGCGAATTCCGCACACGGTTGTTCAGACTGGGCAAAAAACGGAAGGCCAACAAAGCGATGAGCAAGGCACCCACTGCCGGCCAGATGAATCGTTTCAATTGATGACGTGCGGCGAGCAGGGCCCAGCAGGCCAAACCCGCGTACATGGCCAATAAACCCGTGCGGGCCGATAAAAGATGAATCGTGATCAAATTCATTCCGGCTGCGAAAAGCGTAAACCAGAGCCAGATGCGGGGCATACCGCTGCTCCTGCGCCCGTTCCACAGCCATAAGCCCGCAAATACCGAACCGGCATGAAATACACTGAATTCGATATGGTGCATGCGCACCAATACGGGCATCGGTTTCGACTCCAATACCAATTGGTTGTACCATGCCATATCAGACAGGTAAACCAAGGTGCTGGCCGTTGCCGCCGCATATACACTCCAGACCGCAACGGAAGCCAGGATTTCCTTCTGCACCAGCGTAAAACCCTGCGCACCGTATAATAGCAAAGGCAACAAGAGCAAGGGCAGCTTCAGAATGAAAAGACGGGTGCTTTCCTCGTCCCAGCCGGTGTAGACTGAAACCGCTGCCAACCAAAGAATAAGAATGGAGAATAACCCGTAAGAAATAAAGCGCTTGCCCTGCTGCACATCTTGCGGTTCTTTCCGGAACAGCGACCACATGGCAGATGCCATCGCCAATATAATTCCCAGGGAACCGAGGGCCGGCGAAAACAGGATACCGGCCATTGCGATGCCCAGACCTGTTACCAAAAACCAATCAGGCCGGGGAAAATGCATCGCAGATAAGGGCATGGCCCTGATTAGCGGGCGTAGTTCAGACGGAGATTGAATTCATTGCTGCCCGAAGCCAGGGCATCGCGCACAGCCTGCGTCACCTGAACACCGATTCCCGGCATTTCTGCATTGCGGTAATTGCCTACCACCCTGGCAAATACGCGCACATTGGTGGTCGGATTGGTGAGCATTACAATAGTTCCTACACGGGCCGACGGATGCAACACGTAGTTCCGGGTTTGATCGATGCCTTCACGCACGATGATGGATGCTTTCACATCTTCATTTACCTCAGTGCCCTGATCGGCGTCGCGGTTGCGGCCATTGCTTTCTGCAGGAATACCCGGATCGGTGTTTTCAGCCGGCTTGATGCTGGCGCGTGGCTGGTTGCCTTGGCCGTTGCCTTCAACTGTAACCTGAATCGGCTCTGTGCTCACGGGCGGAATGGGCTGCACTCCATCGCTCTTCACTTTGATCGTCAGCTTCTGACCGATGTTTACGCCGTCGGTGCGAAGGTTATTGTCTTCCTTGATTTGTTGAATCGTCACACCATATTTTCTGGCTATGCCGCTCAGGGTTTCTCCGGGCGCAACAGTGTGCACCGTATTCTTGGTGGCGGGCGCACCGGCCATAGGTTGTTCAACCGCCGGTGTCGGATTAGCCGGAGCAACCGGTGCGGGTTTCACCGGATTCGCTGCCGCACTGCCATTCCATTTGCGCGGTATCAGCACTTCGCGGCCTACGTTGAACGCCGACTCAATACCCGGGTTTGCCTTCTTTATTTCTTCCGCACTGACACTGTACTTGCGACACAGGCCGTACAGGGTCTCTCCTCTTTCTATCTTATGCACTACATGGTTGCGGCCATCCACCATACGGCGGCCGATGGAATCTGCCGGATTGGCCGATACTGCCGCAGCAGTGAGCACCAATGCAATGCCGAGAATGTATGCTTTCATCTTCATAGCTTAAACAATAAGCAGGCCAAAAATAAAGAGCTACCTGTTCCCACACTGTGAAAACGGCCTTTGAGCTTATCCACAAATCCTGTTTTTGTCCAATATTAAGCACTAAACCCGTGCCCGAGGTCTGGCTGAAATCTGCTTACTTTGGCACCCGAATGAAGCGTTTCCTGCATCCTGTTCCCCCCATGCTCCTTTTGTTTCTCGGCACGGCCATTGCCTGGTATGCCGATGCGCCTGCTGCTTTACAGGATGGTCTGCGCTGGGGCGCTGAAATCCTGTTGCTGATCCACGCCATCCGCAAACGCAGCATAACCGTATGGATCGCGGCAGCCATGATACTCGGCGGTGAATTCGGTTACCTGCTGCCACAAGCCGGTGCCGCGTTGAAAGTGACAGGGAAAATCTTCATCCAGCTCATCAAGACCATCATCGCTCCTTTGCTCTTCGCTACGCTGGTGGTTGGAATCGCAGGCCATAGTGAAATAAGACAAGTTGGCCGACTAGGCTGGAAATCGCTCCTGTATTTTGAAGTGATTACGACCGCAGCCTTGTTCATCGGCCTGGCCGCCATCAACCTGAGCGGAGCCGGAAAAGGCATTCCCATGCCGGTTTTTGCCAAAGGAGCTGAGACCATTGAAGCCGAACGCATCGCGGTTGAATCGCGCGCCGATGGCCAACTGGTTTTCAAGGTGGATGGCAAACAGCGCGATGTCAATCCGAAACCCAATCCCGAAAAGCAGAACTGGGAAAAAATCTTGCTGCATACCTTCCCCGAAAACATCGCAAAGTCGATCTCTGAAGGCCAGATCCTGCAGGTGGTGGTGTTCAGTATCTTCTTCGGTCTGGCATTGGCCATGATCGGCGGGCCTACGAAAACGGTCATGCTGGAATGGTGCGAAAGCCTCAGCGCCGTCATGTTCAAGTTTACCCATCTGGTGATGTTCTTCGCCCCGATCGGCGTATTCGGTGCTGTAGCGCATACCATTGCTACCATGGGATTCGATGTCGTCGCGCCGCTGCTAAAACTGGTCGCCACGCTCTATATCGCATTGGTGGCTTTCATCTTCCTGATTCTGCTACCCATCGCGCTGCTGATCAAGCTGCCAATCCGCCAGTTCATCCGTGCCGTGAGCGAACCTGTCGGCATTGCCTTTGCCAGCGCGAGCAGCGAAGCCGCCTTGCCCAAAGCGATGGAAAACATGGAAAAGCTGGGTGTACCGCGGAAAATTGTTTCGTTCGTATTGCCTACCGGTTACAGCTTCAACCTCGACGGCACGACTTTATACCTTTCCCTGGCTTCAATTTTCCTCGCACAAGCCGGCGGCATCCACCTGAGCCTGGGGCAGCAATTGCTGATCGTCTTCACCTTAATGCTTACATCCAAAGGCGTTGCCGGCGTGGCGCGCGCTTCCCTCGTTATCCTGAGCGGGACGGCTGCTACCTTCGATCTGCCTGAATGGCCCATCGCGATGATACTCGGAGTGGATGTGTTGATGGATATGGCCCGCACCGCCGTGAACGTAGTCGGCAACTGCCTCGCGAGCTGTGTAGTAGCCAAATGGGAAGGCGAATTTGACCCACGTGAATTTGTAGCCGGCACAGCAGAGTCAAACGAATAGTATTCAAATACCTGTTCCGGCATCACGACTCATCAGCCATAAAAAAAGGGCCGTCGGTATGACGGCCCTTTTCGTTTTGAGGTTGTGAAGGGTATTACTTGGCGTTTATTTTCCATTTGCCCTGACCGAAAGCGTCGAGCATTTGCACTTTGCCGTAGCCGAGCTTTTCTAGCTTTGGCTTGAGGGTAGCTGCATCGCCTACCACGAGGATCACCATGCGGTCGGTGCTGAGCAGCTTGTTGGCCAGGGCGTTCAGTTCCTCGCGCTTGATATCGCGGAGAATCTGCTCCTGCAGGCGGGTGTAATCGGATGGCAGGTTGCGGTTGACAATGTTGTAAATGAACCCGGCTTTCTGTCCGTTCGATTCATAATCCAGCGCCTGACTGGCCAGGATGGAGTTGCGGGTGAACTCAAATTCCTCCTGGGTCATACCATCTTGCTTGTATTTGTTGATTTCCCTAACCACTTCCATAATGGCGCTGTCGGTTGCCTGCGCCTTTACGCTGGAACCGAAAGTCCAGTTGCCGGTGAGATTGCGGTAAGCGCCGCTGAAACCGCCGCGCGAGCCGTAAGTCCATGCTTTTTCTTCGCGGAGGTTTAGGTTGATGCGCGAGTTGAAGTTACCACCAAGGGGGAAGTTCAACAGCTGGGCGCGGAAGAAGTCTCCGGTAGCGTCGTATGGCAGCGCGTTGAATCCGATGCGGATATCAGACTGCTCCGAATTTGGAAAATCTACCATGAAGATATGGTTGCTCTCCCATTTGGGCAGTGCAGCAGGTGCGGTGAAGGAAGCACCGGTAGGTTTCCACTTGTTGAGGAACCCGAGCGCCTTTATGGCTTCGTCTTTCGTTACACTGCCTACCACTACTACCTTGGTGAGTTCGGGTGCATAATACTTGGCATGGTAAGCCTTCAGGTCTTCAATCGTCAGTTTCTCCACTTCCTTCTCCAGACCGGAGGCCATGGTTCCGAAAGGCGTACCGTAGTTCATGATGGCAGACCAGGCGTTCTGCGTGGCCGCACCGCGCTGGTTCTTCATGAAATTGAAGCTTTCCAGCGTCTGCTTCTTGGTGCGGTCGAACTCGGTCGTGGGGAAAGCCGGATTGAAGAGCATGTCTTCCAGGATCGCCATGGTTGCGTCAAGGTTTTCCTTCAGGCAGGCTACCGATACATTGGTTGAAGTGGTTCCTGCACTGAACGAAATGCTCGAACCGAGTTTCTCCAGGTCTTTGCTGAGCTGTTCACCGCTGCGGTTCTTGGTGCCCTCGCCCATCATATCGGCCGTCATGTTGGCAGTTCCGTTCTTCACGTTAGTGCCTTCCACCAGGTGCCCTCCGTCGATATTGAAAGAAATGAAAACCAGGGGTGATTCGAACGATTCTGCACCGGCGATTTCAAGTCCGTTGGACAGTTTCTCTTTATACAAGGCAGGAACCGTAACCGGTTTGGCAGGGCCCGGCTTGGGCATTACCGAACGGTCGAAGTTGTCGACCGTACGCACGTATTTCAGGTTCTGGTATTCAGCTTCCAGGGCCGGATTGGCAAGGCCTGCATTGGGATTGAAGCTTTCGTAAGGCTTGGGTTTGAAGTTGGGATCAGTATACCTGCGGGGATCCGGTTCAACGATCACCACGCTTGCGCCTTTGCCTTTGAGGTAACGGCGGTACACGCGGAGGATGTCTTCACGGGTAACACGGCGGTAACGCTCGATATCGTCTTGCAGGTTGAAGCTCTTACCTTCCACCAGGTAATTGTATTCATTCAGAACGGAAGCCTTACTTTGAACACTTTCGAAAATGCCATAGAAATTCGAGATCAGGTCGTTTTTCACGCGCTCCAGGTCTTCGTCGCTGAAGCCGATGATTTCAAAACTATCCACCACGGCAAACATCTTCTTGCGAAGGAAGTTGACGTCTGACATTGGGTAACCGGCAATGGTAATCGCAAATTCTCCCGCCAGTTCGTGGTTGAAATTGGCCATCGGGTTGTTGCTGGCACTGGCCTGAAGGGCAATTTCCGCTTCAACAAAACGCTTGTACAGCGGACTGCTCTTGCCGCCTCCGAGCAACATGCTCAGGATATCCAGGGCCGGTTCGTCGTTGGTATAGACCGGAGGTCCGGGCCAGCTGGCCATGATCACCGGAACGGAAGCTTTTCCATCGTAAAAAGTAGCGAAACGGCTTTCGGGGATGATCACCGGAGCCACGCGCTGCTTCTTTACTTCAGGGCAACGGTTGAAGCTGCCGAAGTATTTTTCGCACCACTGAACCACCTGCTTGGCATCGGCGTCACCACTTACCACTACGGTAGCATTGTTGGGGCCATACCAGCGGAGGAAGAAGTTCTTGAGATCGTTTGAATCCACACGATCGAGATCGTCCACATAACCGATGACCGGCCAGCTGTAAGGATGGTTCGGCGGATAGAGGTTCTGGTCTTTTACTTCCTGGAGGAAGCCGTACGGACCTGAATAGCGCTCGTCTTTTTCGTTTTTAACGGTGCTGCGCTGAATTTCATATTTCTTTTGGGTGAAGGCACCAAGCAGGAAGCCCATGCGGTCGGATTCCATCCACAAACCGGTTTCGGTGAAATTGCTGGGAAAGGTCTGGATATACACCGTGCGGTCGCGGGTGGTATTGCCGTTTACTTCGCCACCGGCATTGGAAATGATCCGGAAATGCTCTTCATCGGCTACGTGTTCAGAACCCTGGAACAGCATGTGTTCGAAGAAGTGCGCGAAACCGCTCTTGCCGGGCAATTCGCGCGCTGAACCCACGTGGTAGGAAACCATCAGGTGCACAATCGGATCGCTGTGATCTTCGTGTACAATGATGGTCAGCCCATTGGGAAGCTTGTATTTCTCAAATGGAATGATGGCTTTTCCCGGCTGGGCCTCGACTTTTTCGATCAGCTGGGCCGTCTGTCCATAGAGCCCGAAGGCAGAAAGACAGACGAATAACAGGATACTGAGTTTTTTCATCTTGCAGTAGTTGAGTTTTTTGCGTCAGTTGCAAAAGTAATTCCAAACTTCAGGGCCGTGTCTGAAAAAAGGCAAACGGACTATTCGAAACGACAACCGTCGGGAATGGGTAGCTGATGGCATTGTATATTTGTGGGAACGGTGCGGCGACTCATACTCCCCTTTCTCCTGCCCTGCCTGCTGCAGGCCCAGAGCTCACAGCTCGATACCGAACACTGGGCCGTGTACCTCGAGAATATCAGCCAGCCATCCGCCGTGCAGATCCTGCTCAGCGGTCCGCAAGCCGCCAAAGGAACCATCAGTGTTCCGCAAAAAGGATACAGCCAAAGCTTCAGTTTTGCGGCCAATGGTTCGGCAGTGGTGAATATTCCCTCGGTATTGGTTTATCCTGATGCAGGCAATGCCATACAAGACCGGGCGGTGCGCATCAGCAGCGACAAACCCGTGTTTGCCGTGGCACTCAGCGCCGGGCCGGGCAGTGCCGGTGCGGCCGCCATCACCGGATTGTCAAAAATTCCGACTGCGCCCGAATACCTGCTCAATGTGCCCGCCGGAGCGGTCGGAAGGCCATCCATGGCGGTTATTGGCGTCACGGAAGACAATACGCGCATCGAAATAACCCCATCCGTCACCCTGGCCAGCGGCCGCCCGCCGGGAGTTCCCTTTGCCATCACCATGAACCGCGGCGGCAGCTACCCGCTCCGCGCCCGCGACAGCGGCAGCCTGGGCGGAACCCGGGTGCGCGTCGTGGAATCATGCCGGAAAATTGTTATTTTCCAGGGCAGCGCCGGTATCCGTTTTGCCAACGAAGCCTCCTGCGCTTCATCCGACCATATCTACGAACAGGCCATTCCCATCAGCCACTGGCAGCGCGATTATTACCTGCTGCCGGCACCGGAGCAGAGCGCTCCCGGCAGCTTTCGCGTGGCCGCCCACCGAGACGGCACAGCCATACAGGCGGGCGCGCTTCCGGCTCAGAATCTCAACCGCGGCGAATCGTGGACGCCCCTGCCCAATGCTGCCGGCCTTTGCCTGAACAGCAGCCAGGCCGTGCATGCTGTGCAACTCAGCCGAAGCGGTCCATGCAATGGCCACACTGCGGGCCTGGGCGATCCGTACATGCTCAATGCGCTCGGCAGCGCCGAACGCGTAAAAACTGCCTGGTGGCATGCGCCGAATATTGCGGGTGTATACCGCCATTATGTGGTGTTGGCCGTTCCCAATGCTGCGCGCGCATCGTGCAAGATCGACGGCAATGCCATTCCGGCAGCCAGTTTTGTGCCCTCTGCCTGCGGAGCCTGGTCTGAAGCGGTATTGGCCGTGGCACCGGGAGCCCATCGCCTGGAATGCGATTCACCGGTATATGCCGCGGCTTACGGACTCGGGCAAGGGGAAGCGTTCGCCTTCAGCCTCGGTGCCGCGGGGGCGGTGAACCGTTTGTACCGCATGGAGCTTGCGCCGAATCCGATTTGCCATCCCGACAGCCTGTTGCGTTTTGCCCTGCGCGGCGATACCGTGTTGCGACCGGCCTGGAGCCTGGGCGACGGCAATACGTTCAGCGGTGCCGGCGGCACACACCACTATGGCCGCAGCGGCAGCTTCCGCATTCAGGCCTGGATTGAAACCGGAAAAGCGGCTTGCCCGGGCGATACGCTCACGGGTATCGTCAACGTGCGGCGCGGGCCACAGGCTGCGCTCGGGTCAGACAGCGCGCTGTGCCGTGGCAGCATCTTCCGCATCCGGCGCGATACACCGGGCGGCGGCAGCCTGCAATGGAACCGGCCTGCTCCCGGAGGCTGGGTCAGCATCAGCCGCAGCGATACCCTCGTCTTGCGCCTGCGAGACAGCGCCGGCTGCTTCGACACCGACACCTTGCACCTGCGCTTCGACTCCTGTGAAAACGAAACCCTGCAGGTTCCGAATGTATTCACTCCCGGCGGCGACGGAACGAACGATGTATTCCAACCCATCGTCAAAGGCTGGGACGGCGGCAGCTGTGAAATCTTCAACCGCTGGGGTCAGTTGATTTACCGGTTTGATTTACCCGGCGGCACGCCCTGGAACGGGCGCTTTGACAATGGATTCGAAGCCTGTCCGGCCGGCGCCTATTACTATATCATCCGCCTCAGCCACAGCCTCAGCGGACGGAATGCGCAGGTGAACGGGGTCGTGCATTTGATCGAGGGGAAATGATATGCGACCCGGTAGAACCGGGTCGGAATCTGCGTATGAATCGTTATCCTAGGATATGCGACCCGGGAAGGCCGGGTCGGGTGAGTACAGGTATGGAATCGGTAGCGTCGACCCTAGTCGACCTTACATGACACCTGTTCATATACGACCCGGGAAGGCCGGGGAAAATGTGCAAGGTTGATGTTTAAAAAATCACATTGGTGGGGTCGGCACAGCTGTCTTAAGCATCGGCGTGGTTCCACCGCGCATTGTGCACAATGTGGTTTACGCGCCTTCGCTACGGCACCACGATTTTATGTAAATCGCTAACCATACCATCTGCATCCCGGAAATAGACCAGGTACATGCCCTTGCCGGCCAGCGCCATAAGGTCTATTTCGAACCGGGGCTGTTGAACCGGTTGCCGGAGCAATTGCTGTCCGAGCAGATTGGTGACGTAAAATGTCTGGTTCTCGAGTCGGGTGAACTGCCCGCCACAATCCACCCGTAACAGGCCCGGGCTCGGATTGGGATAGATCCGCAAGGGAGCGAAGTAACCACTTTGTTTTACGATGGAATCGAGTTCTTTGCCGGCCAGGCAACGGTTGTAAATGAGCAACTCGTCCATACTGCCATGAAAGAAGCGGTTGGATGCTTCTCTCCCTGCACCCAGTATGATGCTGTTTTTCCCGTTTACAGAAGTCAGGAAGTTGCTGAGGGTTGCGGTGTGGCGGAGCTGTCCGTTGATCCGGAATTGTATGGTTCGGTCGGCCGATGCACACATCGACACATGGAACCACATGCCCGGCACTACATCGAAACTTTTCCAGACATCGGCCAGGCTGAGCTGTAGGCTGAGCCGGTTGTCCACTTCGCGCAACATGGCAACCGCCAGCCCGCATTCCAGGCCCGGATTATCCAAAGAGAAGATCGTTTTCCATTCGCTGTAATCTCCCGGAGCTGCATAGAACCAGAAATGGATACTGCGTGGGAAGAAATCAAAGGTGTGCGGAATCTCAACATGGGCATTGTTGCCATTGAAATACAAGGCTTTCCCCGATGAACCGAATCGATCCGCGCTTGCAGCCGTGAACACGGGCATTCCATGCCTTGCGGGCGGTGTCTGATCGTATGCATTGCCATCGAGCGGGTAATGACCGACCAGGCCCTGAGTGGGTATTTGCGCAAACATGTTGGTCGTTAGAACGCAGCAAAAGGCGATGAGGTAAGGCTTAATGTTTGGCATAATAAGACAGCGATTACGAAAATAAGATTTTACACTCATCTTCCAATCGGTGATATAAGACCAGGGAAGGCCGGGTCGGGGTTCGCGTAATAATCGTGGAGCCAGGATATACGACCCGGTGAGGTCGGGTCGGAATCCGAGCATGAATCGTTATCATATGACATGCGACCCGGGAAGGCCGGGTCGGAATCCTCGTATAAATCGTGGAGCTAAGATATACGACCCGGGAAGGCCGGGTCGTATGCGCGTAATAATCTTGGAGCAAAGATATTGGACCCGGGAAGGCCGGGTCCTTGAAATCCAGGAATGTGAGATCGATAAGGAGAGGTTGATGAGGGCGTTTCTGTGCGCGCTTTACGTGCAACAACAGGAAAAGGTCCACGCAGAGAACGCAAAGAAGAAATCACGCAGAGACCGCAGAGAAACCATATACCAAATGTCTTTGCGCTCTTTGCGTGCTAACCATTTCTTACCGAAGCTATGCGTTTAATTTATATCAGGAATCCGTTGCCGGAAGGCTGTCTTTGCGCGCTTTGCGTGAAAAACCAAATGGTTCTCGCAGAGACCGCAAAGAAGAAAGTACGCAAAGACCGCAGAGAAGATGGATTCCCGATGTCTTTGCGCTCTTTGCGTGCTAACCAATTCTTACCGAAGCTATGCGTTTAAATTATCCCAGAAATCCGTTGCCGGCAGGCTGTCTTTGCGCGCTTTGCGTGAAAAGTGCCCAAGGGTTCACGCAGAGACCGCAAAGGGGGAATCACGCAAAGACCGCAGAGAAAGCAGATTCCAGATGTCTTTGCGCTCTTT
>CANHTS010000019.1 GCA_947463435.1 Flavobacteriales bacterium | reverse complement strand
TTCTTCAACCTTGCGCTGCAGGCTGTCGCTATGGGTGCCGGGCAAGCACATGGCAGCGCTGCCGTTCCAGCGGTAATTCGCCACCCGTGTGCCGAAGTAACCATGGGTAAAATCGGCGCGTACGAGCTTTTCGAGCGATGGATCGAGCGATTTCGAAGTCGGATTGAACACTTCCAGCTTGCGGTAAGCGATCCAGGCAGCGCTCATATCGGGTTTCTTCATCGCCAACTCCATCCAGCGCAGCAACAAAGGCTCATGTGTTGCCTTTATTTTCAGGTCTTTGGGAAATTCTTTCAACAGGTCTTCACTCAGGCGCACCAGCGGAGCAAGCTGCGGGTAAGCCATAGAATCGCGTTTGATGCCCAGGTAGTATTTCAGGCGGAAGGCTTTCATCGCATCGCTGCGCGGGTCGCTCATGGTCCAGGCGTGCACCAATCCGATAGGGAGGCTGTCGAGCGCCTGCTTAGTAAGCGTTTCAGGCTTGTCTTCGCAGGCCGGGCATTTCAACTTCAGGTATTGACGGTAAGAAAGTGCGGCTGTGGTAAAGGCGCTGCGCTCACCGTAATACTGCCATACAAGGTTCAGGATGGATGCACGCGCCGGAAGCAGGAAGATATCAGAGCCATTGCGTGCTCCTTTTTGATGCATGGCCTCCTTATCTGCGGCGAAAGTCTGCAGCAGCCGTGTTGCTTCTGCCACATCGCCGGCATTGGCTGCGTTGCGGATGCGGAAGAGGTAATACGCATTCTGGCTGTACAGGAAGAAAGAATCGTTGGGCCGTAAGGCAAGGGCTTTGTTGATGGCCATGATCTGCGGTTGCGAGATCGGCGTACTGCGCACTTCCTGGCGGAGTAAATCGATCTGCATGTTCCGGATAATGGTGTTCTTGGGAAAGATTTCCAATCCGTTTTCAACCACGAAACGGGCAGAATCGCTCAGGTTCTTGCTCATATAGTAGCGGGCCAGGTGTTCAAAAGGCTCGCGCACCATGGTATGCAAGAGCACGGAATCGCGGAAGGCATCGACGTTGCGGCGAACTGCTTCGCGCAAGACAGGCAACGCTTCGCGCGATTCACCTGCAAGGAGATAGGAAACGCCCATCATGGCATAGCTGAGCGTATCTCCTGCCAGGTCATACCCAAAGCGAAACGATTGGATGGCGCGGAAGTATTTCTCCTGACCGAAATTGGACCAGGCTTCCTTGTTATTGGCATCTTTCAGATTCCGTAGCAATCCGCTGAATTGCCTGGTATATTTTCCTGACTTATCGAACCCTTTGGCTTTCAGGGCGCTCTTCACCGCTTCTTTGAGCCAACCCGGATTTTTGCGGACAAAATCCTGGTTCTGACCCAACTCGTAGAGGGCATTGGCTTTGATGAACCAAGGCCAGGCAAATTTGGATGTTTCAGGATTCTTACAAGCTTTTTCTGACACGCTGAAGGCGCGTTCATATTGCTTTTTGGCGAGGGCGTCCATTCCGTTGCGTTCGGCTTTGGACTGTGCCTGCAGGCTGACTGCTGCAAAAAGAAAGACAATGGGCAGCAGGCGGATCGAAAAGCGGATCATGGTATGCAAATCAAACCTTAAACGCGATGATTTCAAACCGATTGCCCGCACTTGGGCAAAAACTGTGGATTGCGCCCCTCTAACCGTTGCGGTTCAGTCAATCACATAACGATCGAGCGCGCTGAAAGCCTGTGGTTTGGCACAAAACCAACGCTTGGTTTGCGCCCAGGTTTCTTTAAACAGTTCGGAATGTCGATAAGCTTCCAGATCGGAAGGCGATTCCCAGCGGCTGAAGGTAAAATATACATTCGGCGATTCAGGGTCGGTCCAGACTTGTAGGCTCAGGCAACCCGGAAAATGTCGGATTTGTTCTTTTACCTGTGCGAACAGGTTTTCGAAATCAATCACATGTTCCGGAAGAAACTCCATCCGTACGATGCGGTTCAATGTTGCCTGCTTCATTTTATCTCCATTAGCAAATGACGGCCTGCGCGCAGACCCAGAAACCGGACGGCGTCTCCGTTTACCATACCCACATAGAGCATACCTGCTTCGTTCCAGCCGAGGTACACATTGCCCGGTTCAGCGCCGCCACGTCCTGAAATTGAATACATCCACGTACCTGCGCCCAAATGGATACGCCAGTCTCTGTTCTCCATTTCGGTAGAAAAGAAGCGGCGGTCGATATTGGTATGGGCATTGCCGGCTTCGTCGTTGTAGAGAATCGAAACGCGCACATTTTCATCCACCTTTTGCGGCTTTTCCCAGGTGCGGGCTTGCGGGTTGTTGTAGGGAATGAAGTAATCGTCTGGCCGGAACGCGTTTTCTTCCAGCCTGGCAATGGCGGGCAGATACAGATCGCGCAGCAAAGAAGCCGGAACCGGAATTGGAACACGGAAACGGTAAGCCTGGCAAGAATTGGGTTCGAGAAGCATGGGAATAATACCATTATCGGGTGCCATGAACCATTGATCTCCATAAGATGCCAGCACATGTTGCGGTTCGTCGCCAAACATATTTACCGAGATCACGTGCAGGGTTCCGGGGGGGAAATGCGGGTAGTAACCGCGCACCATGAAAGCGGTAGCCAGGAGGTCGTAAGGATGTGCATCATGGCTGACATCCACGAACTTCAGACCTGGCGGCATCGACAGGATTCGGCCGCGCAATGCCGCCAATTCTGCAGAATAACTGCCCAGATCTGATAGTAAAGTAACAACCCGCACGCCCGCTGTATCTTATATTTGTGCAAAGTTAGAACGCAAAACAAGCAAAGAGCAATTTGGGCGAAAGAACATTTACGCTGCAGCATATCCAGCCGCAGTATTTCTACGGAGTGAACAACCAGCTTTTTCAGTTGGTGAGGGCGCATTTTCCGAAGCTGCAATTCGTAGCGCGGGGAGAAGACATCAAAGTGAGCGGAGAAGACAGCGAAATTGATCGTTTTGCTGAGAAGCTCGAACTGCTCGAATCGATGCATTCCAGCCGTGCCGGCATTACAGAAGAGCTCATAGGTGAAGTATTTGGCGGCATTGCAGTATCACCCGAAGCGCGACGTCAGCCAATCGGAGACGATGGCGAGGTGCTTCTTTTCGGTACGCGCGGGCAACCCATAAGGGCTCGCACGGCCAACCAGCGTGCCATGATTGAAAGCGCAGTGCGCAACGATATTGTCTTTGCACTCGGGCCCGCCGGAACCGGCAAAACCTATACGGCTGTTGCCATGGCGGTGAAAGCGCTGCGCAACCGTGAAATACGAAAGATTATCCTTTCACGACCGGCGGTGGAAGCAGGTGAAAATCTCGGCTTTCTTCCCGGCGACCTGAAGGAAAAAATAGACCCTTATCTCAGGCCGCTTTACGACGCGTTGGAAGACATGATTCCGCCCGAAAAGCTAAAGGCCATGATCGAAAGCCGCAGCATTGAAATCGCGCCCATGGCATTCATGCGCGGCCGGACGCTCGACAATTGTTATGTGATCCTGGACGAAGCGCAGAACAGCACCGATATGCAGCTCAAGATGTTCCTCACCCGCATGGGGCCGAACGCGAAGCTGATGATCACCGGCGATTTGAGTCAGATCGATTTACCAAAGAAGAGCCTGAGCGGATTGCAGCGTGCCGTTCGGCTTTTGTCGGATGTGGAAGGCATTGGCATCGTGCGACTTGACACCAGTGATGTGGTGCGCCACCGATTGGTAAAGGCCATCATCCGCGCCTATGAAGCCGACGAAGCGGCGGAAAAAAATCCACATTGAGTGCCGTATGGCTTAAAAATACCCATTTTCGCAGTTCGCACTCAGACGAACGTATGGACGCACTAACCGCAACAAACTTCTTTTTCCGGAACCAGACCACTTTCCTGCGCGGAAAAGTCCGGGATGTGTACGCCATCCGCCACGATCATCTGGTCGTTGTAGCCTGCGACCGTATTTCAGCCTTCGATCATGTTTTGCCCCGTCCCATTCCTTACAAAGGGCAGGTATTAACGCAAGTGGCATCGCTTTTCCTGGATGAGACTTCCGACATTATTCCCAACTGGAAGATATCGACTCCGGATCCGCAGGTAACTATTGGCATCCGTTGCGAAGCCATTCCGGTGGAGTTTGTGGTCAGGGGTTATCTGGCCGGCCACGCGTGGCGCATTTACAGGGAAGGTGGCAGGGAAGTTTGTGGTGTGAGGTTGCCCGATGGATTGCGCGAAAACGATCGCCTGCCCGAGCCCATCATCACCCCGGCTACCAAAGCTTCAAGCGGCCATGATGAAGACATCAGCCTGAAAGAGATCATTGATCGGAAAATACTAACGTCCAAACAACTGGACAAGCTTACCGATACCAGTTTAAAGCTTTTCGCCCGCGGCACCGAAATTGCAGCCAAGAATAATTTGATACTGGTAGATACCAAATATGAATTCGGAAAACACGACGGCAAGTTGATGTTGATTGACGAGGTACATACGCCCGATTCATCGCGTTTCTTTTATCTGGATGATTACGAAGCCAGGCAACGCAAAGGCGAAGCTCAGCGTCAATTGTCCAAGGAATTTGTTCGCGAATGGCTGATTGCAAATCATTTTCAGGGCCTGAAAGGCGAAGTAGTCCCAGATATGCCGAACGATTTTGTGCAATCTATCACCGATCGTTACGTTGAGTTATACACCGCAATGACGGGCCATGAATTTGTTCCCAGAAGCTACGAGAACGTGCTGGAAAACATGGAACAGGCCATAATCACAGAACTCGAAACCCTCAATATTCTCTGAACATAATGCCCATGAAGCACTCACTTTTTCTGCATGTAAGTCTTGGACTGGCTGCCTTGAGCCAGGGATTACACGCTCAAACTGCAACCACCCACGCCGGTGTGCAGTATCTCGGAAGCGGCTCTTATTTGTCGACTCCCAACAATACTGTTACGACAGAGAAATTCAGTCGTCCGAGCGGACTGGCCATTGACAACAATGGGATTTTATACATAACCGACGAACACAATGTATTGCTGATAGAAGGCAGCAATACGCGTATTCGTGCAGGCTATCTCGGCGACCCCAACGAACCCGGTGCAATCGGTACCGACGACGGAACGGGAACTGTATCCCGCTTCTTCGCGCCTGCCGGCATGGCTGTTTCCTCCGCCAACGACCTCTACGTCTGCGATCGCTTCAACCATACCATCCGCAAGGTGAGCAAATTTGTTAACGCCAGCAACGGCCAAATCGTCAGCACCTACGCGGGAAAAGCTTCTTTCACCGGAGGTCATAAAGACGGCACACTCGGTGCAGCGCTTTTCAATGAACCCGCTGATTGCGTTTTCGATGGCAGCGGAAACTTAATTGTGGTCGACTTCTTTAACGACTGCATCCGCAAGGTAACCAGCAACCTGGTGAGCACCCTTTGCGGCAGCCCGGGCAATACGGGTTCGAACAACGGAACCGGCTCTGCGGCGCGCTTTTACGCTCCTTCCGGCCTTTGCCTTGAATCATCCAACACCATTTTGGTTGCAGATAAGAACAACGATGCCATTCGCCGTGTCAACCTCAGCACAGGAGCAGTAACAACCGTGTTGAATACCGGTATCAGTTCGCCGAATGATGTGCAGGTGGTAGGAAATTCAATTTTCATCATTGAAAACACCTGTATCAAAGTGTACAACGGAACTTCTGTATCGCTTTTCTGCGGAAATGCGACAACACCAGGCTACACCAATGCCACTGGCAATCAGGCGCGTTTTGAACAACTCCGTCAGGTGGTTTATTCTGCTGCCAACAATTGCCTGTATGTTACCGACGAAGGCAACAATGTTATCCGCAAGGTAACCCTCAACCCCGCTCCTACTGTCGACTTCAGTGCAAGTCCTACCAGTGCCACTGTGGGTCAAACCGTTATACTGAAAGAAAATACGCAATTTGGTGAAACCTTCAACTGGAGCATTACACCTGCCAACTATACCCTGCTCAACGGCAGCACGCTGAACAGCAAAACAGTCTATCTGTCTTTTACTACTTCAGGCACCTACAGTGTAACGCTCAATGCCAGCAACCCAAGCGGCAGCAATCAGGCTTCAAAGAGCAACTATATCAACATAAGCAACATTTCCGGCGTCGCGCCGGCGGCTAATTTCATCGCCGATAAGACCAGTGCAGCCATCAACGAAGAAGTAAGCCTGATCGACCAGAGCAGCAACAACCCAACCGGTTGGAGCTGGAGCATTACACCTTCAACCTTTACATTTGAAGGTGGAAGCACGGCCAGTTCACGCTTCCCCAAAGTGAAGTTTACTGCCGCAGGCACGTATTCGGTTTCGTTGACCGCAAGCAATGGTGTGGGCCCAAACACGGCCAGCAAAAACAATTATATCACAATTGGCGGATCCACTTCCATCCGAGATTTCAATCCATTGCAAATGGGTGTTTACCCCAACCCGGCTGCAGGTAAGATTCAGGTGAACATTTCAGGAACTACAGGCGCATCGACGCTCCGGTTATTTGCATTGGATGGCCGAGAAGTAAGCAGCTGGTCCGGTCTGCTAACCGGGCGCCACGCAATCGATCTTCCCGCAGCGCTGGGCAATGGTTTTTATCTGATGCGTTTGGAAAACGGTAGCCATACCCAACAAACACGTCTGCACCTTGTTCGCTGATCAAAAGGATAACCTTCAAAAAAGCCCTCCACGCGAGGGCTTTTTTGTGTCGGGTCGTGCCTGGTGGCATTACCTGCTGCTTATTGGGTTTTGGTTTTTATGTGGTTGGCTGGCCCGTGGCCTTTTCTTATGGCATACATCGGCCCTTTATCACCAGGACTCCGGTTCAGCATTGCACCAGGCATTTATCAGTGGATGGACACTTGATTTAAGCACGGCCGTATACATCTCCCTGATTACCTATATCACGCTCTTGATTTTTCGCTTCGGAGCCTACCGGAGCGCAATCCTGTCTATATTCTTCTGGCTTTTCAGTTCGGTCATTTTTCTCCTGGCCTTGGCAGATGCAGAGCTCATGCTCAAATGGGGAAACCGTATCAATGAGCAGGCATTGCAATACATGGAACATCCACAGGAAGCTGCAGCTGCAAGCGCCGGTGCCCCATTCGGATCCATAGCACTTAAATTTCTGTTGGCACTGGCGTTTGCCTGGGCCTTACATAAAGGATTTAAAGCGCTGGAAAACATGCTTCCCAACAAACCCAAAGGCTGGAAACTTGGCCTGGTTTGGCTGTTCACCCTGACCTTTTCAGCATTGGCCATGCGCGGTGGAACAGGTGCAGTGCCCTTGAACCAAAGCAGTGTGGCTTATTCAAACACAACACGGCTCAATATCCTGGCTGTTAATCCGTTGTGGAATCTTGGTTATTACCTCGGTAACGGAACCCGCAAGCTCGATTACAGTCCTTACCTCTGTTGCGACAGCACGGCTGAGCAAGGAGCGACGGGTTGGGCATATCCAACAGATACTGCCAGATTGCAACTTATTGAGCAGAAAAAGCCCAATATTCTGCTGATAGTATTGGAAAGTTTCACCGCTCAGGCCAGCCAATACTTTGGTGGCAAGCTAAACCTGACCCCGCAACTGGATGCCATTGCTGCAGAAAGTTTTGCGCTAAAACGGCTGTATGCCAATGGCGACCGGACCGACAAAGGCTTGGCGTCTTTGCTGAGTGGCTGGCATCCGCAGCCCTGGCATTCGGTGCTTCATGAACCGGAGAAAGCGGCTAAACTGCCTTCCTTTCCTTTGGCGCTGCGAAAGGCTGGCTATACCAGCGTTTTCCATTATGGGGGCGACAGCCGTTTTGCAGATATGAAAGCCTGGTTGTTGGCGATAGGAACGGATCAAATTGAAGATATCGCTGTCTATCCGACCGCCATGCAGAACAGCAAATGGGGTGCACACGATGAGCATTTATTCCAACGACTGGCTAAGCAATTGCCGCGCTACAATCAGCCCTGGTTCTGCACCGCACTAACCCTTAGCAGTCACGAACCATTTGAAATTCCTGGCAAGACGTCAGAAGGAGATGAAATGGAACGATTCCGCGCCAGCATTTCCTACACTGATTCCTGTCTCGGCATATGGTGGAAACGGATCCGTCAGGAACCCTGGTTCCGCAATACGCTTGTTATCATTACAGCAGACCATGGAAGGGCTATAGGTTTGGAGTTGCCCCATCACTTTCATCCTGATTTATACCGTATACCGATGATTATCGGCGGCGGCGCCCTGAACACCAAACTCCGAGGCGAAATTGAAACCAGTGTACTTTCTCAGGCACATCTGGCGCCCAATGTATTGCGTCAGTTAAATATGAGCGGGTACGATACATTCCAACACGCTATTTGGTTTGGAAACAAGAAAACACCGGCGTTTTACGCCTTCCAGGACGGAATCGGATGGATAGGAGACAGCGCCCGTGCTATATGGGAAAACAAGCCATGGCGGCGTACTTTAATAGAAGGAGATGTGTCTGAAGTTGAGCAAGCCGAACAGCATATCCGGGCTTATCAGCAACTTTGGATAAATTTTTTCAGGCGATTGTAACAAAACACCCCTTTCCTGTGTCTTATTGATGTTCGTCTATGAAAAAAGTAGCTTCATCGGTTCAGTTGAAGGATTCAATAAATGACAGTATCTTTGATCCTGTGAAAGTTCTTGGCTTTCAAATACGCAAAAGCACACTGCTTATCATCATGTTGCTGTTGGCCAACGTGATCGGATACTTTGCGGCGAGCAGCTATTTCAACGACAATACATGTCTGGCTTGTTCGCAAAACGAAGAAGCTGTGCTGGAAGAAGCCGGCGCTTACGGCGACAAGAAAACTGCCATAGTTGACTGGACCTTCACGCTGATCCGTTTTCTTGGCTCCGGCACCAAGGCGCAGTAGTCAGCGCCTTTATTGGCTCATGCTGTGTTGAAGTCACCCCTGCTCAGAATTTATCGTTTTTTGTATGACACGCGCCTGTACCACCTGGTATTCTGGCTTTTGTATGTGCTTTTCTGGGCTGTTCTTTTCCAGCCATCCGACCGCATTCTTATTGCCCTGTTGAAATCGGCTGCAGTGCTGAGTTTTCATGCCGGCGCGAGTTACTTCAACAATTACTATCTGCTCCAATGGTTTCTGCTGAAGCGTCAATACCTGACGTATTTGTTCAGTCTCTTGCTCATTATTGCGCTGGCCACTTTCCCGCTGGCGATCATTTATCACCGTTTTTTTAATCTCGGAGATGAAGTACGCGACTCGATCTGGACCTGGCGCTTCTTTTTGGCCAATGGTGTCAGCATCTTGCTTACGGTTGCGGTTACAACCAGTCTTAAGCTGCTGAAAAGCTGGTACCAGGAAGAGCGGCGCACCCAGGCACTCCAAAAGGTGAATGCGCAGACAGAACTCAAATTCCTCAAGTCACAAATCAATCCGCATTTTCTTTTCAATAGCCTGAATAACCTCTACGCGCTTACCTTGATGAAGTCTGACAAAGCGCCTGAAGTGGTGCTGCGGCTCAGCAGCATTTTGCGCTACGTGTTGTATGAAACGACCGAAGGCAAGGTTCCGCTGGAAAAAGAAATCGAGTATCTCCGTGATTATATCGAACTGGAGAAAATCAGATTGGGCGAAAGAGCCATTATTGAAACCGATTTGGACGGCGACTTCAAACAACTGCAGGTGGAACCTATGATATTCCTGACCCTCGTAGAAAACAGCTTCAAGCATGGAGCGGCGCGGCAGGAAAGCGGCGCATGGGTTAAATTGCAGATTGAACGCGAAAGCGATAACGAAATACATTTCCACGTTTCGAACAGCCGCAGCCGCGAGAAATCAACCTCTACAGACATTCTCAATCCGAACAACAATGGCGGAATCGGTTTGGAAAACCTGCGCAAGCGTTTGCAGCTCCTTTATCAGGGCAGGCATCGGCTGGCTATCCGCGAAGACGTCGATTCATACGCCGTAGATCTGCACATCCAACTTTAAGAATCCCTCTCAACACTATACCCACCGTTATGGACACCCCGCTCAAATGCCTATGTGTAGACGACGAGCCACTGGCGCTCGAAGTCATGCGTGCCCTCATTGCAGGGCAACCTGCGCTCAAACTGATCTCCACTGCAGCCAATGCCCTGGAGGCGATGGAAAAGATCCGACAGGAAAAGCCGGATCTCATCTTCTGCGACATCAATATGCCCGGCACCAATGGTCTTGATTTTGCCCGTGCCATTGCAGATCAGGAGTGCGCTATCATCTTCACCACTGCCCATCCGGAATACGCTGTTGAAGCCTTTGAACTCGAAGCCCTCGATTACCTCACCAAACCTGTTTCGCCCGACCGTTTTGCCAAGTCAGTTCAAAAAGCGCAGGAATATTTCGAGTTGCGTCGCGGCAAGAAAGACGACAAAGTAGAACTGGAGGAAGGCCATATCTTCGTTAAAACCGATGCCCGCCTGCTCAAGATTTCCTACAGCGACATCCACTATGTGGAAGCCTTCGCCGATTATGTAAAAATCTGGATACCCGGAGAGAAGCGCATCGTTACGCTGCAGACCATGAAGAAAATGGAGCAGGGCTTGCCAGCTGATAAATTCATTCGCATTCACCGTTCCTATATCGTTTCAATAGAGAAGATTGAAGCCGTTGCAGGGAACAATGTGGTGGTGGCAGGAAAATCGCTTCCCATTGGCAAAAACTACCGCGATACCTTCCTGGAGCTGATCAGTAGCCGACGGATCGGAATCTGAACAAGCGCACTACTGCCTAAAGAGGTTGCGGGTTTCCAATTCAGGGTATTCCTTCAGTAAACGCGCTTTTGCATCGTCCAGACGTGTTTGAAAAGCGCGGAATGCCGCAGTTTCCGGAAACCGGGGGCGGTGGCCCGCATCGCGCTGGTATTGACGTATGCTTTGGCTGAATTCCAAGGTTTCATCTGTAGCGCACGACTCCATGAAGGCATCGCAAATGGCGCCCACTGCGGCTTGGCTTGGATGCGCGTAGTCTTCCGCGTACCAACGGTAATCGCGCAGCACATCGAGCAGCAGCTCATAAGCAGGAAAGTAATGCACTTCATGCGCTTGCTCACATAGTGCTTCAACCAGCATAAACAAGCGCGCTTTGGATCGGTTGTTTTGCACCAGCCCTTCTCGCAGATGCCTGACAGGGCTTACGCTCAACATAATCTTCAGGTCAGGATTATGGAAGCGCAACCGGGCGAACAGTTCGAGGTAGGCTGCCGTCATGTTTGCAGGATCTGCCATGGCCTGCTTAAACGATTTAGCCGGACTGCGATGGCAGTTGGCCACCGGAGTATTTTCATGTCCTGCCATAAAAAAGGTACGCGCGCTGCCGAAGGTGAGCAACAACAAACCGGCGGTTTCAATTGCTTTCTTGCCTTTTTCCAATGCGGCATTGATTCCGGCCAACACTTGGTTCGGATCTGTACCGGCATAATCGCTGTGGTGGTCGTAACTAATCCATATTTCGTTCTCAAGTTGCAGATCATCCATTGTATACATGCGCGCATCCAGCATCCTTTGGAATTGCTTCAGCATGGGCAACGGACTGTAAACAATACCGAAAGGATGGGTTTGAATGTCGAAACCTTCAGATTGCAGTTCATTGGCAATGTTGAGCGCAAAGCAGCTCCCGGCGGTATAAACAGCGCGCCGGTAATCGAGCACCGGGTTGCGCGGAGGAGTGAATTCAAGCCCTTGTATTTGCACGTAGCGAAGCTACACAAGGGCCTGGTTTTGTCAGATATTTGTCTATATTTGAATTTATGGCCCTCGAAAACTCCCCCCGGAGCGGCAATGGAATCGGCAAATCCGGCTCCATGTTGCTCATTTTCCTGTCCGGACTGGCAGCAGGCGCTGCACTTGTCTATCTGGTACACGAAAACAAAGAACCCGGAAAAAACATTGCTAAGAGTGACAGCATTCCGGCTTTGGTCTCTCCCATTCCCATCAGCACGAACATGAACGCAGGTGCTCCGACTGACCGGCCGGCAGGTGCAGAACGCCCAAAGAATCTGGATGCCATGCCAGGTGGCATCGATGTGAATGGTTTTCCGCAACTAGCTGCGGATGAAGCCGTTGCTGTTTCATACCAGGAATATTTGGGTTTCACCAATGCATGGACACAAAGCAATCCGAACACCCAGCCTTCTTGCACCTGGGGCGGGCGCATACACAAGGAGGCCCTCAGCAGGGTTATTAACAGCCTTCCGGAAGGAAATCCGTATGTTCGGTTCAAGTTCGGCAAGTCGGGCACTGAAAGCCGGACGTTTATTCTTTTCACCGGCAACCTCAATGCACAAGGTGGTTCTGTGATTTATCGCAATGGCGGCGAACCCGGCACTTTCTGTCCAATCCAATGCGATTGAGCCTGAAACCTTATTCCACCCATTACCGCATATGAGTACCCCCATCAATCCCAAACCGCGCCTCAACGACGTTTTTCAGGATGGAGCAGCCACCCACAGTTCCGGAACGGGACGCACAATCATGAACCTCGGTTTTTGTCCGATAGATTGCGGGAACAATTGACCGTGAAAATCCCGCAAAAGCGGGTATTTCAACCCCTATATTTAAAGTACCAAGCCGGAGCTTATTAAGGCTTCGGCTTTTTTATATCATTCAACCAACATTCAGGCAACATGAGCAAAGCTCATTTTTTTAACGCACCTTCAATAAAGTACATATCGACTTCTCCCTTGTTTTTCGCCTGAATCTTACCCCGGTAGACAGAAGCAAAAAGCTGATGCGTCCTTTGCCAGGTTTCTCCTGACACATTGATCCTTCCTTCTTCTGAATTCTGCTCCATACGGGCTGCCACATTTACTGCATCACCCCAGATATCGTAGGCATATTTATCTCTGCCAACCACACCGCTGATTACACTGCCGGTGTGGACACCAACGCGGAACCGAAAGGAACTTCCATATCGCATTTCCATGTCGGTACGACACTGTTCAGTAAACTGCAACATACGAATGGCCGATTGGATAACTGTTTCGGCATTACCGCTTCCTTCATGCAGGCCACCTGCAACCATATATGCGTCACCAATCGTTTTGATCTTTTCAAGACCTAAATCAGCAACAATTTCATCAAATCCACGGAAGTAATGATCCAACATACTCACGAGCGATGCCGGGCTTAATGTCTCTGCAATGGTCGTAAAGCTGCGCACATCGCAAAACAAGATCGTTACTTCGTCGTGAATACGGGGTATGGCATGACCGAATGTCTTTAGTTCGCTAATTGTTTCTTTGGGAAGGATATTCTCGAGCAGGGTCTCGGTTCTTTGTTTCTGCCTTGCAAGTGAACGGTAAAAGAAGAAAATGATTAATCCGATCAGAAAGAGCACGGCAGCCAAAACCCACATTACCTGTCGTTTTCTTTCCTCTTCAATGCGCAGCGCTGTTTCCCGTTTATCGAAATCATGTGCTGCCTGCAACAGACTCAGAAAAGCAGTATTCTCCTTGCTTTCCAGCGAATCTTTCTCGTGGGTCCACTGTTCGAGATAATAGATTGCAGAATCAAAGCGAAGGTTATTCTTATAAATTTGATAGAGAATCTGCCCGGCTTCTATCCTTGGCATGTAATACCCCACTTTACCGTCTGTGATCTTCAGCGCCATACTGGCCAGGTCTCGGGCACGCCATTGCCTGCCGGGTTCTGCCATGGCCAAACGCGCAAGGCTGGTATAAACTGTGGCAAAGAAGTAGGGATCGGTCTCTTTCCAATTCCTGCCTATTTGCAGCACTTTTTCATACAATTCTCTGGCTTCAAGCGTATCTCCCGACGCCATCAGGGCTGAAGCATAACCCGAACCGTATTCAAGCAACCGTTGGGTATCCCGGTATTCTTCAGACCATTTATAAGCAGCTTTCAACAAACCAAGGGCTTCATTAGGCTGGCCGATGCGAACATGACAAAGTCCTGCCAGATAACGATAAAGGTTTAACTGAGCAATGTTGTTTTGTTCTTGTTCATACGCTATCAGCGGATTAAAATACAACAACGCCTGTTTCCATGCCGACTGTATAAAATACAAAAGCCCCAGTTCTCTTTTGATCCGGTTGATTTTCAGTTCATCTTTCATGGCCTCGGCGATTTTCAAAGCCTGAAAATAATATGATGCACTCAGCGCATGGTCGTATAGCAGTTTATTATTCCCTCCGAGCAGCGCATACACATAATACAAACCATACTGAAATCCGGCTTGACGATAGCGGGATTCGCGTTCCTTTAAGAGCTTATTGCACTTTAAAATTGAATCCCGCGATTTATCCCAGTATTTATCTGCAACATAATTGAGTGCATTTACCGATGCGGTATCGTACATGTCGCTGCGGTAAATTTTATCCCACAGTTGTCTGGGAATCATCTCGGAAGCCTTGCTGTTGATGCCGGCAGAAATGGCTACAAGAAATACAACGAACTGACGGAAACGGGGGGCGTTCATCCTGCCTGCAAGTTATCGTGCAGGGAATCGCAAATCCAAGGATTCCGCGAAATCAGGCTATGCCCTAACATTGCAGTATCCATGGGCTCCGTACACTTCCGAAATACCGTTCTGTTCAGCCTCCTGCTGAAACTGCTGTATGCCCTGAGCGGTATGTTGTGGGTGGAAGGCAGCGGATTCTTCGATGTATTCTTCCGCAACGACGGCGCCTGGTACCGCATCATCGCCGAACAAGGTTATCCGACCACCGCACCCGACGGCCTCACCCAAACCCCGTTTCCTTTCTTCCCTCTTTACCCTGCATCCATTGGGCTACTCATGCAAACCGGATTGGCCTTCCTTCCGGCGACCTTCCTGCTCTCATGCCTGACCAATATCGCCTGGATCGCCCTCACCTTCAGCCTGCTGCGCCGCAGAAGCTGGCAAGACAGTGAAATTTTTCGTTTCCTGGCATGCTACCAACTGCTGCCCTTCCATCACTTCCATCACATGTTCTATTCTGAACAGCTGTTGATGGTGATCATGACCGCCTTGCTGCTGGCATTGGATCTTCAAAAAGGCCTCTGGGTATTTATCCTTACAGCGTTACTGGTTCTCTCCCGCCCTATCGGATTGGTATATGCTGCCACGCTCCCGCTGCTTTATCTGACACCTGCGACCCTGGTTCACCGCAATGCCTTGTTAAACTGGCTCAAACGCTGCCTTCCATTGCTCGGTGCCTTTGCCGGTCTGGCTATCTGGATGTTCTACCTGTATGTGCATTGTGACGATGCGCTCGCATTCTCACACGCTCAATCTGCCTGGGATCGCGGTTTTCGCTGGCCCTGGATGGCTTTCTTCAACCACGGAGATCCGGCCATTTCCATACTCAGCGTCTATACAATCTTGCTGTTGACACTCGTCATTTGGATTTTCCGTCGCAATGCCGCAGTCCTGCTCTTTCATTTCATCAACCTCCTTTTCCCTTTAAGCACCGGTCAAATCACCTCCTGGCCGCGGTATGCATCGGTCAACCTGCCGGCATGGCTGGAACTCAGAAACCACCTGCAAGGCAGGCGGTTTTTCGTCTTGCTGGCTGTCATTGCCCTGCTGCATGCAGCGGCATGGATGGCCTGGCTCGACAATATGCCCGTCTGGTCGTACTGACACGCCGGAACGGTTAACTTTGCGGCCCGAAAGACAGCATCTTCTATGGATCAAGCGGTATATCAACCCGGCAATAAAGTAAGAATTGTAACGGCTGCCAGCCTTTTCGACGGCCACGACGCAGCCATCAACGTGATGAGGCGTATCATCCAATCAACCGGCTGCGAAGTGATACACCTGGGCCACGACCGCAGTGTGCAGGAAGTTGTGGACACGGCCATCCAGGAAGACGCTAACGCGATCGCGCTTACCAGCTATCAGGGCGGCCACAATGAGTATTTCCGTTACATGTACGACTTGTTGCGCGAACAAGGCGCCGGCCATATCCGCATTTTTGGCGGCGGTGGCGGTGTGATTCTGCCCGACGAAATCAAGGAACTGATGGATTACGGTATCACCCGGATCTATTCACCCGACGACGGCCGTGAACTCGGTTTGCAGGGCATGATCAACGACCTGGTGCAGCGCAGTGATTTCCCAACCGGCGACGCCTTGCCCGAGCTGCATGCGTTTCCCGGCACGGCAGACAAGTCCATCCTGGCACGCATCATCAGCGCAGCGGAGAACTTCCCGGCCCAACATGCCGCATACCTCAAGAATGTGCGCGAACAGGCGGCCGCACTGAAGACGCCAGTGCTTGGCATCACCGGCACCGGCGGCGCGGGCAAAAGCTCGCTGGTGGATGAACTGGTGCGCCGTTATCTCAGCGACTTCCCCGAAAAAACCATCGGCATCATCTCAGTCGATCCGAGCAAAAGGAAGACCGGCGGCGCGCTCTTGGGCGACCGTATCCGGATGAACAGCATCAACAATCCGCGCGTTTTCATGCGTTCCATGGCAACACGCCAGGCCAACCTCGCCTTGAGCGGACATGTGGACGATGCCGTGGCCATTCTCAAGCTCGCCGGCTACGACCTGATTGTGGTGGAAACGAGCGGAATCGGCCAAAGCGATACCGAAATCACCGAACACAGCGACGTTTGCCTGTACGTCATGACACCGGAATACGGCGCTGCCACACAGCTCGAGAAAATCGACATGCTCGATTTTGCCGATATCGTTGCCCTGAATAAATTCGATAAGCGCGGAGCCGCCGATGCCCTGCGCGATGTGCGCAAACAATACCAACGCAACCACAAATTCTTCGACCGCGACGCAGACAGTATGCCGGTTTACGGCACCATCGCCAGCCAGTTCAACGATCCGGGTATGAACAGCCTGTACCGCGCCCTGATGGATACGATTGTGGCCAAAACCGGTGCGGAACAATTGCGCAGCGATTGGCACAGCAGCGACGAAATGAGTGAAAAAATCTTCATCATTCCGCCTGCCCGCAACCGCTATCTCAGCGAAATCAGCGAAAACAACCGCCGTTACGACGAGCATGTGAAAGAACAAGCCGCAGCGGCAGACAAACTATATGCACTTTGGCGTTCGATGGAAACCCTGTCCGGATTATCGCTCGATGTAAGCGAAGGGGAATCGGCCGCATTCGACAAACTGCGGAACCATGAAGACGCAGAACGCGCTGATGTTTTGCGCGTGTTGATGGCTGAATTCGACCGCATCAAACGCAAACTATCACCCGAAGTCTGGGATATGCTTACCGGCTGGAAGCGCGAAGAACTGCAATACCAGGGCGAGCATTATGTATACGAAGTTCGCGGCAAGGAAATCAGGGTTCCAAACTATACTGAAAGCCTGAGCCATACCCGCGTACCCAAGGTTGCCATGCCGCGCATGCAGAGCTGGGGCGACAAGGTACGCTGGGCGATGCAGGAAAATACACCCGGCTTCTTCCCTTACACAGCCGGAATTTATCCTTTCAAACGCGAAGGCGAAGACCCCACGCGCATGTTTGCTGGTGAAGGCGGACCGGAACGCACCAACCGCCGTTTCCATTATGTGAGCATCGGCATGCCGGCCAAACGCCTTAGCACAGCCTTCGACAGCGTTACCCTTTACGGACGCGACCCGGATACCCGCCCCGATATCTACGGCAAAATCGGCAACAGCGGCGTTAGCGTATGCTGTCTCGACGATGCCAAAAAATTGTATTCCGGTTTTAACCTCGCCGATCCGAAAACATCCGTGAGCATGACCATCAACGGGCCCGCCCCCATGTTGTTGGGTTTCTTTATGAATGCCGCCATCGACCAGCAATGCGAATTGTATATCAAAGAGCAAGGGCTGGAAGCTGAAGTAAACCGGAAAATCGATGCCATTTATGCCGAAAAAGGTTTGCCCAGGCCCGTTTATAATGGCGCTTTGCCCGAAGGCAACGACGGTCTCGGCCTGATGCTGCTCGGCGTTACCGGAGACCAGGTATTGCCCGCCGATGTTTACGGGAAGATCAAGGCTTATACGCTGAGCCAGGTGCGCGGTACGGTGCAGGCAGATATTCTGAAGGAAGACCAGGCGCAAAACACCTGTATCTTCAGTACAGAATTTGCCCTGCGTCTGATGGGCGATGTGCAGCAGTATTTCATTGAGCAGAAGGTCAGAAATTTCTATAGCGTCAGCATCAGCGGATACCATATCGCAGAAGCCGGTGCCAACCCGATTACGCAACTTGCATTTACGCTGGCCAATGGTTTCACGTATGTGGAATACTACCTGAGCCGCGGCATGAACATCGACGACTTTGCGCCGAACCTCAGCTTCTTCTTTTCGAACGGAACCGATCCGGAATATGCCGTTATCGGTCGGGTTGCACGCCGTCTTTGGGCCAAGGCCATGAAGTTGCGCTACGGTGCGAATGCCCGCAGCCAGATGCTCAAGTACCATATCCAGACCAGCGGCCGCAGTTTGCATGCGCAGGAAATCGATTTTAACGATATCCGCACCACGCTGCAGGCCCTGTATGCCATTTACGACAACTGCAACAGCCTGCACACCAATGCATACGATGAAGCAATCACCACGCCAACGGAAGAAAGCGTGCGCCGGGCTATGGCTATTCAGTTGATTATCAATCGGGAGCTGGGACTGGCGAATAACGAAAATCCGCTACAGGGTTCATTTATCATTGAAGAACTCACCGATTTGGTTGAGGAAGCTGTGCTGGCTGAATTCGACCGTATTACAGAGCGCGGCGGTGTGTTAGGCGCTATGGAAACCATGTACCAGCGAGGCAAAATCCAGGAAGAGAGTCTGTATTATGAAACCCTAAAGCATACTGGTGAGTTGCCCATTATCGGGGTGAATACCTTCCTGAGCAGCAAAGGTTCTCCGACTGTATTGCCGCGCGAAGTAATCCGCAGCACTACTGAAGAGAAGGAGTTTCAGATCAGCACCGTTCGCAATCTCCAACAGGCCGGTGGCGACAGAGCCGCTCAGGTTTTGCGGAATATTCAGATCGCGGCGATCAAAAATGAAAATCTCTTTGCCGCATTGATGGACGCCTGCAAGGTTTGCACACTTGGCCAGATCACCCAGGCACTGTTTGAGGTTGGCGGACAATACCGACGCAACATGTGACCCGTTTAAAAGCGCGTATAAACGGGTATACACGTTTTCTAAACGAATAGCCTCCCGCCCTTGGTTGTAACATTGCAGCAGTTATGTTGCCAAGTGATACTATTTTCATCAATGCAGAAGCCGAACTGGCACGGCAATTTGTTTTCGAAACCGATATCTCCGTATTTCTGACGGGCAGCGCCGGTACGGGGAAAACTACTTTCCTGCGCAAACTGCTCGAAAACATGCCAAAACAGACATTGGTTGCGGCTCCCACGGGCGTGGCGGCCATCAATGCAGGTGGTATGACCCTTCATTCCTTGTTTGGTTTGCCTTTGCGCATGTATTTCCCCACGCGCGACCGCATCGACCCCAACCTGGGCAACAATACCGACATGCTGGTCGGGCATTTCCATTACAACAAGGAAAAGCGCTTGTTGCTGCAGACGCTTGAAATGCTGGTGATTGATGAAATCAGCATGGTAAGGGCCGATATCTTCGATGCCGTCGACCTGGCTTTGCGTTATGTGCGCCGCAACCCTGCCCCATTCGGTGGTGTGCAATTACTACTAATAGGCGACCTGGCCCAATTGCCACCAGTCTTGCGCGAAGAGGAAAAAGCAGCCTTTGAAAAGTATTACGAAGGGCCTTTCTTTTTCCAGTCAAAAGCATGGAAATCGCTGCAGGCCGTGCAAATCAAACTGCAACATATTTACCGGCAGAGCGATCCGCGTTTCATCAACCTGCTGAACAATCTGCGCGAGAACCGTATTACCCCTGAAGACCGAGAACTGCTGGACAGCAGAATGCAGCATCCTGCTCATAAAACCTCCGAGCATTTCATCACCCTCACCAGCCACAACCGCAAAGCCGACAGCATGAACCAGGACGCCCTGGCGCGATTGCCCGGCAAGGCGGTTTGCTTCACTGCGGAAATCAAAGGCGAAATCAATGAAGCACAAGTCCCGGCTGAACGTGAACTGCATCTCAAACCGGGTGCTCAGGTTATGTTCATCCGCAACGACAGCAGCGGAGAGCGGCTATACTTCAATGGAAAAATCGGCACGCTTACAGGCTTTGACGATGAGCAGATAGAAGTACATTTCGCCGATACCAACAAACAGATTAAGGTCGGACGCGAAACCTGGGAGAATATCCGCTATCGTTTTGACGCCGAGAAGCAAGCGGTGCAGGAAAACACGGTCGGCACATACAAGCAGTTCCCTGTCCGCCTGGCCTGGGCCGTTACCATCCACAAAAGCCAGGGGCTCACCTTCGACCGTGCGATGATTGACGCGGGTGAATCTTTCGCAGCCGGGCAGGTGTATGTCGCGCTCAGCCGCTGCCGCAGCCTGGAAGGGCTGGTGCTCTGCTCGAAAATCGGAGACCGTAACCTGTTCACCGATCCGCATGTTGCAGCATTCTTGTCTGCTGAGCAACATGAGGTGGAACTGAAACGGAGACTTGATGAAGGCCGCGATGCCAAACTGCAAAACGACCTCCAGCGTGTGTTTCGTTTTTCAGATCTCGGTTCGGCCCTGCACAATTGGTATCAGGAAACGAAGAAATCAACCCGGATAGCGCCGCATCTCACCGAAGAACTCTTCAACGAAACGGCAGCCAGCCTGTCTAAATGGACGGAAATTGAACCAAAGCTCTCGCGGCAATGGACGGATTTATTCAAACAGGAACCGCCGGATGAACAGTTGATATACGACAAATTGAAATCCGCCCTAACCTGGTATTCGGCCCAACTTAAAGATCATTTGCTGGTTCGTTGGGATGGATATCTGACCCGGCTCGTGGGCGCATCGGGCACGCGCACTGCATACAAGCAAAGTCTTGAGTTCCGCGAAACGCTCGCTTTGCGGCTGGCGCGCCTGCACCGTTTTGTATACAAAGGAGTAGCCATTTTGGATGAATTGCCGGACATAGCGTTTAAATCCACCGGCGGCATGGATGAATGGGCATTGGAAGCCTGGTTATCCGGTGCAAGTAAAGGCAGCGGCCATCCAAACAAGCGCAAAGGCAAAGCTCCGGTTAAGGGTGAGAGCATCGCCCAAACAAGGGAATTGTTCAGGGAAGGAAAGAAACCGGAGGAGATAGCAGCGTTGCGCAATCTCAAACCGAGCACCATCGAAACCCATTTCAAGGAGATGATTAAGAATGGTGAAGTGAAAGTAGACGAACTGGTGCCGTTGGCGCGCGTTATCAGCATTCAGAAACTCATTGAACAAAATGAAGGAGTGCCGCTGAAAGAACTATTGGAAAAGGAAGGCAATGCGTTCAGGCTGGCAGAGGTTTATTGGGTGAAAGCTTCGATGGCCAGGTAAATTCAAGTATCAGGCAAGAACCATGAATGCCACTTGCGCTTGCCGTAAGCCAAGGCGAAGCACCTTGATTTGACTAGAACGACCAGGCCTGCCAAGCCAAAGATGCCTCCAACAAATGCCTGATTGCAGGTTATCCATGAAGACAATCTGCAAGCCTCAAATCGGCAACTGCCGCGCAGGCATCAATCGTGGAAACCAAATCCCTGCAGGATGCGCTCCCGATGTTTAGCAATGCGTGAATACCGCGTTTGTGCTTGTTTGGGTTGTGAAAAATGGATGATATATCCGCGCTGCCGCCCAAGGGTAAGGGCATAAAAAGCGGTTTTCAGCTCCGGGTCAGCTTCCAACGTGGCAATCAACTCCTCGGGCAAAGGTTCGGGATTTTTCACTGTCTGAACTTTTAGCCCTTGTGACTCGAAATCTATTGCTTCGCTTATGTATTCCCGGATGGACTTTTCCAGCCGCTGTATTTTTTCAGTGTCAGTAAAACGAATGATCCTTGCCGCCTGAATATTGCCTTGCTGCTCCAGTATCTGATGCGGATCGCTGAGCAGGGCGCCTTTGAAAAACCCGAGCACGCAACAATCCTTCAACACAGCCAACGAGATGACA